>JADIMP010000052.1 GCA_017694665.1 Candidatus Gallilactobacillus intestinavium
ATCAAAATCTTTCTTTTCACGTAAATCAATTACTTGTGCTTTGTGTAAACCAGATTGAAATTCCTTTTCTTCAATTATAGATCCCGATTGTTTACATCTAATTAATAAATAATAATGTCTTATTAACCAAACAAGAAAAATTATTAAAACTAAAAAAATAATATTTAATAACAACATTAATTATAATTCTCCCTTACTTCTGTCTTCCTCTAATCGATGTTCTCTTTGCAAAACTAACTTTGATCTTAACCAAACATCTTTACTAATGACATGCATATTGTATAAATTATCCAATTCTAATGCCGTCATTTCTATATCCCAGATTCGTTTTCCAACATAAACATAAATATTAAACATTTTTAATATTTGTTGAACATCATACAAAGTTCTTATTTCGCTAAAATCCCATTTACTCATAATTAGCTCCCTAATTACACAATCAAAATGATAACATACTTAAATATATAATAATTAAGTTAATCAAAATAATTCCAATAATGGCAAATATTCGTTTTGAAACAGAATTTTTTAAACTATGAGATCCTAAAATAATTCCTATTAATAATCCGCCTATTAATCCACCTATATGTGCCCAAATATTTATTCCACGCATAAAAATATCAAAGATTAAATTAAGCGCTACTAATAATAAAAATTCTTTACTCATTTGATAAATATATGCATCATTTTTATACATTAAATTAAGTGCAACAAAAGCTCCAAAAAATCCAAAAATAGCAGTACTAGCTCCTGCTGAAATAGAATTTTTAACCAGTAAACATCCCCATATGTTACCAGTAAAGCCACTAATTAAATAAATCAATATTGTTTTCCAAAACCCATAATATTTTTCTACTTGTACACCTAAGAAATATAAAAATGCCATGTTTACTGCAATATGCATTAAATTAACATGTATAAACATTGCAGTAAGCAACCTCCAATATTGTCGATTATAAATAATCGCTGGTGCAAACAAAGCACCACTTCTAAATAAATCAATATTAGAAAAGTTATTATACATATTTAAAATATTTAATTTAAATTTATATACCATATAAACAAAAACTAAAATATTTATAAGTATTAATAAATTGGTAGCTATATGTCTATCTTTTTTCATCAATTAATAACTCCATCATTAGTAATGACTTTATCTATTTTTATATCTGTATTTTCAACTTTCCAACTAAATTTAGGCAAAATCATTTCTTCGTATGCTAATGAAACTGTTTTAATCAAATTATGTTGTTCCAAATATCGATCATAATATCCACCACCAAAACCGATTCGGTTTTTATTAAGATCAAATGCCAATCCGGGGACAATCATTAAATCTAAATTTACATTATTGTGAAGCGTAAAGTTTGCAATATTGGGTTCTATTAAACCAAACTTATTTTTAACAAATGTTGTTTTTTCATTAACATTAATAAACTTCATTTGATGACGAGGGTAAATTTTAGGCACAAAAATTAATTTATTATCAAAAAACGCTTGATTCATTATTTTATGAGTATTCAATTCAGGAAATTCGCTTATTGTTATTCCTATTTGTTCAGCATTATTCCATTCTAACGAAGATATTAACTTATCAAAAATTTCTTGATCATAAACTTTTCTTTTATCTTCATCAATATTTTTTAGTAAACGCAAATGTTTTATTCTAATTTCTTTTTTATCCATAAAAACAACCATTAATAAAAAATCCTTAAAAAGCTAATCACTTTCTAAGGACCCTTAATATCATTTATTTCTTAACTTCTCTATGTAAAGTCATTCTACGTTCACGAGGACAATATTTTTTAATTTCAAGTCGATCAGGATTATTACGACGATTTTTAGAAGTTAAGTATGTTTGTTCACCACATTCAGTACATTCTAAAATAATATTATCACGCATCTTTTAACAACCCTCCTATTACAAACAGACTTTTCATTGACTTCGCTAGTTTATCATTTTTATTCATGTTTTGCAAAGATCAATTAGAAGTATTACTTGATAAAACATCTTTCCAGAATAATTTGTATATATTAACCATTAATCTTTGATTAATCAAATATGAATTCATTGTTTCAGGTAAACCTGGCATAGCTAAAGCAATTGCTACTTTAGGATGATTAATCGGAGCATAAGATATCATGCTAGAAGTTACTGTTTTTTGACCATTAGTTATTGTTTCAGCAGTACCTGTTTTAGCCACAATTTTAGGGGTTAATCCTTCTAAAAAATTAGCTCCTGTTTTATGTGGCGAATTTCCATAAACAACATCATACATTCCTTGTTTAATTATATTCTTAGCTTGTTTACTAGCCGATACATAATTTAACACCTTAGGCATGGCATTATATTCAACTTTTCCTAAACCTCCTTCATGCGTAGTAGAACGAATTTGTTTAACAATATAAGGACGTAAACGGTATCCTCCATTAGCTAAAGTGCTTATGTATTGTCCTAACTGCATAACTGTGTATGAATCATAATTTCCAAAAGATTCAGGTAAAGCAGATCCTATATGTTTACCAGTAGTTGGTCCTTCTAATCCAGCAGACTCTCCCGGAATATCAACTCCTGTTTTAACTCCTAAACCATATTGTCCTAAAGCATTTCTAATTATTTGAAACATTGTTTTAGGTAACTTATACACAGATTCTCCTGGATAATATTTAAATCCTGCCATTTTCATTGCTACCTGCATTGCATATGAATTAGATGATGTCTCTAGTGCTAAGGCAGCATTTAACGGATAACTACCATTATTATTCCAATCTGTAGATAACTTACTTATACCCTTTAACCAAATTGGATGGTCAATTAAAGTATTATCTTCTGGAGTTATAACACCAGCCTGGAAAGCACTAGTAAACAATCCTGGCTTTACAATAGATCCCATAACCATAGGTTGGTTAATAACTCCTAATGGATCTGCAATTTCTTTACCAGTCTTGTAATTTCTTTGTTCTCCTGCCATTCCATAAATTGCACCAGTATTAGGATTCATAACAACTGCATAAACTCCTTGCGAAGTTCCGCCAGGTGTACTAGATTTAATTAAATTCTGCAAATCTTGTTGAAATTTTTGATTTAAAGTTAAAACTAAATTAGCTCCAGGTTTACCTGGATATTGTTTTACTTGTTTGGTTATTTTATTTCCATTAACTTGAACTCTAGTTTGAGATTTAGTTCCTCTTAAAACTGGTTCATACTCTTGCTCTAAATAACTTGCTCCCACAGAATCATTACGAGAATATCCTTCAGATAATAATTTCAAAACTTGATTACTAGGCAATCCTTCTTTTTCTGTTGTTACTCTTCCAGCAATGTCTTTTATCGAATTACCATTAGGATAAGTTCTGCTCCAACTAGTACTTATTTTAACTCCAGGCATACTAGATAAATGAGCTCCTACTTCAGCAACTTCTTTGTCTGTAACTCCATTTTCTTTAATATAAGTAGTAGATAAAGCATAAGCTCCATTTAATTTACTAAATATTTCTGCTGCATTTTTAAATTGGTCATTATTAAAATGATAATGGTTTTTACAATATGCTTCTGCAGCATCCTGTAATTGCATAGATGACATTGAATTACGTTTTTCAATATTTTTAGCCACTTTATTAAAATTATTTATATTTGCTAAATAATATGTTACTTCTTGATCTTTAGTTAATCCTTTTGTATCTACTTTTAAATAATGGCTTAAATTGCGTGCTACATTATACATATCGCTTGCGCTCACATTTATCCCTTTAGTGTAAGCAATAGCTTGATGTGCCTTATTGGCTACTAAAACTTTCCCATTAGTGTCATAAATAGATCCTCTAGGTACATTATTAGATTCAATTGTATTAGATGTTCTACTAACTTCAGCCTGAAAATTATTACCATTTTTAATTTGTAAATTAAATAATTGAAATAATAATGCTAAACATAAAATTCCTGTTAACCATAATAATATTTTTAAACGGAATGGTATTCCATCTTGAAAATGGTCTTTTAAATATCTTTTAAAATCAATTAATCTTAACTTAATCCAAATTCTAAATTTTTGCAGCACGCTATTTCCTTCTTTAATTTTTATAAATTACATATTTATAATAAAATAAAAACTGTTGCTTACTATTCTAAATTAATTTATCACAAACAAAAAGATAAAATATTAATTATTTAATTAATAAGGAAAGGAATTTATATCTTGAAAAAACGAATAAAAGAAAATTATCAACTCATTATTAGTTTCTTATTACCATTATTGATTATGAGCATTTATTTTATATATCGACACATGGCTCCATTTGGTAAAAGTTCATTATTAACCGTCGATTTAGGACAACAATATATCGACTTTTTTTCTTTTTTTCATAATACATTGCTACACCATCCTGGAAGTTTATTTTATTCTTTCTCAAAAGCATTAGGTGGTGAAACAACTAGCATATGGGCTTATTATTTACTCAGTCCATTTAATTTAATACTACTCTTTTTCAGTAAATCATCTTTAACAACTGCTGTATTCATCATTACTGTTATAAAATACGGATTTTCAGGATTATCCATTGCTTGGGTACTTCAAAAAGTAAAATTAATATCCAAAAGTAGCTTTATGTTGCCTGCTTTTGCAACAAGTTACGCTTTATGCGGTTGGATCATAGCTAATCAATTAAATTTAATGTGGCTAGATGCATTAATAACTTTACCGTTAGTTATTTATGGATTAGAAAAATTAGTTACTGATAAAAATCCTGTTCCTTATATTATTTGGTTATCAATCACATTAATTGTTAATTATTATATGGCATATATGATATGTATATTTACCATTTTATATATCATTTTTGCCTTAATATATCATGAAAAAGAACTATCTAATAAACCAACTACTATAATTAGAAGCTACATTTTTTCATCAATAACTTCTGGACTAATATCTGCATGTCTTTTATTACCTACATATATTTTACTTAAAAATAGTAAAATGACCTTTTCACTTAAAAACACCAAAAGTATTTTTGAATATAATCCATTAAAAATAATTGGTAAGCTATATCCTGGTAGTTTCAATTTTAAGCAAATGCCATCTGGACAACCCAATATATTTGTTGGATCACTTATCATTATTTTGTTAATAGCTTTCTTTACTACTAAAAAAATTAATCTTAAGACTAAATTGACTTCCCTTATTATTACATTATTTCTTTTACTATCTACATGTTTTAAACCATTAGATCTATTCTGGCATGCTGGACAATTTCCCATTTGGTATCCATCAAGATTTTCTTTTATTATTTGTTTTTGGTTTATATGGTTAGCTGCTATCTACTGGTCTAAACAAAAATGCATTAACAATACGACATTAATAACTAGTCTTATTTTACTAATATTAAGTGATTTATATTTGTTTATTAATGAAAATTCCTTCAACTTTATTAAGAATAATCAAATTATTATTGGTTCTATCTTCTTTTTAGTAGTTTTATGTTTATTAACCAATAAAATTAAATTTATCAATAATTATTTAACTATCATTTTATTAATTATATCTGTTATAGATATGACTACAAATGCATCAATGTCGTTAAATAATTTATCTTATGTTCCACAAAATCAATTTGGAATTTATACTAATCAAATTGATAAGGCAGGTGCAATAAATAAAAATATTAACAGCGGATTTTACAGAATTGGTACTACTTTTCAAAGAACACGGGATGATGGGATGCAAGGAGATTACTTTACACCTGCTCATTTTGGATCAACACTAGAAAGAAAAACTATCGGTTTCTTTGATTTAATTGGTCTTCCTGATGGAGATGGTTTTGTTAATTATTCCAACGGAACTTTACTTACCGATGCATTATTAAATTTAAAATACTTTTGGACATATAATTACAATAATCCAAAATTTAATGACGATTTTCCACAAATTACAGTAAAACCCGACTTAACTCGTTACCCAATTATAAAGAACGCACACCCAATAATAATCTGTCATAATCCATACGCTTTAAATGTTGGTTACATGGTTAATAAAAAAATTAATAAACTAAAATACTTAGTTAATGACGATGTGACTAACCAAAATCAACTATGGAATTATTTACTAAATAAACCACAGAACAATAAATTAATTAAAGTAGATAATTTTAATAATTTACAAAGTGTTAATACTAACTCTTCATTAAAGGTCACAAATAATACTTTCCATAAGTTAAATAATTATAGACCAGCTCAAATAACACTATCGTTTATACCTAAAACTAATGATCCATATTATTTAAACATTGGGCCTAATATAAATTACAAAAATGTATCTATGCTGTTAAATGGTCAACCACTAAATCAGTATAAGACTTTCAGAAATAACATATTATTGAATGTGGCTGATAAAGATAAACGTAAAAAACAAACCATTACTTTTCAGTTCTTAAAAAATGATTTATGGCTCCAAAACGTTACTTTATATCATTTAGATATGAAGCAATTTAATACTGGAATAAAAACATTAAAATCACATCAATTTAAAGTTACTTCATGGGGTCAAACTTTTATTAAGGGCACGGTCAATGCTACTAAAAAACAAACAACCTTAATGACATCTATTCCTTATGAATTAGGATGGCATGCTACAGTTGACGGAAAAAAAGTTTCATTACATAAAGTAGCTGACGAATTTATAGCTATAAATTTAAAGCCTGGAAATCATGATATTAAATTGTATTATCGTACTCCATTTTTAGGTTTAGGTATTCTCCTATCATGTATAGGATTGTTTATTTTAGCAATATTAATTTGGAAAATTTATTTTGAAAATAAAAAAGCTCTGTAATTAATACAGAGCTTTTTTATTAATCTTCTTGTTTTATGTAATTATATTGTGGTTCATTAGTTTCATGATTTAAAGTAACTTCTAAATCATAACCAAAAAAATACCACGCATCTCCATAATTAACATAATATTTAATACCATCTTTTTCTGTTTCCGCAACAGGACGATCAGGATTATTATCAACAAGCATTCCTAAAGAAAAACCAGGCTGTATGGTAGAAGTTCCATAACCTTTGCCAAAAAATTTTAATCCGTCTCCTTTTTGCAATCCTAATTCTTCAGCAAACCATTTGCTAGCATCATCACTAATCGTTAACTTCACAATAATTTCGCCTCCACATAACTATGTTATCTATTGATAAATTTTTGATATTTGTCATTATCATATACCTTATCAATTTCACCAATATACTCAGTTTCTTTTTGAACAAAGCCGTGCTTTATCTGCCATAATCCATCACTTGCATCTAAAGCAAAAACACCACCCATATCGTAAACATCGCAGTTCTGCTTAAAAGCATCTAATATCATTTCATTATAAATTAAATATGGAGCATACAATTTAGAATCCTTATTAGTACTACCTCCATACATATACCATAATTTTTTGCCGTAGTTAAAACAAACTGCTCCAGCTAAATCGCATTCATCAGTATAGGCTAAATATATTCGTAAAATATTTGTTCCACTAAAATTATCCACTATTCTATTAAAGTAATCTTGAGGCCTATATGTTATTCCATGACGATTGCTCATTATTTCATATAAATTATAAAATCTATCCATATAAGATTTAGAATCACCTATATCAACTTTTAATTGACCATTATTTATAGATTTGCGTACTAAAGTTCTTCTACGTGGACGAAAATGTTGAAAAACATCTTCATATGTACGTTCTCGCAAATTATTAATAACCATATTAACTCGAGGCTGAATAGTATCATGTAATCCTACATTACGATTTCTTGTTAAATAACCATGTTTTTGTAAATTTTCGTTCAATTGTTCCGAATATTCTATTTCTGGATCCATTCTTAAAAGATATACATTATTTTCTTTTAATACAGGTTCAGCTTCTTTAACTAATAAATCAATGGTTTCAATATCATTTGGATCACAAACTGGACCTTTAGAACAATAAGCTAAAGCTCCGTCATCAATATTCTTAATCATTAGAATAGACATTGCTGCGGTTATATTACCATCATTATCTTCTAAAATTACATAAAGAGGCTTCCAATTTGATTTTACTTTACCCCATCTTGGATCTTGAGTTACAGATGTATATGAAGCATTACGAACAAAATCTGTATATTTTTTCATTTGTTCAATATCGTTATTATCAATAATTGGCATATAAGCAGTCTCCTAATTAAGCATTTTCTACTTTAATGATTTTAACTTTAATTTTACCTGCAGGAATATCTATTTCTACTTCTTCTCCAACTTTATGACCTATTAAACTTCTAGCAATAGGCGAATCATTCGATATTTTACCAGACAAAGGATCAGATTCAGCCGCACCGACAATAGTATAAGTTTCGGGTTCTTCATCAGGCAATTCTTTAAAAGTCACACTTTTACCTAAAGATACTTCATTCTTTTCAACTGCATTACTATCAATAATTTCAGCATTATGTAACATTTCTTCAATTGTAGCAATTCTATTTTCTACATTGGATTGTTCATCTTTTGCAGATTCGTATTCAGAATTTTCTGATAAATCTCCAAAACTTCTAGCTATTTGAATTCTTTTTATTATTTCTGGACGAGTCTTTGTTTTTAAAGTTTCTAATTCTTTTTCTAATTTAATTTTTCCTTCTTCTGTCATAGGATATGTTTTTTCACTATCCATAAATTTCACCTTACTTTTAAAAATTATTTTAACTATTCAGATAAAATATCTCTTATTTTAGTTGATAATAAATCAATAGCCACCTTATTTTGTCCACCTTCCGGAACAATTACATCAGCATAACGCTTAGTTGGTTCAATAAATTCATGAAACATTGGTTTTACTGTTGCCATATATTGTGAAACTACCATATCTAATGTACGTCCACGTTCTTTTATATCACGTAATATTCTACGTATTAATCGTACATCATCGTCAGTATCAACATATACTTTAATATCCATAAGATCACGTAAGCGTGGATCATCCAAAATCAAAACGCCTTCTAAAATGATAACATCCTTAGGATCCTGATGAACTGTTTCTGCACTTCTTGTAAACTTAGTATAATCATAAACAGGCTTTTCAATTGATTCATAATTTAATAATTTATTTAAATGATTTAATAATAAATTATTATCAAAAGCATTAGGATGATCATAATTTACTTTTTTACGCTCTTCCATGCTCATATCAGATTGATCATTGTAATAAGCATCTTGTTGCAAAATTAACAATGATTTATTAGGAAAACTATCATAAATTGCTTTACTAACTGTTGTTTTCCCACTACCGGATCCACCAGTAACTCCTATTAAAATTGGACGCTTCATTTTTTTATTTTGATTCATAATATTCTCCATTATTGATTATCTTTTTCATATTTTTTAGTATATTGATTTTGTTGGTTTAACGTAGTTGAAAAATGTATTTTACCAGTTTTCATATTAGCAACAAAATATAAATATCCTTTATCACGATCTAATGGATTTGCCACAGCTTTAATAGCCTCCAATCCTGGATTATTAAATGGACCAGGACCTAATCCTTTATGACGATAAAGATTATAAGGAGAATTTACTTGAGTATCTTTAATAGACAAATTCTTTTTGTTTGTATTCAAAGCATATTGAATAGAAACATCCGATTGAATAGGCATATTTTTATCCAAACGATTTAAAAATACGCCAGCTACTAATTGCATATCTTTAGGAGTACGAGCCTCTTTTTCTACTAATGATGCTAAAGTCAATGCTTGTTGAACAGTTAGATTTTCTGATTTAAATTTATCTAAATATGGCTTTACATTATCATTAGTTGTTGCAACCATTTGAGTAACTAAATCTTTAAGAGTGTTGTACTTCTTAGTGTTATATACAGCAGGATATAAATATCCTTCTAAAGGATAACGCGTATGTTTACTTTTCATAGCAGAATCTAATAATTCGGGATATTTTTGTGACAATTGTTTTAAGAAAGCCTTATCCTTCATTAAATTTAAAAACTGTTGTTTAGTAAAATTACTATGTTCAGGAATAGCATTAGCAATCTGATCAATACGTTCACCTTCAATAATTAAAAGTGAACTATTAGATTTAGCCAAATTAGATGACGCAGCTCCTTGCTGATTCAAACGATTAGCAATTTGTGATAACGTCATATCTTGTTGAACTATAAAATAACCGGATTGAATATTATTTAAATTATGTTTCGTAATATAATGTTTAAATACATACGGACTTCTAATTACTTTATCTTTTTTCAAATCACTAGCAACCTGGTCACTAGTTTCTTCAGGCGTTATTTGTATTTCAATTTGATTATGATTTTTAGGATTTATTGGTTTTAAACTATAACGATAGTAACCATATCCTCCTACCATAACAACTAAAATTAATAAAATAATTATTAAAACGAAATTACGAAACGTATGATGTTTCTGTTTCTTATTAGCTCTTAACCGACGTGGTTCCATGTTTTCTCCTATCTAATAACGGCATTAACTGATTCTGTCAGTTTAACTGTTATTTTTTCTACTAACTTATCAACTTTTTCTTCTGTTAATGTATTATTAGCATCTTGAAAAATTAAATTATAAGCTAATGATTTTTTCCCATCGGGAATCTTTTCACCAGTATATAAATCAAATAAATTAATTGCAACTAATCTTTTACCACCACGTTCTCTAATACAATCTAAAATTTCTTGATTTGTAATATTATTATCAACCAAAATAGCTAAATCACGTGATACACTTGGATATTTTACAATTTCATTAAAAGTTTGTTTAAAATCAACAAAATTTAATAATATATCTGCATTAATTTCAAAAACATATGTTAATGGAATTTTATATTGTTTAGCAATATTAGGATGTACTTGACCAATAATACCAATTAGTTGTTTGTTAACATATATTTCTGCTGTACGTCCTGGATGTAGTTCTTCATATTTATCTGTAGATACATAATTTATAGATGTCAAATCAATATTTAATTGACTTAAATAACTAGATAAGATTCCTTTTAATGTAAAGAAATCAATTTTTTCACTATTATTTGCCCAGCTTTTTTTGTTTAATTCTCCTGTGATAGCTACAGCAATACGATTATGTTCTATTGGTTTATCAACATTTTTAACAAAAACTTTTCCTGTTTCAAATAAACATATGTCATTTTGACCATGAGCATAATTATAGGCAATATCATCTAATAAACCACTAATCAAATTACCTCTCATAGTTGTTCGTTCTGAGTTTAAAGGATCATTCACCTTTATTAAGGCAGGATCCTCTAAGCAAAACTGTTGAGCTTTTTCAAAACTAGTTAAAGAATAACTAATTGCTTGATTCATACCCAAAGCAACTAGTATCTTTCTAGACTGAAACAAAAAATTATCAACTTTATTTAAATGCCCTTGTTTATTAACTAACTGTGATGTTTTTGATGGTAATTTATCGTAACCATATAAACGAATAATTTCTTCAACTAAATCTGCTTCTATATTAATATCCCATCGACGAGATGAAATATTAACAATCATTGAGCTTTCATCTAAATCTTTATATTCAAAATGTAAACGATCAAAAATCTTTTGAATGTCGCATTTTGTAAGATCTATTCCTAATAATTTATTAACATGATGAATATTTAATTCTATTAACACATCTTGCTTCTTTTTATAATTAACTTGATTAGGCATAGATACTTGACTATTCGGAGATAAAGAATGAATTAAATAACTAGCATAAGTAACAGCTTCATTTACTAAATTAACATCTACTCCTCGTTCATATCTCATAGAGGATTCAGTATGCAAGTTTAATCGATGCGCAGTTTTTCTAATAGAAGCAGAATCAAAAACACCTGCAACCAAAACAATATCCTGAGTATTATTTAATTTAAATTCATCATTTACCTTTTTTATACCACCGATACTTAAAATTTCTTGTTCATTAGAAATTACTATATCGTCCACATTAAGCTGGTAATCTGATTGATTTAAATTTATTTTAGTTTTTTCAGATAATTTTTTGATAACAAATTTATTATTTAAATCAGATAAAGCAAAAGCATCAATTGGTTGTCCATAAACCAACATTGCATAATTTAAGCAATCTTCAATTAAATTAGTTGATTTAATCCCTGCGTTCCATAAACGTTTCTGTAACCATAATGGGCTATAATCTACAGAAATATTTTTAATGACTTGAGTTACAACATTACTAATTAAATCTGTTTGTAATTCAGGCGTTATTTTGATATTTTTATCAGCAAATTGTGTATCAGTTTTTTTAAAATCAGGTGTTAATCCATATAATGCTCCAACTTCCCAAGCAGTACCATTCATTGAATTCATATCTCCACGATTAGGCGTTAAATCAGTTTCAATAACGGGGTCATCAAATCCTAAAATAGGAAAAACAGATTCACCAGGTTCACTATTTTGAGGAAGAATATAAAGTCCATCTGCATTTTTATCTGGAACAATTTTTTCTGGTAATCCTAATTCAGAAATACCACATAACATACCATTAGAAGCAACACCACGCATTTTACTCTTTTT
>JADIMP010000053.1 GCA_017694665.1 Candidatus Gallilactobacillus intestinavium
ATATTAAAAATCAAAAATTTGATCTTATTGTTAGTAATCCTCCTTACATATCTAAAGATGAAATAGATTTAATGGATTCAAGTGTTCTTAATTATGAACCTCATGACGCATTATTTGCTAGCGAGAATGGATTGCTTTTTTATAAAAAAATTTTACCTGAATTAGATTCATTTTTATCTGATCATGGAAAAGCTTACTTTGAATTTGGTTTTCGTCAAAAAAATAAGATTAAGCAGTTGTGTAATAAATTTTGTGGAAATAAATTTATGTTTGAATTCAAAAAAGATGTAAGTAATAATGATCGGATGTTAAAAATAAAGAGGAATTTAAATAATAAATAATGAAAACAATATTGTATGATTCTAGTGATTTATCGGAAATAATAAAGCAATTAAAGCTAGGAGAGTTGATAGCTTTTCCTACAGAGACAGTTTATGGACTTGGTGCTGATGCAACTAATGAAAGTGCTGTTAAAAATGTTTTTTGTGTTAAGAATAGACCTTTAGATAATCCGCTGACGATCAATGTAAGTGGTGTTAAGATGCTAAATATGTATGTATCTAATATATCAACACCAGTTTTGAAACTTTTAAAATATTTTTGGCCAGGACCTTTAACTGTAATATTAAATGCTCCAAATAAATTTTTAGATATCATTACTAACGGTAACGTAAACGTAGGCTTTCGCTGTCCTAGCAATAAAATAGCTAATGCAATTATTGACGGCTTGGGAAATGCTATGGTAGGTCCTTCAGCCAATATTTCAGGCAAACCTAGTCCTTTAACTAAAGAACATGTTTTACATGATCTTAACGGTAAAATTAAAGGGATAGTGACTAATGATGAATCGCCGTTAGGGATTGAGTCGACGATTTTAGATTGTACTAAAGTTCCGTTCGAAATTATTCGTCCAGGAGTGGTTTCAAAAGAAGAAATTGAAACAATTTTACAACAAAAAACAATCCAAAATACGGAAGGTCAAAAAAGTTTGAAACATAAACATTATCAAACTAGTAATCAATTAGTTATGGTTCATAAAGAGGATTGGAATAAAGTTCAAGAGTACGTAAATCAAACAAATTCAAAAACATTTGGTATCTTAGCAACTAAAAAAATTTTGTCTATGTTTCATAATGAGAAAAATATTAAACGTTTTTCTTTAGGATCAAATGTAAAAGACGCAACTAGTAATTTATTTAATGGATTGAGGTTTTTTGATGATCAGGTAAATGTATTAAAAGTTTTTGTTCAAACTTTTAACGGTCCTGATAGTGATGCTTATATGAACCGCTTGAAAAGTTCTGCAAATGATGTATTCTTCAATTAATAGATTAATTTAGGAGTAATTATTATGGGACAATTTAAAGTTTTAGATCATCCATTAATTCAACATAAGTTAAATTATATTCGTGATAAAAATACTGGAACTAAAGAATTTAGAGAAATTGTTAATGAAATTTCTACTTTAATGGCATATGAAGTATCTCGTGATATGCCTTTAAAAGATGTCACTATAGAAACCCCAATTGCTACTACTGTAAAAAAACAATTAAGTGGTAAAAAAGTGGCAATTGTTCCTATTTTAAGAGCTGGACTAGGCATGGTAGATGGAGTGCTTAGTTTGATTCCTGCAGCTAAGGTAGGACATATTGGTATGTACAGGGATGAAGATACATTAAAACCTGTTGAATATTTTGTTAAATTACCTGCTGATATTGATCAAAGACAAATTTTTGTTGTAGATCCAATGCTAGCAACTGGTGGATCAGCCATTATGGCTTTTGATGCTTTAAAAAAACGAGGTGCTAAGAATTTTAAATTTATGTGTTTAGTAGCTGCACCAGAAGGGGTTAAAGCATTGCAAGATAAACATCCGGATGTTGATATTTATGCAGCAGCTTTAGATGAAAAATTAAATGAAGATGGATATATAATTCCCGGACTTGGTGATGCTGGAGACCGTTTATTTGGGACTAAGTAAAATTTACATTAAAAAGTAGTAAAATTTTTGGTGTTAAAAACAGATAGTTGTATTACAATAACAGGTGTATTGTTAAGAATTTTTCAATACACCTGTTAATTTTTTAAATGATACTTACAGTAATAAGAGGTGACATAATTGGGTTCATTTAAATTTTTAGGTCTAACTTTCAATATAGCTAATGTAATTTCAATTACCGTTACGTTCATTATAATGGCATTGATATTGATCATTTTTTCACGTAATTTAAAGGAACGACCAAAGGGTTTGCAAAATGCTTTGGAATGGTTAATTGATTTTACTAATGGTATTGTTAAGGATCAATTGTCTGGCGATGAAGGAAGTAGATTAGGATTATATGCCTTTACTCTATTTGTATTCATTTTTATATCAAATCAATTAGGTTTATTTATTGAAATTTCAGCTCATGGTGTGGATTATGTTCATAGTCCAACAGCAAGTCCAATAATTACCTTTACTATGGCAATGATTACTTTGGCATTTGCTCATTATCTAGGAGTGAAACAAAAGGGATATAAAAAGTATCTTTCAGACAATTATTTGAAACCTTTTATAGCAATGTTACCAATCAATATAATTGATGAATTTACTAATTTATTAACGTTAGCTCTACGTTTATATGGAAACATTTACGCTGGAGAAGTTTTAGTAGAATTGTTAGCTAAAATGGCCTTTTCTCATGGTTGGATTACAATTGCTGTTTCGTTACCTCTTGAAATGATTTGGCAAGGATTTTCTGTATTTATCGGAGCAATTCAAGCCTATGTTTTTGTTACTTTAAGTGTTGTTTACGTTTCTCAAAAAATGTTACCTGAGGAATAATTATTAAAAAGGAGTTAATATTATGGGATTAATTGCTGCTGGTATTGCTGCTGCTGGTGCTGCTATAGGTGCCGGAGTTGGTGATGGTATGGTTATTGGTAAAACCTTGGAAGGAATGGCTCGTCAACCTGAAATGACTAAGAGTTTAAGAACAATGATGTTTATTGGTGTTGGTTTAATTGAAGCTATGCCGATTATTGCTATTGTTATTGCCTTCTTAGTAATGAATAAGTAATGAATTACTTTTATTTATTCAAGTTAGGAAGGAGGTGCAATAGATGAATAGTCAATTATTTTTATTATCACTAGGTGATTTTGATTTAGGAGATATGTTATTTTACGTTATTTCCTTTATTTTAATGATTTGGTTGGTAAAGGTTTTTGCTTGGCAACCAGTGATGAAAATTATGCATGATCGTGAAAATAAAATTGCTGACAATATTGATTCTGCTGCTAAATCTAAAGAAGATGCAGAAAAGTTAGTTTCTCAGAGAGAAGAAGAGTTAGCTCATTCAAAGAAGGAAGCAATACAGATTATCGATCAAGCTAAAAAAACTGGTAAAGAGCAGAGTGAACAAATCATTGCTCAAGCTCGCGTTGATGCACAAGATATACAAGAAAAGGCTTCAGCAGATATAGAACGTGAACGTAAGGAAGCAATGAGTGATGTAAAAAATCAAATTGCAAATTTATCTATTGAAGTTGCTTCTAAATTAATAAAACAACAATTAAATGTGAATGATCAAAAAGACTTGATTGACTCTTATATCAAGGAGTTAGATGAAGATGACTAAATTAAACAAAAATCAAGTTGTTAGACGTTATGGAAAAGCTTTATTTGAAGTTTCCTGTGATCAGGACAATTTAGTTGATATATATAACGAATTATTAGAAATCGAAAAAATTTTCATAGAAAATACAACTTTATCAACTTGTTTATCAAGTAAGTTGTTAACTAATGATCAAAAGAAACAATTGATAAAGCCATTGCTTGATAATGCTAGTGAGCTTATTAATAGATTTTTAAACTTATTACTTGAATACTCTCGTATTGAATATTTAAAAGATATAATAGATTTTTTTAAGGATGAATATAATAAAAAATCTGGCATTGTTAATGCTAAAGTGACTACAGTAGTTGATTTGGATGATAATCAAATAGATAAAATTAAAAAAATATTATCTAAAAAATTATCTGTTAAGAAGATTAATTTAGAACAAAAATGTGATCCTGATATTATTGGTGGAGTTGTTATTAAAGCTAATGATATGTTAATTGATGGATCAATTAAAACTAAATTAAATATGATTAAAAAAATTTTAGATTAAAGAGGTGAAATCCGCATGAGCATTAAAGCTGAAGAAATTAGCGCTTTAATAAAACAACAATTAGCTAATTACGAGGATAAATTAGTTGTTGAGGAAACAGGTACTGTTACTTATGTTGGTGATGGTATTGCTCGTGCTCATGGACTGGATAATGCATTAGCCGGAGAGTTGGTTGAATTTTCTAACGGTGTTTATGGAATGGTTCAAAATTTAGAATCCGATGATGTAGGTATTGTTGTTTTGGGTTCTTTTGACGGAATTAAAGAAGGCTCTTCAGTAAAAAGAACTGGAAGAATCATGGAAGTACCTGTCGGAGAAGAATTAATAGGACGTGTTGTAAATCCTTTAGGGCAACCTATTGATGGAAAAGGAGATATAAATACTAAAGCCACTCGTCCTGTTGAATTTAAAGCTCCTGGTGTTATGCAAAGAAAGTCTGTTAGTGAACCCCTACAAACGGGGATTAAGGCTATTGATGCTTTAGTTCCTATTGGAAGAGGTCAACGTGAGTTAATTATCGGTGATAGAAAAACTGGTAAAACTTCAATTGCTATTGATACTATAGTTAATCAAAAAGATCAGAATATGATCTGTGTATATGTAGCTATTGGTCAAAAAGAATCAACTGTTAGAACTCAGGTTGAAACTTTGCGTAAAATGGGCGCAATGGATTATACGATAGTTGTATCTGCTGGTCCTTCAGAGCCAGCTCCAATGCTTTATTTAGCTCCTTATGCTGGTGCAGCTATGGGAGAAGAGTTCATGTATAACGGAAAAGATGTATTGATTATATATGACGATCTTTCTAAACAAGCTGTTGCTTATCGTGAACTTTCATTAATTTTACGTAGACCACCAGGCCGTGAAGCATATCCTGGAGATATTTTCTATACTCATTCACGTTTATTAGAGCGTGCTGCTAGATTGAGTGATGACATGGGTGGCGGATCGATGACAGCTTTACCTATTATAGAAACTCAAGCAGGAGATGTTTCAGCTTATATTCCAACTAACGTTATCTCCATTACTGATGGTCAGATTTTCTTAAATTCTGATTCGTTTTATTCAGGAGTTAGACCTGCTTTGGATGCAGGAACATCAGTATCTCGTGTCGGTGGAGATGCACAAATTAAAGCAATGAAGAAAGTTGCTGGAACTTTACGTATTGATCTGGCTTCATATTCTGAATTAGCATCATTTGCTCAATTTGGTTCTGATTTAGATGAAGCTACTCAAGCTAGACTAGATCGTGGTAAAAAGACTATTGAAGTTTTAAAACAACCATTGCATAAACCATTACCTGTAGAAAAACAAGTTTTAATTCTATATGTTTTGACCAAAGGATTTATCGATAAAATAGATTTGGATGATGTGCTTCGTTTCCAAGATGAATTATTTACTTATTTTGATAAAAACTATTCAGATTTATTAAAAGTTATTCATGAAACAGGTAATTTACCTGATGAAGATAAACTTAAAGATGCTATTAATGAATTTTGCAATAATTTTCAATCAAGTAAAACATCTTCTAAAGGAGAATAGTAATGCCAGCATCATTAAATGAAGTTAAACGTAGAATTAGTTCTACTAAAAAAACTGCTCAGATAACTACTGCTATGCAAATGGTATCTACTTCTAAACTAAGTAGAATTCAACAGCATACCGGTGGATATCAGGACTATATATCTAAAATAAAACTTGTCATGGGACATCTTTTAAAATCTCATTTATTAAATAAAAATAATGTTGTTAATAATGACACTAATAAGATTAGTAAATGGGTTAAAGAAGACAATGATAATAAAAAAATAGGACTGATAGTCATTACTTCTGATCGTGGTTTAGTAGGAAGTTATAATAGTAATGTAATTAAATTAGCGAATGATTTTATTAAAGATAGTGATGATGAAAGCAAATTTTCTATTTTAGCTTTAGGAAATAATGCAATTGAATTTTACAATAACAGAGATCTAGATATTTCCTATACTTATCGTGGTATAAATGATACGCCAAATTTTTCTGAAGTAAAAAGTATAGTGAAAAACATTACTAAAATGTACGATGATGGTAAATTTAGCAAATTATATGTTTGTTATAGTCATTTTGTTAATAGGCTTACTTCCAAATGTAAAGTAGAACAAATTTTACCAATCTCAGAAAAAAATTTAAAAGATATGTCTAACGATGATGATGTAAGTTATTTACCAGAATATGATATCGAACCTAGTCCCGAAGTTGTATTTGCAAACTTATTACCTCAATATGTTGAAAGTTTGCTTTATGGAATAATATTGGATTCTAAAACTTCAGAACATGCATCTAGTTCTACCGCAATGAAAACTGCTTCGGATAATGCAAATGATTTAATAGATAGTTTAAATTTGCAATATAATCGTGCACGTCAAAGTGCAATAACTACTGAAATAACTGAAATAACCGGTGGACAAGCGGCATTAGAGTAATATAGAAAGGAGGTAGTGTTATGAGTTTAGGAAAAGTATTACAAGTTATAGGACCAGTTGTTGATGTTGAATTTCCTTTAGATGAAAAGTTGCCTAGTATCAATAATGCTCTTAAGGTTAAACGTCCTGGAAAGGAAGATTTGACAGTAGAAGTAGCAATCGAAATGGGCGATGGTGTAGTTAGAACTATTGCTATGGACGGAACAGATGGATTACGTCGTGGAATGGAAGTGGAAGACACAGGTGAATCTATTTCGGTACCAGTAGGTGATGATACATTGGGTCGTGTATTTAATGTCTTAGGTGATCCTATTGATGGTGGTAAAGAGTTTGATTCAAATGCTAAACGCAATCCTATTCATCGTGATGCTCCAAAATATGATAATTTAACGACTAGTACAGAAATATTAGAAACAGGAATTAAAGTTATAGATTTATTAGCTCCTTATGTTAGAGGGGGTAAAATTGGATTGTTTGGTGGAGCCGGTGTTGGTAAAACTGTTCTAATTCAAGAGTTAATTCATAATATTGCTCAAGGTCACAATGGTATATCTGTATTCACGGGTGTTGGTGAAAGAACTCGTGAAGGAAACGATATGTATTTTGAAATGAAGGAATCAGGTGTTTTAAAACAAACTGCCATGGTTTATGGTCAAATGAATGAACCACCTGGTGCTAGAATGCGTGTTGCTTTAACTGGGCTAACGATTGCTGAATACTTTAGAGACGTTAAAGGACAAGATGTTCTTCTATTTATTGACAATATTTTTAGATTTACGCAGGCTGGATCAGAAGTTTCAGCTCTATTAGGAAGAATTCCTTCAGCTGTTGGTTATCAACCAACATTAGCTACTGAAATGGGTCAATTGCAAGAAAGAATTACTTCAACTGATAAAGGATCTATTACATCTATTCAAGCTGTATATGTACCTGCTGACGATTATACTGATCCTGCGCCGGCAACTACATTTGCACACTTAGATGCAACAACAAATTTGGAACGTTATTTGACACAACAAGGGATTTATCCAGCTGTTGATCCTCTAGAGTCTTCTTCTTCAGCATTATCACCAGAAATTGTTGGTGAAGATCATTATGAAGTAGCTACGGAAGTACAACATGTATTACAACGTTATAGAGAGTTACAAGATATAATCTCTATTTTAGGTATGGATGAATTATCTGACGAAGAAAAGGTTATCGTAGCACGTGCACGTAGAATTCAAAACTTTTTGAGTCAACCATTTTCTGTTGCTGAACAATTTACTGGAGTTAAAGGTGAGTATGTTTCAGTGGAAGATACAGTTAAAGGATTTAAAGAAATTTTAGATGGTAAACATGATGACTTACCAGAAGAGGCATTTCGTAATGTTGGAACTATTGAACAAGCTGTAGCTAAGGGACAGAAAATGATGAGTGAAGCTAAATAGGAGGAATTATTCTAATGGATGATGAAAAATATTTGTCTGTTAATATTGTTACTCCTGATGGTTCTAAATATAGTAATGATAAAGTTTCTATGTGTCTATTGAGAACATTAACAGGTGAATTGGGAATTTTACCAAATCATGTGCCAATTATTGCATCACTTGATATAGATCAAGTTAAGATTAAATATGGTGATAAAGAAGACAAAATTGCTGTGAATGGTGGTTTTGTAGAGTTTTCTAATAATATAGCCACAATAGTTGCTGATTCTGCAGAAACAGAAGATGAAATAGACTTACAAAGAGCTAATAAAGCAAAATCGGAAGCTGAGAATAAAATTAATAAAGCCCAAAGTGTTAATGATTCAGATGAATTGAAGCGGGCAGAAGTTTCTTTGAAAAAGGCTATTAATAGAATTAATGTAGCTTCACAAAAAATGAATAAATAATTGTTATTGAAGAATAGCACTTTATATAAGTGCTATTTTTTTTTATAATTAAACATTGTGTTATTAATATTTTATTTAGGAGCTGAATTATGTTAGTATACGGTTTGTCAGCTTTAATTAAACTAGTTGTACAATTAGGCTTTGTTTGGTTAGCTTTTTGGTCTCTTAAGGATATTCCTTGGAATAAGTTAACCTCACATTTTCAAAAAGCTAAAATTTTACATATTTTGTTAGCTATTGTTATTGGATATACAACTAGTAATTTTTTTATTGGTTTGTTTAATTTAATTATTGGTTATAGACCATAATCTTTTAAGTTAAGAAGTGATTAATTATGAGTAAAGAAAAAATGATAATTCGTGGTGGTAATAGTTTAAATGGAACTGTTACTATTGAAGGAGCTAAAAACGCAGTTTTACCTATTCAAGCGGCAACTATTTTGGCTTCTGAAGGAAAAGTTATTTTGAAAAATGTTCCTAATTTATCTGATGTTCATATGATGGATAAGGTTTTGAATTTTTTAAATGTTGAAGTAAAGGAAAATTTTGAAGAAAATGAGTTGGTTTTTGATGCAACTAATCATATAACTTCAAATGCTCCGTTTAAATATGTTTCTAAAATGCGTGCTTCAATGTTTGTTATGGGTCCATTACTAGCTAGAACTGGAAGAGCCCACGTTGCTATGCCTGGTGGTTGTGCAATTGGTAGTAGACCGGTTGATTTGCATCTAAAGGGTTTTGAAGCAATGGGAGCTATTGTTGAACAAAGTGAAGGATATATCGATGCTAAGGTTGATAAGTTACATGGAGCAGACATTTATTTAGATTTTCCGAGTGTAGGGGCTACTGAAAATATTATGATGGCTGCTACTTTAGCTGAAGGAACAACAGTTATTAGAAATGTCGCTAGAGAACCGGAAATAGTAGATCTTGCGATTGCTTTAAAGAAAATGGGAGCAGATATTTCTGGTGAAGGAACAGAAATAATAACTGTTAATGGTGTTCCTAGTTTACATGGATGTGAACATGAAGTTGTTCAAGATAGAATAGTTGCAGGAACTTTTATGATAGCTTCAGCAATTACAAATGGGAATATTTTAATAAAAAATGCTATTGCTGATCATAATGGTCCATTAATTTCAAAATTACAAGCAATGGGTGTTACTGTAAAAGAAGAAAATGGTGGAATTAGGGTTATCGGTTCTGATAATTTAAAACCTGTTGATATAACGACAGCTCCTTATCCTGGTTTTCCAACTGATATGCAAGCACAAATGTCAGTATTGCAATTAACGGCTAATGGTATTTCTAATTTAACAGAAAATATTTTTGAAAATAGATTTAAGCATTTGGATGAATTAAGAAGAATGAATGCTGATTTTTCAATTAACGGTAGAACTGCTTTATTAAAGGGACCTGTTAAATATAGTGGTGCTGAAGTTGCTGCTACAGATTTAAGAGCTGCTGCAGCATTGATTTTAGCAGGATTAGCTGCTAATGGTTATTCTGTAGTTACGGAATTACATTATTTAGATCGCGGATATGTTGATTTTAAAGATAAGTTAAAAAAATTAGGTGCTGATATTTATCGTGTTGATGAATCAGTTGATCTACAAGATTTTATTAAAGGTTTAGATTAATTTAAAAGACGGTTAATTAACTTTATTAACCGTCTTTTTATAAATGGATTTATTTAATGAAAAAATTATTAATAAACATAGTTAAATTATATCAACATTATATTTCACCACTTTTCCCTCCAACTTGTAGATACTATCCAACTTGTTCTAATTATATGATACAAGCTATAAGTGAGCATGGGATTATTTTGGGATTACTTATGGGATTTTTTAGAATATTGAGATGTAATCCCTTTGTTAAAGGAGGATATGATCCAGTACCAGATCATTTTTCTATTTTTAGAAATAAAGATGCTAAATTAGATCCTGTTGTTGAAAATTTTTTTAAAAAGGAGAATTAAAATGAAAAAGCAAAATAGAGAAATTCCTGTAAAAATTGATAAAAAAGATGATATAACTGATAATGTTTTAATAGATAATAAAATAATTGGTCAAATTATTACTCAATCGTCCGAAAAGTTTACTGCACGTACTTATAGTAAAAAAGTTATTAATAATCAAAGTTATGATCAATGTTTACAAGAAATATTAGCTGATTTTAATTTATATAATTAGAAGGATGTTTTTATATGAAACGATATAAATCACATCGATTGGAATCAAGTAGAATTGATTGGAGTATTATATTGTGTGTATTAATTTTAGCATTAATAGGAATTGCTTCTATTTATGTTGCTGCTTCACATGATACTAATCATATTAATGTTGCTAGAGAAGTTACTACTCAAATAATATGGTACATTTTAGGAATAATTTTAATAGCCATAATTATTAGGTTTGACGCAAAGAAATTATGGCAATTAGCTCCGTATTTTTATGGATTAGGATTATTTTTATTGATTGCAGTATTAATATTTTATAGTCGTTCATATTATGTACAGACTGGAGCGAAAAGTTGGTTTTCTTTAGGAGATTTTACTTTTCAACCATCAGAAATAATGAAGCCAGCTTATATTTTAATGATGGCTAGGATATGTGTTTTACATAATCGTAATTATTCTCACAATAATACAAATGATTGGCGTTTAATAGGAAAATTATTTATATGTACATTACCAGTTTTAATCTTGCTTAAGTTACAAAATGATTTTGGAACTAGTTTAGTTTTTGCCGCAATTTTTGCTGGATTTTTATTAATTTCGGGAATTAATTGGCATCTTTTAATTAAAATATTTGGAACAACGTTTATCATTGGCATTGTATTGTTAATGTTAGTTGCTACTCAATGGGGACGAATAATTTTGACTCATTTGGGATTTCAATCCTATCAATTTGCTAGAGTGGATACTTGGCTTCATCCTTCAGCTAATACGTCTAATCAAAGTTATCAAATTTGGCAAAATATAAAAGCTATAGGTTCCGGAAGATTATTTGGTACAGGGTACAATGTATCTCATGTATACGTTCCTGTAAGAGAATCTGATATGATTTTCTCTGTGATTGGAGAAAATTTTGGCTTTTTAGGTTGTACATTATTAATATTGCTATATTTTTATTTGATATATCAGATGATTCATATTGCATTAAATAGTAAGAATATTTTTTATTCTTATATTTCAGCAGGAGTCATAATGATGATTTTATTTCATGTTTTTGAAAATATTGGAATGAATATCGGTTTATTACCATTGACAGGTATTCCTTTACCTTTTGTTAGTCAAGGTGGATCGTCATTAATTGGGAATTTAATAGGTGTAGGTTTAATAATGTCGATGAAATATCATTATAGTAATTAATGTTTGGAGTGGTTATATGAGTAATAGTTATTTTTGGGTTAAAACAAGTGGTGACATTTGTACTTTAGGTTTAACTAAGCAAGCCCTGGAAGATTTAGGAAATATAAATTATTTGGATTTTCCAGACATTGATCAAGAAATTAATGCTGGGGATGAATTATTAAGTGTAGAAGCAGAAAAAGCGGTTTCTGAATTGGATAGTCCTGTGAGTGGAACAGTTTATAAAATTAATAATGATTTGATTGATAATTTAGATAAACTAAATAACGATCCACTATCTGAGAAAAATTATTTGTTACAATTAAGGCAGATAAATAATTAAGGTAGGTACTTCTTTATGAAAAAGTTTATTTTAGATGATTCTTTGTTTGAATTATTTCCTGATGCAAAGATTGAATATTTTACTGTATTTAATATAGATAATCATTTAATGCAAGATAATTATTCATATTTTTTAGATTTATTAAAAAAAGCTAAAAAAGAAGCTCAACAATATATTAAAATAGACCCATTTAGAGATAATGAAGTTGTTTCTAGTTGGAGAAGTGTCTATCAAAAATTTAAAAAGAAGAAGGGCGCTAGATCATCTATTGAGGCTTTGCTGAAAAGAGTAAGTCAGGATCGTGATTTTGAACCAATTATTCCTTTAGTGGATTTATATAATAGTATTTCTTTACGTTATGGAATCCCTTGCGGTGGGGAAAATATTGATGCAATTTCTGATAATATGCATTTAGGTGTAACTGAAGGTGGAGATAAGTTTTTACCCTTGGGATCTGATAAAGATGAGCCAACTTTAAATGGTGAAGTTTGTTATTATGATGATGAAGGTGCTATTTGTCGTTGTTGGAATTGGCGTGAAGCTCAAAGAACAATGCTTACTGAAGATACAAAGAATGCTGTTTTAGTAACTGAAGCTGCTACTAGAGAACAAGCTAAATCTTTACATGAAGCTATGAAAGAACTTCAAGCATTAGTAAACAATGTTTTTGATGTTGTACCTAATGAACTAATAACTTTAGATAAGAATAATAAAGAAGGAATCATAGTTTAAATAAAAAAAGAGTTTCATTTATAAGTGAAACTCTTTTTTATTTAACAATATAAAATCATTGCTTCTTAATTCTTTTATTGCTTGATTAATTTCTTTTTGCGGAGTTGTTTGTGTTTTTTTTCTAAATGCATGTAAAAGAATATAATTTTCTTTGTTTTTTATAAAAAATAAACGGAATTTACCTAAACGTAACTTATATAAATTTTTATAATTACAACGTGCGTTCATACTTTTAACGTTTGGTTTTATTAATGGTAGTTCGTCTTTAAACATTAGATTAATATTATAAATTGTTTTTTTATAAATACTTGGATTATTTTTTTTAATGTTGTTAATCCATTCAAGAAAAGGACTTTGTTCTTTATTATTTTGAAAAAAATAAATTTGCATGACATTATCTTATAATTTTTATAAATAATATTTTATACTTTAATTTTAAAAAAAGAAATATTCTGTTATAATGAAATTTCTAATTTCTATAAAAGAGGAAAAATATGAGTAAAAAATTACATATAGCATTATTGTTTGGTGGAAATTCTTCTGAACATGATGTTTCTAAACGTTCTGCACATAATATTTACGATGCTATGAGTAAAGATAAATATGATGTTAGTTTGTTTATGTTTACTAAAGAAGGGTATTTATTAAATCATGAATATTCTAAGCGAATTTTTGATGGTGAAGATGAAGATGCTGTAGTAGATGAATATATGAAAACTATTGATGTTAGTGATCCATTATCAAATATAAAAGCTTTATCGAGTGTTAAAAATATTGATTTATTTTATCCAGTTATTCATGGCAATTTGGGAGAAGATGGAACAATTCAAGGATTGTTTAAATTGTTGAATAAACCTTATGTGGGCAGTAATGTTTTATCTTCTGCAATGGCTTTTGATAAAGATATAACTAAAAGAATCTTAAATGAAGCTGGTATCAGAAATACTAAATATATTTTAGTTACAGATGATACAGTTGATAGCATTTCATATACTGAAGCTGCTCATCAATTAGGAAGTACAATGTTTATAAAACCTGCTAATCAAGGATCATCTGTAGGAATACACAAGGTCAATAATGAAGAAGAATTTGATGAAGCACTTAAAGATGCTTTTCAATATGATTATAAGGTATTAGTAGAAGAATGTATTAATAATCCACAAGAAATAGAAATTTCTATTTTGGGTAATGAAAATCCTAAAACTTCTAAATTAGGTGCTGTTGTTGTCCCTAAAGAAGACCAATTTTATACTTATGATAATAAATTTGTAGATGCTAGTGGAGTAGTGTTTGAGCTTCCTATTAAATTAGATAAAGTTTTAACTAATGAAATAACAGATATGTCATTAAGAGCTTATAAAGCTTTAGGATTGAAAGGCCTTGCTAGAATAGACTTTTTAGTTTCTGAAGATGGTGTACCTTATTTAGGAGAGCCAAATACTTTACCAGGATTTACTAATATCAGTTTGTATCCTCAAATGTGGGAAGTATCGGGAATAGATTATTCAACATTAATTGATAAAATAATAGAATATGCATTGGCCGAATTTGAACGTAATAGTAAAATAAGTCATGCTTTTACTAGTTTAGGAAAAGAAAAAGTTGGAACGAAAAATTATAATTAATAAAAAGCAAGAGATTTAAAATCTCTTGCTTTTTATTTTAAATATCTTATTTTTTTGAAAATTTATTATTTAGATCTGTTTTAACGACTAATACATCACATATTGCTGTTCTAGTTACATATTCTGTCACTGAACCAATTAAAATTCTTTCTACGGCATTTAAACCTGTAGCCCCAATCATTATTAAATCTGTATTTAATTGTTCAGGAACATCGTGAGCAATTATATTTTTAGGAGATCCATATTCAATAGAATATTCGCATGAAACACCAGCATCTTTAGCTTGTTTAGCATATTCCTCTAATGTTTGTTTAGCTGTTTCTGTAACTTGTTCTACCATAGTTGTATCAAAACTGGAAATACTTTGAAAAGCTCTTGTATCTACAACGTGTAATAAATGTAATTTAGTTTTATCACCATTTCTTTGAGCAACTGATACAGCCTTTTTAAAAGCTAATTCTGCTTCTTTAGAACCATCAATAGGAACTAAAATATTTGAGTATTCTTGTGCCATTAGATCACATCCTTTATATTTCTTCTAACTTAATTTTACTGTAAAAATAATAAATGTTAAATTATATGACTATAATAATTTAGAAATTTGAAATCCAAATGCCATTGTTAATAAACATCCGCTTATTAATGCGATGATAGTAAATATAACATTAAATATTCCTATTATAGAAATGATGGTAATTATAATGAATAAATATTTCCATATTTTAGATATTTTATATTTTTTGTGATTTCCTAGTTGAATTGTATTCTTTTTAAACAAAAAAATTGTAAAAGTTAATAAAATTAATGTAAAAATTATCATTAGTAATTTGATTAACATGTAAAATTATTCCTTATTTTTAATAAAAATGGCGAGTTTAATGAACTCGCCATCCAAAGAAAACTTTGTAATCGATAAGTACCGACATAACAGCTCTTACAAGTTGACCTGCATTATGAGCAGAAATAAATTAATCATAAAAAATTTTGATTACCTAGAGAGGCTTATCATCATAGTTTATTAACTAATTTTAATTATTATAGTTGTAAGGTAACGTTGATAACTGAGCTGTGCGTATACTTTAGATCTGAATTAAATATAACACATAATTGTGATAAATAAAAAAACAGGTACATTAGATACCTGTTTTTCTTATTATAGTTTGTTGTAGTATTCAACAATAAGAGCTTCGTCAATGTCAGCATCTAGATCTTCACGTTCTGGCAAGCGAACTAAATGTCCTTTTAATGATTCAGCATCAAAATCAACATAAGATGGACGACTAACTACTGATTCTACAGCTTCTTGAATTGTTACCATTTTTTTTGACTTTTCTTTAACGGCAATTTCTTGTCCTACATTAACTTCATATGAAGGGATGTCGACGCGTTTACCATCAACGGTTATATGACCGTGGTTAACTAATTGTCTAGCTTGACGTCTAGTAGTTGCTAAACCTAAACGATAAACAACGTTATCTAATCTTCTTTCAAGTAAAATTAAGAAATTATCACCGTGAGTACCTTTTTTAATTTTACCTGCTTTAATAAATAAATTAGAAAATTGACGTTCAGTTAAACCATACATAAAACGTAATTTTTGTTTTTCTTTTAATTGAAGTCCATATTCTGATAATTTTCCACGGCGATCTTTACCATGATCTCCAGGTGCATATGGTCTTCGTGAAAGTTCTTTTCCTGTTCCTGAAAGTGATACGCCTAAGCGACGTGATATTTTCCAGGAAGGACCTGTATAACGAGACATATATATAACCTCCAAAAAAATTTGTTGGAGTAAAAATGCGTGTAGATTCAGTAATCGTACAGATTAATCTAGAGCTTTCACCAATGCAGCTAAAAGGTTACTAACTAATCTAGTTATTAAGTGAATTAATCTGTTGACGTTTTTACCATCTACTGCTGCAAATTTACAACTAGTATATGATACTAAAATTTAACTAAATAATCAATTTTATTAAAAAAGATTATTTTTTTAATAAATCGTTTAATTATTGAAATTAAAGTATTATATTATAGTAAGGTGTCTATTTAGGTACATGATTATAAAGTAATAAAAGGCGGAATTTTTATTATGATGCAGATACTTATGAGTATCATTGTTTTAGCAATTATTTTATTTGGATCTGTCTTTGCGTTTCAACAAATAACTATCAAAAAAGTTAATAAAATGCAAACTCAGATTGATTCATTACATGATAAATCTGTTCAAAATAAGATTAACAAAGTTAATGACATGCGCTTAACAGGGAAGTCTTTAGATGCGTTGAACACTTTATTAGATAAATATGATAATATCAATAATTCAATTGTACCTGAATTAAATGATGTTATTGATGATATTTTGTTTAATGTCCGTGGCTTTAATGTTGTAAAAACATATAATGAAAGAAAAAAAGCTCATAAACTTTTATCTAATGCAAAAGAGGAAATGGATCGTGTTTTATCTGAGTTAGATAAGATAGATAAAATAGAAGAAAAACATAAAAAAGTTATAGATGAACTACAAGATAGTTATGATTCTTTAGAAGAATCATTTTCTTTAGAAAAAGATAAATACGGTGATAGTGTTGTTCTGTTAAAAGAAAGGTTAGCTAAAATTTCCGAACAGTTTGAAGATTGCGCTGTTGTTTCTTCTCAGCATGACTATGTGGCAGCTGATGAAATAATAAAGGAATTATCATCTAATTTAAAAGATCTAGAAGAATTATCGAGCAAAATTCCTCCTTTATATTCTGATCTAAATGTAGAATATACAGAACAAATAGGTGACATTGAGGATGGATATAATCAGATGCTTGCAGCTCATTTTGTTTTTCCAACTACAGGTATTCCTGAAAAAATTAAAGGTATTAAATCTGATATTGAAATAGCTAAAAAGCATTTGAAAGAATTAGACGTTTCTACAACTGTTGTAGATGGGCAAAATATAGAATCACAAATTGATGAATTGTATGACATATTAGAAAAAGAAATTAAAATAAAACCTAAAGTCATGCAACAAAGGAAAAAGATTATTCAGTTTATTGAACATGCCCGTAAACAAAATGCATTACTTCAATCTGAATTGGATAAATTAAATCAAGGATTTATATTAGATCATGGGGAAATAGACCAAGCAAAATCTTTAGCAGATAGAATTCAAATTAATGCAACTAGATTTCAAGAAGATAATGATGCTATTCAATTGCATACAGAAAGCTTTTCTAGTATTTATCAACATCAAATTCAACAAATTCAGAATTTAACAGACATTGAACAAGAGCAGAGAGAATTAAATAATTCAGTTAAGGATTTACCAGTTGAAGAGAAAAGTGCTATTTCCAAATTAAGATCTTTTGATAATCAAGTTAGAACTTTAAAAAGAGAAATAAATAATTTGAATTTACCTGGTTTGACGGATGATTTTTTGGATGAATTCGATATTGTTGAAAATGGCATAGATAAATTATCTAATGAGTTAAGTCATGTACAAATAAATATGGAAGATGTTGATAAACAATTAATGGTTGTTCAATCTGACTTTACTAGTTTGAATGAACGTGTAAGTAAATTAAAAGATAATGTTCTTTTAGTGGAACAATCGCTACAGTATGCTAATTTGTATAAAAATAATAGTGAAGTTTTGTCTGCGATAGAACATGCTAAACAATTATTTAGATATGAATATAAATATGGTGCTGCATTACAGGTAATGAAGGATATTTTAGATAAAATAGAACCTGGTTCTTATCAAAGAATAGAAAATAGTTATTATGGTATAAAACAAAAATAATTTTTAACAATACTTTGTCTATTTTTGGATAAAGTATTTTTTTGTATGCTATACTTTATTAGTTATTTGGGCGTGGAGGAGATTATTATGATTTATTTTGATAATAGTGCTACTACAAAGATTTTACCTGAAGTTTTAGACACTTATGTACAGGTAAGTAATAATTATTGGGGAAATCCTTCCTCATTACATGGCTTAGGTGAAGAGGCATTTAATTTATTAAATCAATCACGTCAACAAATTGCTAATTTATTAAAGGTTCGAGCTAATGAAATTATTTTTACTAGCGGAGGATCTGAAGGGGATAATTGGATAGTAAAAGGCGTTGCTATGCAAAAACAGAGATTTGGTAAACATATAATAACTTCGTCAATAGAGCATCCTGCCATTTATAATGCTATGCACCAGCTAGAACAAAATGGTTTTGAAGTTACTTATTTACCAGTTACGAATGAAGGATTAGTTTCCATTAGTGCTTTAAAAAAAGCTATTCGTAAAGATACAATTTTAGTTTCTATTATGGCAGTTAATAATGAAATAGGAACTATTCAACCATTAGAAGAAATAACAAATGTTTTAAAACAATATCCTTCAATTATTTTTCATGTTGATGCAGTTCAAGCTTTGGGAAAGGGATTGGAAAAACGAATATTTGGTAATGACAGAGTAGATTTTGCTAGTTTTTCTGGACATAAGTTCCATGCACCTAGAGGAACTGGTTTTATTTATAAACGTAGTGGTAAAAAAATTTGTCCTTTGATTAATGGTGGTGGTCAAGAACAAAACTTACGAAGTGGAACAGAAAACGTTCCTGGCATTGCGTCTATGGCTAAAGCATTGAGGATATTATTAAGTAATGAAGAAGAATACAATCAACGTGAACATAAAGTTTTAAATGTTATTTTAAACCACATTAACAAGTTTAAAAATGTTCGAACATTTTATAAAAACGAAAAAAATCATGTACCTACAATTTTATGTTTTGCAATTTTAGGTGTTAGAGGAGAAACGATAGTACATGCTTTTGAAGAATATGGAATATATATATCAACGACAAGCGCGTGTTCTTCTAAAAAAGGTATGCCTGCAAGTACATTAAAGGCCATGAAAATACCAGATGAAATATCTAATTGCGCAGTTAGAATTAGTTTAAATGGATTTAATACGGTAGAAGAAGCTGAAGAATTTAATAATGTATTTGATAAATTGTATGATCGTTTTAAAAAAATAAATTAATTTTGGGAGTACATAGTGAAGTATAGTGAAATAATGGTTCGTTATGGCGAACTTTCTACTAAAGGCAGAAATCGCAAGTCTTTTATTGATAGATTGGGTAATAATGTTCGCAATGTATTAAATGACTATAATGTAGAAGTTAAAGCTAATCACGACCGAATGCATATTATTTTGCATGATGAAGATGCTAAGGAAATAATGAACAAATTGTCTAATATTTTTGGAATAGAAAATTATTCTCCTGTTGTTAAAGTCAACTTAAATATTGATGATTTGAAAAAAGTTGTTTTAAATCTTTTTAAAGAAATTTATCATTCAAAAATTAGTTTTAAAGTGGATACTAAAAGATCTAACCATAATTTTGAGTATGATACTTATGATTTAAATAAATTAATAGGTGAAACCTTATTAAATAATTTTGATGATGTTTGTGTAAAAATGAAAAATCCAGATGTTACTCTAGCTTTGGATGTTCGTAATGATGGTATATATGTTTCTTTAAATAAATATACGGGTGCATGGGGATTACCAGTAGGAACTTCAGGAAAAGCATTGATGATGATTTCTGGTGGAATAGATTCTCCCGTAGCTGCATATTTAGCGATGAAACGTGGTGTTAAAGTTGAAATGATTCATTTTTATAGCCCACCGTATACTAGTGAATTGGCGTTAAATAAAACAAAAGATTTAGTTGTTAAATTAACAAAGTATTGTGGACCAATTACTTTTATAGAGGTACCGTTTACTAAAATACAGGAGGAAATAAAAAATAAGGTTCCATCGGGATATTTAATGACTATTCAGAGAAGGGCAATGTTAAGAATTGCTGATATAATTGCGCATAAAAGAAAAGATTTAGCGATATTTACTGGTGAATCTTTAGGACAAGTTGCCTCTCAAACTTTGGAAAGCATGGTTGCAATTAATGATGTAACAAAATTGCCTGTTTTACGTCCATTAATTTCTATGGATAAAAATGAAATAATTGCTATTGCTAAGAATATAGATACTTATGGTTTATCAATTTTGCCTTATGAAGATTGTTGTACTATTTTTACTCCTCCTTCACCTAAGACAAAACCTAATTTATTGAAGTCACGGGAGTTTGAAAAATTAGTTGATTTTGATAAATTATGTGAAGAAGCAGTTAATAATATAAAATTAACTAAAATTTCTAATAATGATAAGTATATTGACAATAAGATAAACGAATTTAATAGTTTATTATAATAGGAGCTTTTTATGACAGTAAATTTGTCTAGTAAATATAATCATAAAGAAGTTGAAGAAGGTCGTTATCAAAAATGGCTAGATGATGGATTGTTTAAACCATCTAAAGATAAAAAAGCTAAGCCTTATTCTGTAGTTTTACCACCTCCTAATGTGACGGGAAAATTACATTTAGGTCATGCTTGGGATACTGCTATTCAAGATATGTTGGTAAGATACAAACGAATGGATGGTTACGATACTTTATGGGTTCCCGGAATGGATCATGCAGGTATAGCTACACAAGCTAAAGTAGAAGCTAGATTAAGAGAACAAGGAATAAGTCGTTATGATTTGGGCCGAGAAAAATTTATTCAACAAGTATGGGATTGGAAGGACGAGTATAGTGAAATAATTCATAAGCAATGGGCTAAATTAGGCTTATCAATGGATTATGATCATGAAAGATTTACCCTAGATAAGGGACTATCAAAAGCAGTTCGTAAAGTTTTTGTTGATTTGTATAATAAAGGATTAATTTATAGAGGAGAATATATAATCAATTGGGATCCTCAAGCAAGAACTGCATTGTCTGATATTGAAGTTATTCATAAAGATGATAAAGGTGCATTTTATCATGTTAAATATCCATTTGTTAATGGCGTTACTTTCAATGGTAAAAACTACATAGAAATTGCTACTACTAGGCCTGAAACAATGTTTGGAGATGTTGCTGTAGCAGTTAATCCAGATGATGATCGATATAAAGAATTAGTAGGAAGTAAAGTAATTGTACCTTTAGTTAATAGAGAAATTCCTATTATTGCTGATCAATATGTTGATCCCAAATTTGGAACTGGAATGGTTAAAATTACTCCAGCTCACGATCCTAATGATTTTTTGGTTGGAAATAGACACAACTTAGAGCGCATTAATACAATGAATGAAGATGCTACATTAAATGAAAATGCTGGTAAATATAATGGAATGGATCGTTTTGAAGCAAGAAAAGCAATTGTAAAAGATCTTGATGAATTAGGTGATTTATTAAAGGTTGAACCTATAGTTCATTCTGTAGGACATTCAGAAAGAACAGGAGTTCAAATTGAATCGAGATTGTCAACTCAATGGTTTGTAAAAATGAAACCATTAGCGGAACAAGCGTTATCACATCAAAAAACTGAGGATAAAGTTAAGTTTTGGCCAGAAAGATTTGAAAATACATATACTCAATGGATGAATGAAGTGCATGATTGGGTTATTTCTAGGCAATTGTGGTGGGGTCATAGAATACCTGCCTGGTATCATAAAGATACTGGAGAAATTTATGTCGGTATGGAGGCTCCTTCTGATATTGATAATTGGGAGCAAGATCCTGATGTGTTAGATACATGGTTTAGTTCTGCATTATGGCCTTTTAGCACATTAGGATGGCCTGACGTTGAAAATGAAGACTATAAAAGGTATTTTCCCACTAATGCATTAGTAACTGGATATGACATCATTTTCTTTTGGGTATCTAGAATGATGTTTCAATCAATTGAATTTACTGGTAAGAAGCCATTTAATGATGTTCTTATTCATGGATTAATGCGTGATAATCAGGGTAGAAAAATGAGCAAATCCTTAGGTAATGGTATAGATCCTATGGATGTGATTGAAGAATATGGCGTTGATGCTATGCGTTGGTTTTTAGCTACTGGTTCAACACCAGGATTAGATGTTAGATATGATGATACTAAATTAAAATCGGCTTGGAATTTTATTAATAAAATTTGGAATGCTAGTCGTTATGTCATTATGAATTTAGATGAAGATATAACTAATACATCATTGCCTAAACTTGATGAATTGAATGTTACCGATAAATGGATATTAAATAAGTTAAACAATGTTGTTCTTAAAGTTAGACACTTATTTGATAAATATGATTTTGGAGAAATTGGAAGAGCACTTTATAATTTTGTTTGGAATGATTTTTGTGACTGGTATATTGAGTTTTCTAAAGAATACTTAACTAAACAAACAGCTCATAGTAAAATTACTCAGAAAGTTTTAGCTTTTGTTTTAGATAAAACGTTAAGGTTATTGCATCCAATAATGCCTTTTGCAACAGAAAAATTATGGCTCAGTATGCCACATACTGGAAAATCTATAATGGTTGCATCCTATCCTAATTACGATGAAAATCTTAGTTTTAAAAATGCAGAAAAAGATGTGAACTATTTAATTGAATTAATTACTGCAGTACGTAATATTAGAAATGAAGCTAATGCTGCCTTAAGTAAACCAATAGATTTATTTATTGATATTGAAGATCCAAAATTAAATTCAATTTTTAAAGAAAATGAAGATTTGATTAATCGCTTTTGTAATATAAATAAATTAATTATTAATAGTCAAATAAATGTTCCAAAATTATCAATGTCAAAGGCAATTAATGGAGCAAGTGTATATATACCTTTAGGAGACTTAATTGATTTAGATAGAGAAATTAATAGATTAGAAAAAGAAATTGGTAAATTAAAAGGTGAAGTAGAAAGATCTAATAAAAAATTGAATAATGACAAATTTATCAGTAATGCTCCCGATGATGTGGTGAATTCTGAAAAGGAAAAACAAAAGCAATGGCAAAATAAGTTGAATTTAACTATTCAAAGATTAAATGAATTAAAAAATAATAAATAAAAAAGGCTTAGTTAATCTAAGTCTTTTTTACAATGAGGAATTGTTTTGTGATAAAGACATATAATGAAGCTATTAATTATATACATGGACGTAGTAAATTTAAGAAAGATTATTCTCTTAGTATTATTAAAAAATTTTTGCATGAATTTAATGATCCACAAAATAAATTAAATGCTATTCATGTTACAGGGACCAATGGCAAGGGATCTACAGTAAACTTTTTAAGAAATATTTTTCAAAGGGACGGATACGTTGTTGGCACTTTTACTTCTCCCTATATAAGTAAATTTAATGAACGAATTGAAATTAATGGAAACCCTATTTCTGATGATGATTTATTGAAATTAGTTCAGTTAATAGAACCAGTATTAAAAAGGTATGATCAGTTATATAAAGAAAACAGTTTGACCGAATTTGATTTAGTTACGGTCATTATGCTAATTTTTTTTGCAAGTCATGAAAATGATTTGGATGTTGTCATTATAGAAGTTGGTATAGGAGGAAGGTTTGATTCTACTAATGTGATAAATCCAATTATTTCTGTAATAACAAATGTGTCATGGGATCATATGAATATTTTAGGAAATACGTTAAAAGATATAGCTTGGCAAAAAGTAGGAATATTAAAAAATAATATTCCTTTGATTACAGGGAAATTAGACGATGATTGTGTAACTTCAATTATTCAAAGAGAAGTTATGAAAAATAATAGTTCTTGGTATATGTTAAATAGGGATTTTTCTGTTTTAAATAGAAATTTTTATAATTTAAGTTTTGATTTTGATGGATTTGGTAGTCAATTTAAAAATTTAAGATTAAGTATGCTAGGTAGTTATCAGTTTGACAACGCTGCTGTAGCATTAGCAGTATATTTAGTTTTTAAAAAGATTAACAATAAAAATATAAATAAGAAAGCAATATTTAATGGATTGTTGAATAGTAGGTGGAAAGGGAGATTTGAGTTAATTAATCAACAACCTTCAATTTATATTGATGGTGCTCATAATGTACCAGCTATCGATAAATTAATTGATTTAATAAATGATTGTTTTTCAAATAAAAGAGTTTTTATATTGTTTTCGGCATTAATAGATAAAAACTATTTAACTATGATAAAGAAACTAAATAGTATAAATAATGTTCATCTTTATTTAACTAATTTTAGTAGCCCTTATGGTAAAAGAAGTTCAATTTCTTATAAAGATGTAAATAATAAATTTGATAATATTTTTATTAAAGATTGGAAAAATGCATATAATACTATTATTAAATTTATTACATTAGATGATATATTTATTATTACAGGTTCGTTATATTTTATATCAGATGTCAGAAATTATTTTTATAAATCTAATTATTAATTAGGATGATTTTATGAAAAAAGATTTTAGCAAAAAAGTTGTAATTATTATTTTGGGATTAATTATATGTTTAGGATTGATGACATTTTCGGTTGTTATCCATAATAGAAAAAATAAATCTCTTTTAATACAAAGAGATAGTACTAATTTTGTTACTGATACAACTAAATTATTAAATTATCCAGCTTCTTTTTTTAAAAAAACTAGTACGTCTATAAGTCAATTATTTAGTACATATTCTGAAAATAAACAGTTAAAAAAGAGTATGTATAATTTCTTAATTATTAAAAATGAAAATGAAGTTTTGAAAAATGAAAATAAACAGTTAAGAAAAGAATTGAAATTAAATGATGGCTTAACATCTTATGTTAGATATAACGCAAATGTAATTGCAAGAACTCCATCAACATGGCAACAGCAGCTTATTATTGATAAGGGTTATAAAAATGGTGTTGTTAAAAATATGCCTGTTATGTCCCAAAACGGTCTTGTTGGTCGGGTTATGGAAGTTAATGGCAATAATAGTAAGGTTGAATTAATAACTGATAATAGTGCAGGAGCGAATAAATTTTCTGTACAAATTAATTCTAATAATTCTGTTGTGAATGGGATTATAAATAATTATAGTGATGGTTATTTTATTATTAACCAATTATCTAAAAATAGTAATATAAATGTGGGAGATAGCGTATTAACAAATGGCTTAGGTGGTGTAACCCCTAAGGGACTTTATATAGGTAAAGTTTATAAAATTGTAAAAAATAAATATGATTTATCTGAAAAATTATATGTAAAACCAGCAGAAGATTTGAATAATATTGATTTTGTCACTGTATTAGGTAAAAAATAGGGAAATTATGAAATTTAAAAAAACGAAAATTTGTTTTGTATTAGTTTTATTTATTTGTTTATTGTTAGATGGTGTGTTAACTCAACAATTAAGTTCTTATTTTTTTTCTTCTAATTTTAAAATGATTCCTGAGTTAGCTTTATTGTGGATAATTTTTAGTTTATTTTTTTTAAGTGATGATGTCTTAAATGGATCATTAACTATAATTTATTTATCTACAATATTGGTTGGAATAATATTCGATTTTTTTTATATTGGATATTGGGGAATATATATATTTATATTTCCGTTAGTTGTTTGGATAATGACTTATTTACGTATATTTTTTAATAAATCAATTTTATCAATGATAATTATAACGATATTATGTATAAGTTTATCAATGTTTATTTCTTGGAACATGTCTCTAATTATGGGGATTTGTAGTTTGTCTTTTGTTAATTTTATGGTTAATAATTTATTTCCTACACTGTTGTTAAATGAAGTTTTAGTTATATTTACTTATTTTCCTTTAAAAAAATTAATTTTATTTATTAGTTAGGATTTGTTTTTATGAATAATAATCGAACTTCAATAGGTAATGAATTATATCAAGCAAGAAAAAAACTCAAATTGACTTTATCAGATATTCAAAATAAAACTAAAATACCAGAACGATATTTAAAAGATATTGAGATTAATAATTTTTCTTCGTTACCTGATACATTTTATATAAAATTATTTATAGTCCAATATGCAGAAGCCGTATTATTAGATGGTGATGAATTAATTAAAAAGTATGCGGGTCATTTAGACACTCATATTGATATTAAAGATAAAAATAAATTTGATATTCCTAGTCGAGTTACTAAAAAATATGTGTCCCAAAATAATGAATGGCCTGCAATGTTAATAACTTTTTTAGTATTACTAATACTGATTACAATTTTTGTTTGTTTTATAATTAATTTGAAATAATTTAATGGAGGGTAATATGAATTTACCAAACAAATTGACATGTTTTAGGATATTGTTGATTCCAATATTTATATTGTTATTAGCTATACCATGTAATTGGACTCAATTAAATGTATTAGGAACATATGTAGGAGTTAATTATTTATAGCAACATTAGTTTTTATTGTTGCATCAATAACAGATTTTTTAGATGGTCAAATAGCTAGGAAGCAAAAATTAATAACTAATTTTGGAAAATTTGCTGATCCACTTGCTGATAAAATGTTAGTTATGACTGCATTTATATTTTTGACTTTTATAAATAGAGTACCTGCGTGGGTTACAGCCATTATTGTTTGTAGAGAACTGGCTGTGACAGGATTACGTTTATTAATAATTGAAAATAATGGAACAGTTTTGGCCGCTGCCTATCCTGGTAAAATTAAAACATTAACGCAAATGTTATCTATAATAATATTGTTATTAAATAATATATTTTTTAATAATATTCATATTCCTATGGGAATTATATTATTATATGTGTGTTTGTTTTTTACAATTTATTCAGGAATAGACTATTTTTATAAAAATCGTTCTGTATTTAATGATGGATTTAAATAATTAAAGGATTAATTTTATGGTAGAAGAAAGAGAAAAAGCTTTAAATGAAGCATTAAAAAAGATTGAGAAAAATTTTGGTAAAGGTTCAGTGATGCGCTTAGGAGATAATGCTAATGTGCATGTTTCTACTATTTCCTCTGGGTCTTTAAAATTGGATAGTGCCTTAGGAGTTGGAGGATATCCTAAAGGTAGAATAATAGAGATTTATGGTCCAGAATCTTCTGGAAAAACAACATTAGCTTTGCATGCTGTTGCGGAAGTACAAAAAAAAGGTGGAACCGCTGCATATATTGATGCTGAAAATGCTTTAGATGCTCAATATGCTGAAAACTTAGGAGTTAAAGTGGATGATTTATTATTATCTCAACCTGACACAGGAGAACAAGCATTATCTATAACTGATGCTCTAGTTGCTTCAGGAGCTATAGATTTGGTTGTTATTGATTCAGTTGCAGCTTTAGTACCTCAAGCTGAAATTGAAGGTGAAATGGGAGATCAGCATGTTGGTTTGCAAGCTCGTTTGATGTCACAAGCATTGAGAAAATTATCCGGAACTATTAATAGAACTAGAACTATAGCTATTTTTATTAATCAAATTCGTGAGAAAGTTGGAGTAATGTTTGGTAATCCAGAAACTACGCCTGGAGGTAGAGCACTGAAATTTTATTCTACAGTTAGATTAGAGGTAAGACGTGGAGAGCAAATAAAAGATAGCAAAAACGTTATGGGAAATAAAACGAGGATTAAAGTTGTTAAAAATAAAGTTGCTTCTCCTTTTAAAGTTGCTGAAGTTGATATAATGTACGGCAGTGGTATATCTAAATCTGGAGAATTACTAGATATGGCTGTAGATAAGGATATTATTCAGAAATCAGGTTCTTGGTATTCATATAATTCAGAAAGGATAGGTCAGGGAAGAGAAAACGCTAAAGCTTACTTGTCAGATCCTGAACATAAAAGTATTTGGGATGAAATTTATAATAAAGTTCGTTCTGAATATGGCATGAGTGAAGATACTGATGAATCTAAAAATGAAAAAGATGAAACAAACTTATTAGATAATTAATAATAACTAGGGGAGACTATAATGATTAAAAATGGTATATTCCCCATGCTTTTATATGTGTTTGTTGGATTTATTATAAGTTTTATACTGTTTTGGATTTTTAATAAGTTTAATTTAGTTAAATCTAGATCTTTAGCTAAAGACATATTAAATAATGCTAAATTAAAAGCGGAAAATATGAGAAAAGATTTATTACTTTCTGCTAAAGAAGAAGTTGAAAAATATCGGAAAGAACTTAATTTAGATTTACAAGAACAGAAAAAAGATTTAAAAGATAAAGAGCTTAGATTAATAAAGCAAGAGGAAGATTTATTAAAAAAAGATAATTTATTACAATTAAGGGAAGATAAATTATCAAAAAAAGAGGATATTTTATCAAGTAAATTAAAAAATATTGAGCAACAAAAAGAAAAAGTTGATGAACTTATTAATGAGCGAAAGGAAAATATTGAAAAAATTGCTTCTATGACTTCTGCTGAGGCTAAGCAATTAATTATTAAAGAAACAAAGATTGAATTAGAACATGACCGTTCATTAATGATTCGTAGAAATTTGGAATTAATTAAGCAAAATAGTGAAAAAGAGGCAAAAAAAATTATTGCTTCTGCTATTCAGAATAGTGCTGCTGATACGGTGTCTGAAACAACTGTTAGTGTTGTTTCATTACCTAATGAAGATATGAAAGGAAGAATAATTGGTAAAGAAGGAAGAAATATTCGTACATTTCAATCTTTAACAGGAGTAGATTTAATAATTGATGATACACCTAAAGCTGTTGTTTTGAGTGCCTATGATCCTATTAGAAGAGCTATAGCTAAGTTGGCTTTGGAAAGGTTAATTGTTGATGGAAGGATTCATCCTTCAAAAATAGAAGAGATTGTAAATAAATCTGAAAGAGACATAGATAATAAAATTAAAGATTTAGGTGAACAAACTATTTTTGAGTTAGGTTTACATAATGTACATCCTGATTTAATTAAAATTATTGGTAGGATGAATTATCGTACTAGTTATGGACAAAATGTTTTAAATCATTCTATAGAAGTTGCTAAATTATCTGGAATAATGGCAGCAGAATTAAATGAAGATGTTGTTTTAGCAAAGCGTGCAGGATTATTACATGATATAGGAAAAGCTGTTGATAAAGATATTAATAAATCACATGTGGAATTAGGAGTAGAAATAGCTAATTATTTTCATGAAAAAGAAGTTATTGTAGACTCTATTGCGTCACATCATGGAGACGAAGATCCTAAATCTGTTATAGCTGTATTAGTGAGTGCTGCTGATGCAATTTCTGCAGCTCGTCCTGGCGCTAGATCAGAATCATTAGAAGAGTATATTCAACGGTTAAAGAATCTTGAAGAAATAGCTAATAGTTTTAGTGGTGTAAAGAAAAGTTATGCTATTCAGGCTGGTCGTGAGGTAAGGATTATAGTTAATTCAAAACTTATAAATGATGATAAAATGGTTTTGTTAGCTCAAAATATTAAAAATAAAATTGAAAGTAGTTTAGAATATCCGGGAAATATAAAGATTAATGTTATTAGAGAAACAAGATCTGTTGAGTATGCTAATTAAAAGTGTTTATCTATATGATAAACACTTTTTAATTATTATTTAGTGAGTTGTGGCAATTATGAAGAATAAAAATACTCCAATGATGGAACAATATATTAAAATCAAAAAAAATTATTCAGATGCATTTTTATTTTATAGAGTAGGAGATTTTTATGAACTTTTTAATGATGATGCAATTAAAGGAGCAAAATTATTAGAACTAACTTTAACTTCTAGAAATAAGAATTCTTCTAATAATATACCTATGTGTGGGGTTCCATACCATTCTGTACAAAATTATATTAATGTTTTAGTTGATAAAGGATATAAAGTTGCAATTTGTGATCAAGTAGAAAATCCTGCGGAAGCTCAAGGAACTGTAAAAAGAGAAGTTACTCAGGTTATAACTCCAGGAATTCGTATAAATAATAAAAGTGATGAAAATAATTATATTTCTGTTTTATTAAAAAAGAATGGTCTTTATGGGTTTGCATATTCTGATATTTCTACAGGTGAAATTTATTCGACGCATTTAGAGTCTTTTGAAGAAGTATTAGATGAAATTAATTCCATTCAAACTAAAGAATTAGTTTTAGATGAATCAATAGATAGTAAAGATTTAATTTTATTAAAAAAAATTGGAGTTCTGATTTCTAAATATGATGATAATAAAGAATTTGATGAATTTGAATTTACTAAGTTGGTTTCTAATATTTCTAATAATTTGGAAAAAGATGCAATTTTATTACTAATTGCTTATATGCAAAACACACAAAAAAGATCTTTAAGTTATCTACAGTCTCCTGTTAGTTACATTCCTAATAATTTTTTAAGAATGGATCGTTATGCAAGAAAAAATTTAGAATTGATAGTAAATAATACTACTAATAAGCATAGTGGAACTTTATTGTGGATCATCAATGAAACTAAGACAGCAATGGGAGGGAGATTATTAAAACAATGGCTTGAAAGACCATTATTATCTAAGGAAAAAATATTAAATAGGCAAAATATAGTTCAAGAATTCATAGATAATTATTTTGAAAGAGCTAATTTACAAGATAGTTTGGAAGGTGTTTACGATTTAGAAAGGTTAGTTTCTAAGGTTTCATTTGGTAATGCTAATGCTAAAGATTTAATTCAATTAAAAAATTCTTTAAAACAAGTTCCTAAAATTGTTTATTCAATTAGTAACTTAAATAGTAAATACTTTTCTAAATTAATCAGTGAAATATATAATGTTGACGATTTGGTTGAAATGATAGAAAGTTCAATAATTGATGATCCTCCTTTATCTATTACGGAAGGGAATATAATTAAGGATGGATTTAGCGATTCATTAGACGAATATAGGAACATCATTAACAATAATCAACAATGGATAGCTAATTTAGAAGCTAAAGAACGTAAATTGACTGGAATTAAAAAATTAAAAATAGGTTATAACAAAGTATTTGGTTATTATATTGAGGTTTCTAAAAACAATATTGATAAAGTGCCAACTGAAAGGTATATAAGAAAACAAACTTTAACTAATTCAGAACGTTTTTCTACTGTTGATTTAAAAGAAAGAGAATCAAAAATTTTAGAAGCAGAATCTAAAACTGTTGCTTTAGAATATGATTTATTTAATGAAATTAGAAATAAATTAAAAAATTCCACCGAAAAATTGCAAAAAATAGCTAAATCAATAGCTGAATTGGATGTTTTACAAAGTTTTGCAAATGTTTCAGAAAAATTTAATTTTACAAGGCCAATAATAAATAATGGCCATAACATTAATATTATTGATGGCAGACATCCTGTAGTTGAAAGAGTAATAGGTAGAGAAAATTATGTTCCTAACGATATTTTGTTGAGTAAAAATAATAATATTCAATTGATAACTGGGCCTAATATGTCAGGTAAAAGTACTTATATGCGTCAGTTAGCTTTAATTGTGATTTTAACTCAAATTGGATGTTTTGTACCTGCTAAGGAAGCTTCTTTGCCTATATTTGATCAAATTTTTACTAGAATAGGAGCAGCAGATGATTTGGTTTCTGGAAATTCTACCTTTATGGTTGAAATGCAAGAAGCAAATGATGCATTACGGAATGCAACTGAAAATAGTTTAATTATTTTTGATGAAATAGGAAGAGGAACTGCAACTTACGATGGAATGGCGTTAGCTCAATCTATAATTGAATATATTCATAATAATATTCATGCTAAAACATTGTTTTCAACTCATTATCATGAATTGACTTTATTAGAAAAAAAATTACCTGAATTAGTTAATGTGCACGTTGGTGCTATTGAGAAAAATGGAGAACTTATTTTTTTGCATAAGGTAAAAAATGGAGCTGTAGATAAATCTTATGGTATACATGTTGCTAAATTAGCAGGATTACCTAATGATTTATTACAACGTGCTAAAGATATCTTACAAATTTTAGAACAAGAGGATCATCAAAAAGTAAATGAAGATTCTAAACAATTAACGTTATTTGACTCTGGTGATAGTAATAGTCAAATTTTAAGAGAATTAAAGAAAATTGATTTAATGAATATTACTCCATTAGAATTAATGAATAAAATTGATAAATTAAAAAGGAAGATTGATGATTAAAGTTTATGGGATTAATTCATGAATTATCTGATTTAGTAGCTAATCAAATAATAGCTGGAGAAGTAATTAATAGGCCAGCTTCTGTGGTTAAAGAATTAGTTGAAAATTCTTTGGATGCAAATTCTGATGAAATTACTGTTAAATTAACAGATTCTGGTATAAATAAAATAGAAGTAATAGATAATGGTGACGGAATAGAAAAAGACGATGTTAAATTAGCTTTTATGAGACATACAACTAGTAAAATAAATAAATCATCTGATTTATTTAATCTTAGTTCATTAGGATTTAGGGGAGAAGCACTGGCAAGTATAGCTGCAGTTTCTAAGGTAATTGTAAAAACAGCTGTTCCTAATGAAAATGGTAATGAATTGCATGTTGAAAATGGAGAATTTACTATATTTAAACCTTGTATTTCTAGGGTAGGAACATCAATTATTGTTAGTGATTTATTTTATAACATTGCTGATAAATTGCGGTTTATTAAAAAACCTCAGACTGAATTATCTTATATAGTTAATATCATGCATAGATTTTCTTTAGCTTATCCTGATGTTAGGTTTAATTTATTTAATAATGATAAAGAAATTTTTAGAACCAGTGGAAATGGAAATTTAAAGCAAGTTATTGCAAATATTTATGGAAGAAAATTAACTAATAAATTACTTTATGTAGAAAGTTCGAACGAAGATTTTAAAATATCAGGATATGTCTCTTTACCGGAAGTAACAAGAGCTTCTTATAAATATATATATACATTTGTGAATGGTAGATATGTAAAAAATACCTTATTTAATCGTGCTATTTTTGAAGGATATGGAACTAAATTAATGGTAGGACGTTATCCGATAGTAGTGATAAATATAACAAGCGATCCTCATTTATTAGATGTAAATTTGCAACCCGACAAGCAACAAATAAGGATAAGCAAAAAAAATGTTCTAGATAATTTGATAGAAAAATCTATAAAAACAAAATTTGAAAATATAGATTTAATACCTGATACTCATTCATATATGGATGAAGATGATTGTAATAATCATATTATTAATTCAATAAATTATAATTTCGATAGTGTTAATGACGAGCAAATAATAAATATAAAAAATGAAAAAGATTTATCAAATGAACAAATTGGTAGTTTTTTTAGTAAATATAAATCAGTTGATCTAAAAAATTATCAAATTAATGATAAATTAATAAATGATTATCACTCTAAAAATGGTTTTCCTAATTTATCATATATAGGTCAATTGAATGGAACATTTCTTTTTGCTCAAGGAGTTGATGGATTATATATAATTGATCAACATGCTGCTCAAGAAAGAATAAAATATGAGTTTTATCGTAAGGAAATAGGTAATGTAAACGATGAGTCGCAAGAATTATTAATTCCTATAATATTAAGTTATCCTACAGATGAATTTTTAATTATAAGTGAAAATATTTCTGTTTTAGAAAAAATAGGTATATTTTTAGAACCATTTGGAAAAAATAGTTTTATTTTAAAAAGGCATCCTTCGTGGTTCATTAATGGTCAAGAAGAAGATACTCTTAAAGAAATAATTGATTGGTTATTAAATAATAAGAAATTAACGGTTGAACTTTTTCGTGAAAGAACTGCAATTATGATGAGTTGTAAACGTTCTATTAAAGCTAATCATTATTTGAATGATTTACAGGCTAAACAATTATTGAATGATTTAGCTAATACTGAAAATCCATATAATTGTCCTCATGGAAGGCCGGTTCTTGTTCATTTAAGTAATTTAGATCTTGAAAAAATGTTTAAACGAATTCAAGATAATCATAATTCTTGGAATGAGTTTGATGAGCATGAATTTTAATTAGGAGATAATTTAATGTTAGAATTTTTAAAAGGCAAAATTGTAGATGTTAATCCTATATATGTCACACTAGATAATAATGGAATAGGATATAAAATTAATGTTGCTAATCCTTATTCTTTTTCTGTTAGTGATGAATTATGCATATACGTGCATATGCATGTTAAAGATAATGATATTCAATTATATGGTTTTAATAGCCTTGACGAGAAAAAATTATTTTTGGATTTATTGACTGTTTCTGGTGTAGGACCTAAAAATGCTTTAGCGATTATTGCTGGATGTAGTTTAGAGGAATTAAAGAATGCTATTGATGTGGGAAATATAAATTATTTAGTTAAATTTCCAGGAATAGGTAAAAAAACGGCGCAACAAATTGTATTGGATTTAAAAGGCCATCTTAATGTTAATGATCATGAAGAAGAAAACGCTACTAATCGCAATTTACATGATGCATTATTAGCATTAAAATCATTAGGATATAAATCTAATGAAGTTAAAAAAGTAGAAAAAGAATTAATTGGTGAAAAAACATTAGCAACAAATGAATATTTAAAATTAGCTTTAAAAAAACTTAATAAATAATGTGAGGAAAATTGATTTTGGATAATTTAGATCCTAATTTAAATAAAATGGATAATGAAATTGAAGAATCTTTACGACCATCTTGTTTAAATCAATATATAGGCCAGGATGTAATTAAAAAGCAATTACAAGTGTATATTTCTGCAGCTTTAAAGCGTAAAGAATCTTTAGATCATGTTTTGTTATATGGTCCACCAGGATTAGGAAAAACTACATTAGCAATGATAATAGCTAATGAACTGCATGTTAATATTAAAATTACTAGTGGTCCAGCCATTGAAAAATCAGGGGATTTAGTTGCGTTGCTAAATGACTTAGATCCCGGAGATGTATTATTTATTGATGAAATTCATCGATTGCCTAAATCAATTGAAGAAATTCTATATTCTGCTATGGAAGACTTTTTTGTTGATATAATTATTGGTCAAGGTTCTGAAGCACATTCAGTGCATTTACCATTACCTCCGTTTACGTTAATTGGAGCAACTACTAGAGTAGGATTGTTAAGTTCACCTTTAAGAGATAGGTTTGGCATAATAGAACATATGAATTTTTATAATTCTTATGATTTAGATGAAATTATTAAGCGATCTGCTAAAATTCTACAAGTTCAAATTAATAGTGAAGGTTCCAAAGAACTAGCTTTAAGATCTAGAGGCACTCCTAGAATAGCGAATAGACTTTTGAAGAGGGTACGAGATTTTGCTGAAATTTCTGAAAAAAAAGAGATAGATGAAGATATTGTTAAATCGTCCTTACATTTATTAAATATTGATAATTTAGGATTAGATGAATTAGATATTAAAATTTTAAAAACAATTATTTATGATTATTCTGGAGGACCAGTTGGTTTATCTACCTTGGCTTCTAGTATAGGTGAAGAAAAGGATACCATTTCTGATGTTTATGAACCCTATCTTATGCAAATAGGAATGTTAAAGCGGACAACAAGAGGTAGAGTTGCAACAAAAAAAGCTTATGATCATTTCAATTTATCGCATGAATAAAAGTGGTAAAATGAAATTCAATTTGTTATAGTGTTACGCGTTAAGAATAATTATTAAGGGAGTATTTATTATGATTTTTTTAACTACAACTGCACAAAATAGTTCTTTTAGTATGATTTTCTTTCTTGTTTTAATTTTTATAATGATGTATTTTTTCTTTTTCAGACCTCAAAAAAAACAACAAGAAGAAAGAAAAAAGTTAATGAATGGTTTAAAAGAAGGAGATCATGTTGTAACTATTGGTGGTTTACATGCAAAAATCGATAAAATACATGATGATAAAAAAACTGTTACTTTAGATGCTGATGGTGTTTATTTGATTTATGATATAAGAGCTATTAATAATGTACAAACTCCGGCTATTGAAAGTAACGTTAATAAAGATGTTGAAAAAAATGATTCTTCTAAAGAAAATAAAAATTAATTAAAATCGAAGTTTATTAAAATAAACTTCGATTTTTTTAGAAATATGAAAAAACAGCTATGATAAATGATTTTAACAGAAAAATAATTCATGTAGATATGGATGCTTTTTATGCTTCGGTTGAAGAAAGAGATAATTCCAAGTTAAAAAAATATCCCTTGATTATATCTAGAAATCCGCAAAAGACTGGTGGAAAAGGAGTAGTTGCAACAGCTAATTATATTGCTAGATCTAGGGGAGTACATTCAGCTATGAGTGCTGATAAGGCTTTACAACTTTGCCCAGATGCAATTTTTATTAAACCTAATTTTAAAAAATATCGAGAGAACTCTGAAAAAATTCATAATATATTTAAAAAATATACAGATTATATTGAATCTGTAGCTTTAGATGAAGTTTACTTGGATGTGTCAAAAAATAAGTTTGATTATGATTCAAGTGTTCAACTAGCTCACGATTTACAGAAAGAAATATGGGAAAAAGTTAAGTTAACGTGTTCTGTAGGGATATCTTATAATAAATTTTTAGCTAAATTAGCCTCTGATTATGCTAAACCTGTCGGTAATACTATTATTTTACCAGGAGACGCTGAAAATTTTTTATCTAAATTATCTATAAGTAGGTTTAGAGGAGTAGGCAAAAAAACGATACCTAAAATGCATAAGTTAGGTGTATATACTGGAGCTGATTTACTTGAACAAAGTGAATCGAATTTGATTAAAAACTTTGGGAAATTAGGGCATATTTTATATAATCAAGTACGTGGTATTGACAATAGTCCAATAAAATGGAATGTTGATAGAAAGTCGATTGGGCATGAAAGAACTTTTGATAAATTTTTGAATGGTGATCAAATATTACTGCAGTTAAAATTAATAGCACAAGAGTTATCCGATCAATTAAATAAAGAAGAAAAACATGGTAGAACATTAGTAATTAAAGTTAGAGATAGTAAATTTAATACTTATACAAAAAGATTTACTAATGAAGACTATTATAAAAATAGTTCAGATATTATATTCAATGTTGCTAAAGATTTATTTAGTAAAATTCCTGTACATTCTAATATAAGGTTATTAGGAATAACGATGACGTCTTTAGCACCATTAAATTATGAAAATGTGTCTTTAGATTTATTTTCGTTTAGTTCTCATAAAGCATTTTAATTTAGGAAGTAATTATGAACATACAAGAACAAATTTATAAAAAAATTAATGATTATGATACTATTATAATTCATAGACATCAACGCCCCGATCCTGATGCTATAGGATCTCAAATTGGTTTATCTAGTATTCTTAAAAAAAATTTTCCTAATAAACAAATTTATGTAGTCGGTAAAAAAATAGATGGTTTATCTTGGATAGGTGATCCAGATAAAGTAGATGAAAATAAATTTCAAAATGCATTAATTTTTGTGTTAGATACGGCTAATAAACCTAGAATAGATGATAATCGTTGGCAAAAAGGTTCTTATATTATAAAAATAGATCATCATCCTGAAGATGATGTATTTGGTGATCTTTCATTGGTTAATGTTAAAGCATCAAGTACATCAGAAATATTAGTAGATTTTTGTCGTAAATTTCGTCTAAAATTCACTTATCAAGCTGTTAAGTCATTTTATGCAGGTATAGTAGGAGATACTGGAAGATTTTTATATTCTAATACGACATCTCATACTATGGAAGATGTTTCTTTTTTAATGAGTGCAAGAGAAGATTTAGATTTTACTAAAATTAATAGATGTGAGTGTGAAATAAATTTATCTTTGGCAAGACTTGTTTCGTATGTTTATGAAAATTTGGTTATTACAAAATATGGATTGGGATACATCATTTTAAAAAAAGATATTTTAAATAAATTTGATTTAGAAAATTGTGGAACTTCTTCAATTGTTCCTTTGCCAGGAAATTTAAAAGAAATTAATAGTTGGATAATTTTTGAGGAAAACACAGACGGAAGTTACCGTGTACGTTTAAGATCAAAAAAGGTGTTTATTAATGATATCGCTAAAAAGCATCGTGGTGGAGGACACCCGCTTGCTAGTGGTGCCAAGGCAAAAAATGAAACAGAAATAAATCAAATAATTTCGGAAGTAAATGATTTATTAAAAGAAGAGAAGTTATATGACAAAAAAATTTAGTGATTTTGGATTAAATCAAAAATTGGTTGACTCACTTAAAGAAATAGGTTTTTATAATTCAACCTCAATACAAGAACAAATAATACCCTTAGTTTTAAAGGGTAAAAATGTTGTTGGTAAGTCTCAGACTGGTAGTGGTAAAACACATGCATTCATAATTCCTATTTTAAATAATTTAAATAAGACAAAATTACAATCAATCATTATTGCTCCTTCTAGAGAATTATCTGAACAAATTTTTAATTATTTTAAAGAATTATCATTGATTTTTGATAAAGATATAAAAATCGCAACATATATAGGAGGAACAGATAGAGAACAGCAATTATATAAAATAAAAAAAGAAGTTCCTCAAGTTATTATTGGTACTCCTGGGAGGATAAAAGATTTATTAAGCGATTCTATAATAGAAACTAAATATATTAGTAGTTTAGTAATTGATGAAGCTGATATGACCATGGACATGGGATTTATTGATGATATCGATTATATTTTTAAATCCTTACCAATAAAAAAACAGATAATGTTTTTTTCTGCTACATTTTCTCAAAAAATGAAAGTTTTTTTAAAAAAATATTTGCCATCTAACACGGTTTTTATTGATAATAATGAAACTTTTATAAGTGAAAATATAGATAATTTTTTAATTTTTACTAAAGGTAGAGATCATAATTTAATAATTAAGAAATTGCTTAACATTTATAATCCCTATTTAGGAATAATTTTTTGCAATACTAGAAATAGAGCGGAAGAAGTATACAGATATTTAAAGGAAAGTAAGTTAAAAGTTGTAAAAATATCAGGAGATATACCGTCTAGGCGAAGAAGACAAATAATTAAACAAATTAGAGATTTAAAATATCAATATGTTGTAGCAACTGATTTAGCTGCTAGAGGGATAGATATCGATGAGGTTTCACTGGTTATTAATGATGATATTCCTTATGATAGAAGTTTTTTTGTTCATAGAATTGGTAGAACTGGAAGAAGTGGAACACATGGAACAGCCTTGACATTATATGATCCTGAGGAAGAAAATAAAGTATCAATTTTAGAAAAAAACGGAATTCGTTTTATAAACAAAGAAATTGGTCATAATAAAATAATTGATCATTATGATCGTGATCGTAGAAAAAAACGAGTGAAGGATCATACAAAATTAGATCCAGGTATGTTGGGATTAATCAAAAAGAAAAAGAAGAAAGTCAAACCTGGTTATAAACGTCAAATTAAACAAAGAATAAAAATAGAAGAACAATATAAACGAAGAGTAAAGAAGAGAAACAATAAATAGAGGACATAAAAAATGAAAACTAAAAGTAGTAGTGAAATAAGACAAATGTATTTAGATTTTTTTGCTGAACATGGTCACAAAATAATGCCTAGTATGTCATTGATTCCGGTTGATGATCCAACTTTGTTATGGATTAATTCTGGAGTTGCAACGATGAAAAAATATTTTGATGGATCTGTAGTTCCTGATAATCCAAGAATGACTAGTTCTCAAAAAAGCATAAGAACTAACGACATTGAAAACGTAGGTAAAACTGCTAGACATCATACATTATTTGAAATGTTAGGTAATTTTTCTGTTGGGGATTACTTTAAGTCTGAAGCTATTCATTGGGCTTGGGAGTTATTAACGAGTGACAAGTGGTTTGGATTTGATCCTGAAAAACTATATATTACTGTATATCCTAAAGATTTGGATGCAAAGAAAGAATGGTTAGATGCTGGTGTATTAGAAGATCATATATTGGAAAATGAGGATAATTTTTGGGATATAGGTGAAGGCCCATCTGGACCAGATTCAGAAATCTTTTATGATCGTGGTCAGAATATGAATAATGTATCCGAAGATGATCCGGAAAATTATCCTGGTGGAGAAAATGAACGATATTTAGAAATATGGAATATTGTTTTTTCACAATATAATCATACACCTGATGGTAAGTATGAACCGTTACCTAATAAGAATATTGATACAGGTATGGGATTGGAAAGAATAGTTTCTATTTTTCAAAATGCTAAAACTAACTTTGAGACTGATCTGTTTATGCCTATTATTAATGAAGTAGAATCTATTAGTAATAAAAAATATGGTGTAGATAATAATTATGATGTTTGCTTTAAAATAATAGCTGATCATATTAGATCGATTACTTTTGCTATTTGTGATGGAGCTTTGCCATCTAATGATGGCCGAGGATATGTTATTAGAAGGTTGCTTAGAAGGGCTGTATTAAATGGTGAAAAATTAGGTATTAATAGTTCATTTTTATATAAGTTAGTTCCAGTAGTTGGTAAAATTATGGAAAGTCATTATCCAGAAATTACTCAGCAAAAAGATTATATAAGTAAAATAGTAAAGTCTGAAGAAGAAAAGTTTAATAAAACTTTAACTTCTGGATTAAATTTATTAAATAATGTTATAAAGGAAGCTAAAGAAAGCGGATATAGTGTAATTGATGGTAAAACATCATTTAAATTATTTGATACGTATGGTTTTCCTTTAGAATTAACTAAAGAATACGCTAATGATAATGGTTTAGATGTAGATGAAAAAGAGTTTAACGAAGAAATGTCTAAACAAAAAGAACGTGCAAGAAATGCACGTGAAAAAAGCGATTCTATGAAATTACAAAATCCAGAATTAAGATCATTTAAAGAACAAAGTTATTATTTAGGATATGATCAATTATCAGTTAATAATGCAAAAATAATAGCTATGTTTAAAGATGAAAAGATTGCGGATAAAGCATTTGCAAAAGATGAAGTGCAAATTATATTTGACAATACTCCATTTTATGCTGAAATGGGAGGACAAGTAGCAGATACAGGAAATATATTATTAAATAATGAAGTAGTAGGAAAAGTCATAGATGTACAAAAGGCACCTAATGGACAACATTTACATAATGTTAAAGTATTAAATGATTTTGAGTTAAATAACACTTTTACTCTAGAAGTAGATGTTGAAAGACATAAAAAGATATCTAAAAATCATACTGCTACACATTTGTTAGATCAATCATTACGTAATATACTTGGTAGTCATACACATCAGGCGGGATCTTTAGTTGAACCAGAATATTTAAGATTTGATTTCAATCATTTTGGTCCAGTTAGCCAAGAAGATTTGAATAAAGTGGAACAACTTGTAAATGAACAGATATTCAACTCTATTGATGTTAAAACAATAGAAACAGATCTAGATTCTGCAAAAAAAATGGGAGCTATCGCTATGTTTTCTGATAAATATGGAGAAAATGTTAGAGTAGTTTCTATAGGAAAGTTTAATCAAGAATTTTGTGGTGGTAACCACGTTGATAATACAAGTGAAATTGGTTTATTTAAAATAATTTCTGAAAGTGGTATTGGTTCTGGCATAAGGAGAATTGAAGCTGTTACTTCTTTAGAAGCATTTAATTATTTAAATGATCAAAGTAGTTTATTAAAAAATATTTCTATATTAGTTAAAGAACAAAATGAAAGTAAAATTCCTGAAAAAATTATAGAATTACAAAATTCAGTAAAAAAATTGAATCAAACAGTTAATAAATTACAGGATAAAGTGGCTAATTCTCAATCAAGCAAAATTTTTGATAATGTTGTTGATGTAAATGGCATTAAATTGGTTACATTTAGTTTAAATGATTCAAATATGGATCAATTAAGAAAGATATCCGATACTTGGCGTCAAAAAGAAATATCTGATATTTTAGTTCTCGCTACAAATAATGATAGTAAAGTTAATTTATTAGCTACAGTATCTGATTCTTTAGTTGAAAAAGGATACTTTGCTGACGATTTAATTAAATATATTTCTAAGGAAATTAAAGGTGGCGGTGGAGGACGTCATAATTTAGCTCAAGCTGGAGGAAAAGATGCAACAGGAATTTCCAAAGCATTTATTAAAGTTGTTGAATGGATTAAAAATAAGGATTAATTACGATGAGATTAATGGGATTAGATGTTGGTTCTAAAACAGTTGGAGTAGCAGTGAGTGATCCATTAGGATGGACTGCTCAAGGTATTACGGTAATTTCTATAGATGAAAATCAAAATGATTATGGATTGGATGAATTATCAAATTTAGTTAATAAATATGACATTACTAAGTTTGTTTTAGGATTACCTAAAAATATGAATAATTCTTCTGGTGAAAGAGTATTAGCTGTTAAACATTATGGAGAGATAATTAAAAGTAAATTTCATAAAGATGTTGACTATATTGATGAAAGATTAACAACTGTGGAAGCTGAAAGAATGCTTGTTGAAGAAGGAAATGTCTCTAGGGAAAAAAGAAGAAAAAAAATAGATAAGGTTGCTGCAACATTGATTTTGCAAAATTATTTAGATTTGAAAGGAAATATTTAATGAGTTCATTAAATGAAAAAGACCAAATAACGTTGGTAAATGAAGATGGTGAAGAAGAATTATTTAATGTATTGTTTACGTTTACTTCTGATAAAAATGGTAAGTCTTATATTTTAATTTATCCCGCATCAGATGAAGATAAAGAGGAAGTAGATATTCAGGCTTACGCATTTAATCCTGATGATAATAATTTAGAAGGAGAATTAGTTCCTATTGAAAATAATGATGAGTGGAAAATGGTAGAAGAAGTTTTAAATACTTTTTTAGATGATCCATCTTTAAATAATTAACTGAGGTAAATTGGCATGTTTTTGTCTTTAGTCATAATAGTTTCATTATTATTGAGTTTTAAACATGGATACAATAAAGGATTTGTAGTTGAGTTATTTAATACTTTTAGTTTTTTTATAATTATTTTTTGTGTGCGATTTATAACTCCTTATTTAGTTAAAGTTTTTAATAATGTTATTCCTAGTAGTCAAATTTCGATAAATACTCATTTGTATAATAATCAAATTAATCATTTTTGGTATAGTGGAATAGTTTTTCTTTTTTTACTAATACTGGGTTTATTTATTTTTAGGTTAATAAAAAAGCCATTAATTTTCTTATCAAAAATTCCTGTAATTCATTTATTTAATAAAATAATTGGTGGTTTATTGTCATTCGTAATTATGTATGTTTTGATATTTTTTATATTAAATGTAATTTCTGTTGTGCCAATTCCATATTTACAACAATTGATAGTAAAGTCTCCATTAAGTTTATTGATTTTGCATCAGACTCCTATTTTGTCTACTAAAATTTATTATTGGTGGTTAAATTAATGATAGATAATTGGTCTATTGAGGAATTAGAATTTAATAAAGTTAAAAATAACGTTTCTAGTTATATACATTCAACAATAGGGCAAAAAATTTTAAATAATTTAAAGCCTAGTAGTGATGTCAACACTATTAAGAGGAATTTGTCTGAAACTAAAGACGCTGTTAATTTATTGAATCAAAATTTTGAATTACCAATATCTAATTTTAATGATCTTACTTTTGAGTTAAACCGCTTATCTAAAAAAGCTTATTTAAATAATGAAGAATTATTACATTTAAAAGATTTTTTGAATTTATTAAACAAATTCAAATATTTTTTCGAATCAGTAAATAAGAATAATATAGTGCTGTTTTCTTTATCTTATTATCATGAACATTTAATTTTTTTCTCTAATTTATTAAAAAAATTAAATAATTGTTTAGATGATCGTGGAAATATTAAGGACGAAGCAAGTGATACTTTAAAATTAGTAAGGAATAAAATTTCGTCTTTAAAATTAAGACTAAGTGATTTTATAGATAAAGTAATTAAAAAGAATAAATCTTATTTAACTGAAATTAATTATACTAAGCGAAATGGATATTATGTGATCCCTGTTAAATCAGAATATAGAGGTAAAATCAATGGTACTATCATAGATAAAAGTCAGAGTGGACAAACATTATATATTGAACCATTAGAGTTGGAAAAGCTAAGAGAAAATTTACATTCGTTAAAATTAACTGAAAAAAATGAAGAATTAAAGATCTTAAAGCAGTTGTCAGAAATTTTTTTCCCCTATGTTAAGGATCTTAAATTAGATTTACAAATCATAGGAAAATTAGATTTTATTAATGCTAAAGCAAAATATGCTTTGGCATTAAATGCTATTGAGCCTGAAATATCTGATTGTGTTAAATTGAAATCTGTGTGGCATCCATTAATAGATAAGAATAAAGCTATTTCTAACGATATTGTATTAGATAACCATAAAAAAATAATGATTATTACTGGTCCTAATACGGGAGGCAAAACAATTACTTTAAAGACTTTGGGTCTTAATCAATTAATGGCACAGTCTGGTTTATTTATAACTGCTAAATATGATAGTAAAATAAAAGTATTTGATAACATTTTTTCTGATATTGGTGATGATCAGTCAATAGAGGCTTCTCTAAGTACTTTTAGTGCTCATATTAAGAAAATAATTAACATTATTAATAAATCTTCTAATAATAGTTTAATTTTATTAGATGAATTAGGTTCTGGTACGGATCCTAAAGAAGGAGCATCTTTAGCAATTTCTATCTTACAGTATTTGAATAAACTAAATAGTATGGTTTTAGCTACTACTCATTATTCAGAGGTTAAAGTTTATGGAATAGATTCTCCTAATGTAATAAATGCTAGTATGGAATTTAATGAAAATACTTTTCAACCAACATATAAATTGTTAATAGGAATTCCTGGACAATCTGAAGCACTAAGTATTGCTTCTAAATTGGGTTTAAATAAAGATATAATTGAAAATGCTAAAAGTTTATTAGATGATGATCAAAAAAACGTAAATCATACGATTAATCGATTAGTACATCAAACTAAATTTTTCAAAGATGCAACTGATAGGTTAATGAAAACTTTAAATTGTAGTGAGAAATTATTAAAAAACATAACTGTTATTTTTAATCAATTAAATAAACAAAAAAATAATTTAATTAATGAAGCTAAAATAAAAGCTAATGAAATTGTTAAAAAAACTAAATTAAAATCTGATCAACTAATAAGTCAAGCAAGACAAGTTAACAAAAATGGGTTGAATGAAAAGTCAATAATTGATATTCAAACAGGATTAAATAATTTAAGGCAAAATCCTAATTATTTTGAAAATGATAAAATTAGATTAAATGATAATACAAATAATAAATTTCAAATTGGAGATAGTGTTTTAGTAATTCCGTATAATCAAGAAGGCACTTTATTGGAAAAAGTAAATGACGATGTATGGAAATTACAATTAGGATCTCTAAAGACAAAAATAAATATTAAAGATTTACGATTAATAAAATCAACAAATAATGAGTTTACAAAGCATGATTTAAAATTTAGTTCTAAGGTTACAACTTTAGGTAAGTCTAAATTAGATTTAAGAGGTTTTAGGTATGATGAAGCTATACATAAATTAGATAAATTTATAGACTCCGCTTTATTGAATAATTTAGAAGTAGTTACGATAGTACATGGAAAAGGTAGTGGTATACTAAGAAAAGCGGTTTCTAATTATTTAAATGAAAAAAAATTAAAACATGAATTTGCACCTATCAATGAAGGAGGAGATGGAGCAACAATTGTATATTTAAAATAGTTTAATTAGTATACAATTTACTTATATTTTTTTATCATTTAATTAATAGTTTTAGGAGGTTATTTTTATGACAGTAAAAGAAACAAATGATCAAAATTTTGAAAATGATACTAATAATGGATTAACAGTTATTGATTTTTTTGCTACATGGTGTGGTCCTTGTAAAATGCAAGCTCCAATAATGGATCAATTATCAGATGAAATGAGTGAAGTTTCATTTTATAAAATTGATGTTGATGAGAATCCTCAAACCGCTGCTAAGTTTAATGTAATGAGTATTCCTACTTTGTTGATTAAACAAAATGGTAGTGTTGTTGAGACCGTAATTGGTTATCATCCTAAAGAACAATTGAAAAATTTATTATCTAAATACATTAATTAATAGTGGTGTAATTTATTATGCATGATTTAATTAAAAATATAAAAAAATGGTACCAAAAGCCATTAGTTAAATTTTGTTGTAGAACAATATTCTATTTTGCAATTTTATTGTTTTTGGTTTATCTTTATGGATATTCTGGTTTAAACCAAGCAAAATTTATTTATAACGAATTTTAAAGAGGATGTTTATGCTAGACAACATAATAACAACTATTGATAATTGGGCTTCTATAAATTCTGATAAGTTAGTTTATAAATACTTAGAAGAAAAATTTACTTATGGGAAATTAAAATATTTTTCAGATTCTATTGCTGATTATTTAGATTTTTTAAACATTAGAGATAAAGCGCCTGTTATTGTTTATGGTGGTCATAAATTTGAAATGTTAGCTAGTTTTTTAGGAGCCGTAAAATCAGGACATGCATACATTCCAATCGATACTCATTCACCTAATTCTAGAATTAGTATGATTAAAGAAATTGCAAATCCTGGTGCAATAATTGCTACTGAACAATTACCCGTAGAAGTTAATGATATTCCTGTTATTAATCCGGAAAAATTATCTGAACTATCTAATAAAATTGTAGATTATTCTTTATCTCATCCAGTTGATGGTGATGATAATTTTTACATAATTTTTACTTCTGGGACTACTGGAAAACCTAAGGGAGTTCAAATAAGTCATGATAATGTGGTTAATTATATAAATTGGATGATTAGCGATGCATTTAAATTACCGTTAAATATATCGGCTACTGCTCAAGCATCTTTTTCATTTGATGTTTCTGGAATGGGATGGATAACTACCTTGGTTAAAGGAGGTCATTTAACTGCTTTGCCAAGAGAAATAACAAATGATTTTAAGAAATTATTTACTATGTTGCCACAACTAGATGTAAATACATTTATTTCTACTCCTTCTTTTGCTGAAATTTGTTTATTAGAACCATCATTTAATGAAAAAAATATGCCTAATTTAAATATATTTTTATTTTGTGGTGAGGAGTTGACAATTTCTACTACTAAAAAATTGTTTGACAGATTTCCCAATGCCCATATTTATAATACTTATGGTCCAACAGAAGCAACTGTGGCAGTTACAGCGGTTGAAATAACAAAAGATTTATTAAAAAAGGGACGTTTACCAATAGGGTACGCAAATCCTGCAGTAAATATTAAAATCTTTGATGAAAAAGGAAACGAGTTAGGTACTGGAGAAAGTGGAGAAATAATAATTACAGGTAAGACTGTATCTAAGGGATATATGAATAATCCTAAAAAAACTAAAAAAGCATTCTTTATGATTGATGGAATACCTGCTTATCATACCGGTGATCTAGGATTTATTGATAGTGATGGTTTGGTTCATTATTTAGGAAGAATGGATTTTCAAATTAAATTGCATGGTTATCGAATAGAATTAGAAGAAATTAATCATTATTTAAATAATAATAAACATATTAAACAAGGTGTAGCTGTCCCTAAATATGATAAAGATCATAAAGTGGCCAAGTTATATGCTTATGTTGTTCCAGAAAATAATGATTTTGAAAATGAATTACAATTAACAACTACTATTAAAAAAGAATTAAAAGATTCTATGATGGAATATATGATTCCAAATAAATTTATTTATAAAGATAAACTTCCACTAACTACTAATGGAAAAGTTAATATTAAATCATTAATTGCTGAGGTGAATCCTGAATGATAAATTTACAACCATATGGGAATCCTCAATATTTTGTTTACTTAATTATTGCTTTATTGCCATTAATAATAGGAATATATAATGGTTATCGTTGCCGTTGGTATCAGAGTTTAATTTCTCTTGTATTTATATTTTTAATGTTTGATGGACCCAAAAGTCATCAAGGATTAATGCTAATATTTTATGTAATTTGGCAATGGATAATAGTCGGATTATATATGGTCTATAGAAAAAAGTACAATAATAAGTGGATTTTTTATTTAGCAGTAATATTAAGTATTATTCCTGTTGCTACAGTTAAAATAACGCCTGCTGTTGCACCTGATCAATCCAATTTGTTTGGATTCTTAGGAATTAGTTATTTAACATTTAGGGCTGTAGGCATGATTATGGAAATTAGAGATGGATTCATAAAAGAATTTCATCCTATATTATTTATAGAATTCCTGACTTTTATGCCTACTATATCTAGTGGACCTATTGATAGATATAGACGATGGATAAAGGATTATAATGTAGTTCCCGATAGAGACAAATATTTAAGTATGCTTGATAAAGCTGTGCATTATATATTTTTAGGTTTTTTATATAAATTTTTATTGGCACATTTATTTGGTTCTATAATTGTTCCTAAGATGTCAGCTATGGCAATAGCTTCAGGTAAGGGATTATCTTGGGGTCTTGTAGGTTACATGTATGCATGGTCTATGGATCTTTTTTTTGATTTTGCTGGATATTCATTATTTGCAGTTGCAATTTCATATTTAATGGGGATTGAAACTCCTATGAACTTTAATCGACCATGGCAATCTAAAAATTTAAAAGAATTTTGGAATCGTTGGCATATGACGTTATCTTTTTGGTTTCGTGACTTTGTCTTCATGAGATTAGTTTATGCAATGATGAAAAATAAAGTATTTAAAAATAAAAATACTGTAAGCAATGTGGCGTATGTTTTAGATATGGCATTAATGGGATTTTGGCATGGTGTTACATGGTATTATGTTGCTTATGGATTATTACATGGAATTGGATTAGCTGTTAATGATACTTGGTTAAGGTTTAAGAAAAAGCATCAAGACAAGATTCCACATAATAAGTTTACAAAATGTTTTTCTATATTTTTGACTTTTAATGTAGTTTGTCTAAGTTTCTTATTGTTTTCTGGATTTTTAAATACATTATGGTTTTAACATTAATAATTATTAGAGGAGATAGAAATGGATATAAAAGAAACAGTATTATCAATATTAAATGATTTAACAGGTAGTGATTTGTCAGACAATTTAGATACTAATTTGTTTGATACTGATTTGCTTGATTCTATGGGATCGGTACAACTTTTATTAGAATTACAAAATCAATTAGGTATTGAAGTTGCTGTGTCAGAGTTTGAACGTTCTGAATGGGATACACCAAACAAAATCATTAAAAAAGTTGAGGAATTAATGAACTAATTATGAAGTCTTCAAAAAAATTGTGGATGATTATTGGTCCGGTGATAACTGCTTTTTTAATATTAGGAGTATTATTACTACTTCCATTAAGATTTGACCATAATTCTAAACTATCAGAAGAAAAAGCAGCTGTTTCATTATCACCACAAATATTTAAAGGTAGACAGTTTAAAGAACAAGCTTTATCTGGTAAGTATGTTCCTTTTTTTGGTTCTAGTGAATTAAAACGAATGGATCCTTATCATCCTTCTGTATTAGCAGCTAAATATCATAGAAATTATAGGCCATTTTTATTAGGTAACGCGGGAACACAATGTTTGACGCAGTATTTTGCAATGCAAACTATTTTGTCACAACTAAAAGATAAAAAAGCTGTATTTATTATTTCTCCTCAATGGTTTGTTGCAAAGGGAGATGATCCTAATGCTTTTGCCTATTATTATTCTAAGTTACAAGCAATTACTTGGTTACAACATGAGAATGGGTCAAAAATGGATAAATATGCTGCTAGAAGATTATTGCAAATGCCTTCTGGGAGATCAGATAAATTTATAAAGAATTTATTGTATAAGGCTAAATTTGGTCATAAAATAACCAGGTTTGATAGATTCAGATTAGATGTAGATGCTAATATTTTAAATCATGAAGATCAATTGTTTTCTGCAGTTGGTTTGAATAATAACTTAAATAAAATAAAACGTGGTGAAAAGCGTCTTCCTAATTCTGAAAATTATTCAGTTTTAGATAAACATGCTTATAGTTACGGCAAAAAAAGAACTAACAATAATAGATTTAGAATAAATAATAATTTTTATAAAAGAAGATTAGTTGGATATGTTAAAGGATTAAAAGGAGAACAGAAAAACTTTGATTATCGAAAATCACCAGAGTATGGAGATTTAGAGTTAGTTTTAAATCAGTTTGCTAAGACTCATACTAATGTATTGTTTATAATTCCACCGATTAATTCTTTATGGACTAAATATACTGGGTTAAATTCTAAAATGGTACAACAAACAGATAATAAAATCGTTCATCAATTGAAAAGTCAAGGATTTAATCATGTAGTTGATTTAAATAAATATGGTAGTGAGCCGTACTTTATGGAAGATACTATTCACATTGGATATAGAGGATGGGTTAAAGTGGATGAGTATGTAAGGCCATTTATGAAAGAAAAAAATAAAAAAGTTAATTATGATATAAAAAACAAATTTTATTCTTATAAATGGCAACAACTTTTCCCATCTAAGAAAAATTTAACGAATTTTAATTAATATTTAGTGTGCTAAAATTAATTTAAGCACACTTTTTTTATAAAAGAAAAAGGAAATATTAAATGAAGCATAATAATTTTCCAATAGGATTTTTAGATTCTGGGGTTGGGGGATTAACTGTTGTTAATGAATTATTAAAATTAAATAATAAGGAAAATATTTTTTTTATTGGTGATCAGAAGAATGCACCATATGGAACAAAGAAAATAAAAGAAATAGAATCTTTAGTTCAACAAGATATCAATTTTTTATTGAAACATAATGTTAAGGCCATTGTCATGGCTTGTAATACAGCTAGTGCTGTTTATATTAATAAGGCACGATCTTACTTATCTATCCCAGTTATTGGAATGATTGATTCTGGTGCAGTTTCTGCTTCAAAAGTTACTTTAACAAAAAGAATAGGAGTAATAGCTACTAGTGCTACAGTAAATCAACATTCATATCAGAAAGCAATAACTGCTTTAATACCCGATGCTCAAATATTTGAATTATCTTGTTCAGAATTTGTGCCATTAATTGAAGAAAATGCTGATATCAATCAAATTCGGTCTATTGTTAGTAAAAAATTATCATATTTTGACGATAAGAGTATTGATTGCTTGGTTTTGGGATGTACTCATTTTCCAATTATAAAGAATGTAATATCTGATTGTATAAATAGTAATATTGAAATTGTAAATCCTGCAATTGAAGTAATTCGAAAATTAATGGATATCCTTACAGAGGAAGAATTATTGTCTAATATAAAAAAACATGATTATTTTTATACTACGTATGATAATGGTGTTATGAATAAACTGGCTTATAAATTATTTCATAGGCAAGTTAAAATAAAGGTTATTGGTAATGAGTGAATCAAAAATTATAATTGCAACTAACAATAGTGGAAAACTATTAGAATATAAGAATGCTTTTAGTTCATTTAACTTTAATGTTGTTGGTTTATCTGATTTAAATTTGAATTTAGATCCTCCTTTAGAAACAGGTAATACTTTTTTAGAAAATGCGGAAATAAAGGCTAAATATTATAGTATTCATTTAAACGAAATTGTTATTGCTGATGATTCTGGATTAGTTGTTGATTCTTTAAATGGAGAACCTGGAGTTTATTCTGCACGTTATGCAGGGGATCATGACGATGAAGCAAATAATGAAAAATTATTGTTAAAATTGCAAAATAAATCTGATAGATCGGCACATTTTGTTACTAATATTGTGGCTATAAAACCCACAGGAGAAAAAATGGTTGTTACAGGTAGGTTAAATGGAGAAATCTTGAAAAAAAAGAGAGGTATTAACGGTTTTGGTTATGATCCATTATTTTATGTGCCACAAAAAGATAAAACATTAGCCGAAATGACTATAAGTGAAAAAAATAGTATAAGTCATAGAGGTATAGCTTTTAAAAAATTAATGAATGATTTTTATGAATGGATTTGAATTAATTTAAAGGAGAATTGTATTATATGTCAGGATTAACTTTTGCTGCATTATTAGCAGCTGTTGCATTTTTAGTTTTAGTTATTTTTTTGTGTATTTTTATTAGCAGATTTACTGTTATGATAAATGAGATTAAGAGAATCACATCTTTATTAACTGATGATATGCATGTTATTTTAAAACAGGTAGAAGTTTTATTGCATAGTACAAGTGATTTAATGGATGATGTTAATGATAAAAGCAGAAAATTAAATCCATTAATAACGGCAATTTCTAATTTAAGTATTAAGTTAAATAATGTTTTTGATAGACAACACCATAGTATTTTAAGTAAGATAATTAAAATATTTAAAAATAAAAAAAAGGATGCATAGAGCATCCTTTTTTATTTTTAAATTTATAATTGTAATAGTTTTTTAGTTGTATTAGTAAAAGTTTTGCAACCATTTTTAGTAACATAAACACAATCTTCAATTCTAACACCTAATTCGTTTGGAATGTAAATGCCAGGTTCTATAGAAAAACACATACCTTTTTTAAGTATAATATTGCTACTTTGAGAAATATCAGGATATTCATGTTCTGATTGTCCTATACCATGTCCTAAACGATGAATGAAATAATCTCCATATCCATATTTTGTGATTATATTTCTTGCAATACCGTCTAATTCTTTAGCAGATATTCCTGGTTTAATAGCATTAATAGCTTCTAGGTTAGCTTCTAAACATATGTTATATATATCTTTTTGTCTATCAGTAATTTTACCTAAAGCTACAGTACGAGTAGCGTCTGAAATATAATTATTATAAACTGTACCTAAATCTATTAAAATTAGCTCGTTTTTTGTTGCTTTAATGTCACTAGTTTCTCCATGAGGTTCTGCTGCATGTTTACCAAACTGGATTAATGGATCGAAACTAGTATGCATGATTCCTTTTTTCTTTAAAGAGTAATCTATTTCAGTACTAATTTGTTGTTCAGTAACTCCTTCATGTATTTTATTAAAAGCAGTTTGAAAGGCAAAATCTGCATCCTTTCCAGCTTTTAATAATAATTCTATTTCTTGTTCACTTTTAATGACTCTCAGTTGATCAATATAATCATCAATGTAAGTTGAAAAATTTGTATTAGGAAATAAATTTGTTAATTTTTTAAGTTTAAAAACTGTTAAATTTTTAGCTTCAATTGCAATTTTTTGAGGATTGCTAATATTTTTGTATATTGTGTTTGCAATTAATTTATATGGATCTTCATCATCCATATAAGAATATATTTCATAAGGCCAATTATTTTCTTTAATTGCTTCTACTTCTAAGGAAGGACAAAATATGAACGGTTCTTTGTCTTTAAAAATTATTAAAGCTAATACTCTCTCTATAGGATCAGAGTTAAAGCCAGTTAAATACTTAATTGTATTAAAATTATTTATAAATGCTATATCTATATTTTTTTGTGATAACCATTTAGCAATTGACTGAATTTTTGAAATGTTGTTCATGTTATGATGCTTCTTTCTATTTCAATTTATAAATAAATGATTTATAGTGCTTATTATATAATAAAGCTTAAGAGAAAAAATTATGGAAAAACAAAATATAACTATTTATGACGTCGCTAATAAAGCTGGAGTTTCAATGGCTACTGTTTCCCGAGTTATAAATAATAGTTCTCGTGTTAGAGAAGATACTAAAGCTAAGGTTTTAAAAATTATTAACGATCTAAATTATAGACCTAATGTTGTAGCAAAGGGATTAGCTTCTAAAAGAACGACTACTGTTGGAGTTATTACTCCAGATTTAATTAATTCTTATTTTTCTGAGTTAGCAAAGGGAATTGATGATGTTTCTTTAATGTATAATTATAATATTATACTTGCATCGTCAGACAAAGATGAAAAGAAGACAATTAAAGTGATTAACAATCTTTTAGCAAAACAAATAGATGGATTAATCTTAATAGGTGATCAGTTGTCTGACAATGCAAGTAGTTTATTGAAGAGTAGTAAAGTACCTGTTGTGTTAGCAGGAGCTTTGGATGATTATTTTCCGACAGTTAATATAGATTATGAAAAAGCTGTATATGAAGTAATTGTTAGATTTATAAAAGAAAATAGAAAAAAAATAGCTTTTGTTGGTAATTTAGACAACTATATAGATAAAAAATTACGTTTAAATGGCTATAAAAAAGCACTAAATGAAAATAATATTAAATTTGATAATCAATTAGTTTTTGATTCTTATTATGAATCTTATGATTTTGGTTATGAGACTAGTAAGAAGATAAAAGAATTAGATTTAGATGCAGTTTATGCAGCTAATGATGATGTAGCGGTTGGGATTTTGAATGGTTTATTAGATCTTGGTAAGAGTGTTCCTTCGGATATAGCTATTGTTACCAGTAATAATACTAAAATAACTAATATGATACGTCCTAAATTAGGTTCTATAATTCAGCCTTTATACGATTTAGGAGCTGTTTCGATGAGATTGTTAACTAAATTAATTGATAATGAAACATTTGATGAAAAAAATGTTGTTTTACCACATAATTTTAAATCTAGGCAAACAGGATAAGTTTAATTGATGTAAGAATGCTTATATGCTAAACTATCTATGTTTTAAAGTGTCGAAAAGAAAGGAGATTTTGTATGTCTGGACATAGTAAATGGCATAATATTCAAGGTCGTAAAAATGCTCAAGATGCTAAGCGTGGTAAAATTTTTCAAAAAATATCGCGTGATTTATATCAAGCTGCTAAGGATGGTGGGGCAGATCCCGACGGAAATCCACAATTACGTTTAGTAATGGACAAAGCTAAAGCTGCAAATATGCCTAAGAATGTTATTCAACGTGCTTTAGATAAGGCAACTGGTGCTGGTGGTCAAAATTATGAAGAAATTATGTATGAGGGATATGGACCTGGTGGAACAGCGGTTATGGTTTTTGCATTAACTGATAATAAGAACCGTACTGCAGCAGCAATTCGTTCTGCTTTTAGTCATCATGGAGGAACATTAGGATCATCAGGCTCAGTATCATATATGTTTAATCGTAAGGGATACATAGTTATATTGCGAGATGGATTAGATGTAGATGAGGATACTATGTTAATGGATGCTTTAGATGCTGGAGCTGAAGACATGGACACGTTAGATGATAAATTTAAAATTTATACTGATCCGTCACAATTGGCTAGTGTAAGAGATGCTTTACAAAGTAAAGGATATACTTTGGATACTGCTGAAATAACAATGATTCCTGAAAATACAACTCCTGTACCCGAAGATAAGAAAACACAGTATGATAATTTAATAGATGAATTAACTAATAACGATGATGTAGCTGATGTTTATGAAGCTGCAGTTAAAGAAGATGACAATTAATTGATATGCTCTTTGAGAATTTGTTTTTCAAAGAGCATTTTTTAGAGGACATATGGTTAATAATATAAATGATCTTTATAAAAAATTAAACGATTCCATTGAATTGTTGCGTTCTGAACTTAAATCTAGTTATTTAGATGCTTTAATTGAAGTTGGAGATGATTTATGTGATCACGGTGTTGTGAGAGTAGAAAATGGAATTCCAAGTGTTAAAGTACAGAAAAAATTGCAAGAAAATTATAATTTCATTTTAAGTTCTATTAATGAACCCAAAAAATTTAGAGAAATTTTTCAATTTATTTTAATAAACGCTTTACATAATGATAAATTTGATAGTAATCATCAGTTAACACCTGATACTATTGCATATATTATGGGTTATATGATTAATTGTTTAAATAATAAAACTAATTTATCAATTGTAGATATAAGTGTAGGTACCGGAAATTTATTAGCTACTATTTTAAATCAACTTAAAGAAAACCATAATTTACTTAATATTAGAAGTTTTGGCATTGATAATGATGAATCTATGATTGCGGTTTCTAATATTAATTTTACTTTACAAAATTTAAATACTGTTTTGATTCACCAGGATTCTTTGTCTAATTTGTCATTTAAAGATAGTATAGATTTTGTTATTGGTGATTTACCTGTTGGATATTATCCGTTAAATGTTCAAAATAGAGGATATAAAACATCTTTTGATGATGGTTTATCATATTCACATTATTTGTTAATTGAACAAGGTATGAATATTTTATCTAGTTCTGGTTGGGGATTATTTCTTGTTCCAAGTAATATCTTTAATGATAAAAAATCCGAACAATTATTGAAATGGATTAATGATAATGTATACTTACAAGGGATAATAAATTTGCCAAGTGATATTTTTAAAAATAGTAAATCACAAAAGTCATTACTTCTTTTACAAAAAAAAGGTAAGACTGCACGACAAGCTAATCCTGTTCTTTTGGGAGATATTGCTTCATTTAAAAATGGAGATTCTTTTAAAAGGAATATAAATCAAATTACTAATTGGATAAATGAGTTAAAGGAGAATTAATTATGCCAAAGACGATAGCGGTTAACGCTGGTAGTTCAACATTGAAATTTAAGTTATTTGATATGCCTTCTGAAAATGTAGTTGCTGAAGGGATTGTAGACCGTGTTGGATTTGATATGGGATCTTTTACTTTAAAGTATGGAAATGGTCAAAAATATAGTGTTGAACAAAAATTTGCTACACATCAAGAAGGAATTGATTTATTATTACAAAAATTAACAGAGTTAAAAATAATAAATGATTTTTCAGAAATTACTGGTGTCGGCCATCGTATTGTTGCTGGAGGGGAATATTTTACTGATTCAGTGCTAATAGATGATGATGTTTTGGATAAAATAGAATCTTTAATAGAATATGCTCCATTACATCAACCTGCTCATATTATGGGAATTAAAGCTTTTAAGAAAGCTTTACCTAATGCCACTGCTGTAGCGGTTTTTGATACTTCATTTCATGCAGGAATGCCAGAAGAAAATTATTTGTATTCGATTCCGTATGAATATTATGAAAAATATGGTGCCCGTAGATATGGGGCACATGGAACTAGCCATAGATATGTAGCTCAACGTGCAGCTGATTTGTTAGGAAAGCCTTTGGAAGAATTAAAATTAATAACTTTACATTTGGGAGCTGGAGCTTCAATAACTGCTGTAGATCATGGAAAATCTATTGATACTTCAATGGGATTTACTCCATTAGCTGGTATAACTATGGCAACGCGTTCTGGAGATATAGATCCTTCTTTAGTTGATTTTTTGAGAGAAAAATTAAATGTTAGTTCTGCTGATATGATTGATATTTTAAATAAGAAATCTGGTTTACTAGGAATATCTGGAATTTCTGCTGATATGCGTGAATTAGAAAGCAGTAATGATCATAGAGCAGAGTTAGCTATTAATATATTTAATAATCGCGTAATAAAATATGTTGGATCTTATATTGCTGAAATGGGCGGAGTAGATGGATTAGTATTTACTGCAGGAATTGGAGAAAATTCTGCTGAAACTAGAGCTACTGTGTCTAATGCGTTTAATTATATGGGAATTAAAATTGATGATAATAAAAACAACGTTAGAGGAAAGGAAACAATTGTTTCCACTGATGATTCTAGCGCTGCAGTTATGTTAATTCCTACAAATGAGGAATTAATGATTGCAAGAGATGTTGAAAGATTCAAATAGAATTTTTTATTTTAAAAGAAGTGCTACTTTTGTAGTACTTCTTTTATTTTTGTTATTTATTTTAATTATATTATTAACTTTTTGCTTGACCGTGATTATAATCCCTGATAACATATATAAACGTTGATGATAATTCAACAATGATTTTAAAAGAAAGATATTGACAAACAATTAATATCTTGGTACATTATAATAGCTGCGATTGAGTAGCGTAGATCCTTGAAAACTGAA
>JADIMP010000007.1 GCA_017694665.1 Candidatus Gallilactobacillus intestinavium
ATTGATTTTTTATTAGGTAATACTCCAGAAAGTACAAATAATAGCGTTAAAATTACTAGTACAAATGATCTAAAAGAATTTTTAGATCAAAACGAAGATCATTTATACTATAATGGTAAAAAAATTACCAGCTTTGAAGCTAAACAATTAATGTTAGCAATTAAAATTATTTTCGAAGCATACACATATTAAAAATATCTAATTTAAAAAGACGTGAACTAATTTAACAATGGTTCACGTCTTTTTGTTATTTTTTTATTTTATCTAAAGCTTTTTTAAAATCATTTGGTAAATCGCATGTGAAAACTAATTGTTCTCCTGTACGTGGATGTTTAAATCCTAACTTATAAGCATGTAACAATTGTCCCTTACCTATTATTTTTTTCTTAGTACCATATAACGGATCATCCACAACAGGATGACCAATATAAGACAAATGTACACGAATTTGATGTGTTCTACCTGTTTCTAAAATACATTTGATTAAAGTAAAATTAGCATACCGTTTTAAAACTTCAAAATGAGTTATTGCATGACGACCATTTTCAACAACAGCCATTTTTTTACGATCAATTTTTGATCTTCCAATTGGAGCGTTAATAGTTCCTTTTTCTTCCGTTAACGTTCCGTGTACAAGTGCTATATATTCACGAATATTAGTTTTATTCTGCAACTGTTGAGCTAAAGATTGATGAGCTACATCATTCTTAGCTACCATCAGTAATCCTGATGTATCTTTATCAATTCGATGAACAATTCCTGGACGAAATTCTCCATTGATAGTAGATAAAGGGCTATGATATAGCAAAGCATTAACCAAAGTATGGTTAGGATGACCTGGAGCTGGATGAACAACCATTCCTTGAGGTTTATTCACAACTATTACATCTTCATCTTCATATACAATATTCAAACTAATATCTTCTGGAATTAATTCTATTGGCTGTGGATCTAATTCATGCAGTTTAACAATATCATTTAAATGAACTTCATATTTATTTTTATCTACTAATTTAGTGTTTACATTCACCCTATGTTCTTTGATAGCTTTTTGTGCTTGAGAACGTGTTATTTTTGCTAAATTAACTAAAGCTAAATCCAATCTGCCAACAGCATCTTCTGTTACTATAAATGTTTTATCTTCCAAAAATACTACCTAATCTTTATCCAAAATAATTATTATGATTAAACCAATTGTTCCAATGCTTAAACACCAATCCGCAAAATTACTAATAGGAAAATTAGGTAAAAATGCAAATTGAAACATGTCTATCACATACTTATGTAACAATCTATCAATTAAATTACTTATCGCTCCACTTAACATTAAACTTATATTTAATGCATATAAAAAACGTTTACGAAATTTCCATAAATATATTACTAAAATAATCGTCATTATTATAGAAATAACACTTAACAAATTAATTTGTCCTGAAAATAACGACCAAGCAGCTCCATTATTATGAATTTTCGTTAAATTAAGTAACCCAGGAATAACATGATGAATACTATTAAAAGCAATATTAATACTAACCCAATGTTTAATGAATTGATCTATTAAAATCAAACCAGTAATCAATAAAACATAATAAAACATAATGTAAAATTAACTTAATCCTGAAATCAAACCTTCATTATTTATATCTATATCTAAAGCTGCCGGATGTTTAGGTAAACCTGGCATAGTTAATACCTTACCTGTATGTACAACAATAAAGCCAGCTCCTAATTTAGCCTCTAATTTACTAACATGGATAGTGAAATCATGCGGGCATCCTATTAAATTAGGATCATCACTTAAAGAAAATGGAGTTTTAGCCATACATACAGGCAACTTATCCCAACCATTTTTTTCAATATCTTTTAATTGCTTTAATGCTTGTTTAGAAAACATTACATTTTTGCCACCATATATTTTGCGAACAATTAAATTAATTTTATCTTTAATAGAATCTTCATCATTTTTATAAAGTGGTTTAAATTCATTTACTGGATCTGCTAATAATTCTAACAATGCATTAGCTAAATCAATCGATCCTCTTCCGCCTTGTGACCATTCATCAGTTACAACGGCTTTAACATTATACTGCTGACAATATTGTTTAATTGCTTCAATTTCTTCTTGAGAATCATCAGTAAACTTGTTAATTGCAACTAAAACTTTTAATCCATACTGTTGCATACTGTTAATATGCTTACCCAAATTATCTAGACCTGAATTTAATTGATTCAATTCATTACTATCATCAGTACCATGTAGTTTCAAAGCTTTAACTGTTGCAACTATAACTGTTGCATCAGGAGATTTATGTAATTGAGGAACTTTAATATCTAAGAATTTTTCTGCTCCTAAATCAGCACCAAAACCAGCTTCTGTTACAGCATAATCTCCTAAACTAAGTGCTAATTTTGTCGCCAAAACACTATTACATCCATGTGCAATATTTGCAAATGGACCACCATGAATAATTGTTGGTGTATGTTCTAATGTTTGTACTAAGTTAGGTTTAATTGCGTCTTTTAATAAGGTAGTTATTGCTCCTCCTACATGTAAATCACTAACTGTTATTAGTTGATTATCATATGTCTTAGCTATCACCATTCTATTAATTCTATTTTTTAAATCTTCTAGACTAGTAGATAAACATAAAATTGCCATTAATTCGCTAGCCACAGTAATATCAAAATGGTCTTCACGTGGAACACCAGATGTACTACCTCCTAAACCAACAACAACATTTCTTAATGCTCGATCATTAATATCTAAAACACGTCTTAACAAAATCTTTCGAGGGTCAATATTCAAAGAATTACCTTGTTGAATATGATTATCAATTAGGGCAGCCAAGGTATTATTGGCACTAGTTAAAGCATGAAAATCACCTGTAAAATGTAAATTAATATCTTCCATTGGCACAACTTGTGCATAACCACCACCAGTAGCACCACCCTTCAATCCCATTACAGGACCTAAAGATGGTTCTCTTAAAGCTAATACAGCGTTTTTATTCAATTGATTTAATCCATCAGCTAAACCAATAGAAACGGTTGTTTTGCCTTCTCCTGCTTTAGTTGGATTAATAGAAGTAACCAAAATTAACTTATGGTCTTTTATTTTATGTTCATCAATTAAATTTACGTAATTTAATTTAGCTTTATAATGTCCATAAGGTTCATAATCTTCAGAAGATATATTTAATTTATTTGCAATCTCATCGATTAATTCCATTTTATTTTGTTGTGCAATTTCAATATCACTTAATTGGTTCATAAATATTCCTTATTCATTAATTATTTTTTTGATTAATACAATAGATTTTTTTGATAAAAATAAATTATATTTTTCATTAGAAACTGTAAACGAAAAAACGTGTTTAGTAAAGTTAACATTTTTCAATTGGTGAACATTAATCATCACATCACGGCGATGAAGCAACTTATGAATGACAAATTCTTCACCATTTATAACAACTTGACGTCCTAATATTTGCCACAACAAAAACAATAGATAAATCAAGGATAAAATAATTACTAACCAATTAAATTTACAAATTTCATATTGCAAAATAATTAATAAAAATATACACATCAATATCCAACACCAATCAATAAAACCACTTACACCAGCAGGTTGATAATAAAATCTTTTCTTATTCATACATTTAACCTTCTAATTTAATTGATAGACATATTTATAAACTTCATTTTGATGTTGAATCCAATAATCTGGATTTAATTCTTCACCAGTAGCATCCATTAAAATTTCATTTGGATCTTTAGAACAACCATACTGGAAAATATTGTCTTTTCTCCAATCAGTAATTAAATTAATATTTCCTTCAGCTAAAGCTTTGTCTACATCAAAGTCCTGTTTCATAGCATGTAAAAATTGTGCAGCATATAAATGTCCTAATGCATAACTTGGGAAATAACCTATATCTCCACCAGCCCAATGAATATCTTGTAAAATACCTTCGGTATCATTTTGCGGACAAATTCCTAAATATTCCTCATATTTTTCATTCCAAATTTGGTTTAGATTATCTAAACTTATATCATCATTAAAAATAGCTTTTTCTATTTCATATCGAACAATAATATGCAAGATATATGTAATTGGATCGGCTTCTGTCCTAATTAAGCTAGGATGTACTGTATTAAATCCACGATAAAAGGTCTCAAAATCAATATCACTAAACGTTTCTCCAGTTAATTCTCGTAAACGTGGATACTCTTTAATCCAGTAATAGTAGTTACGTCCAATCATTATTTCATTAAATAATGATTGACTTTCATGAATTCCCATTGATGTTCCACCAGATAAAGTAGTACGAGCCCATTTTGGATCAACGTTTTGTTCGTAAATTGCATGACCAGCTTCATGAATTGTTCCTAATAAGGACATTTGAAAATCATGAACATCATAACGAGTTGTTATTCGAGCATCGTTTCGATTTAACCCTAAAGTAAATGGATGTTCAGAAATATCTAAATCTCCTTGTTCATAATTAAAACTTAATCGTGTAATGAAATCTCGAGAAATTTTTTCTTGAGTTACTTTACTAACATAACGATGCATAAATTGATCATTTGGTTCGATACCAGTTTTTAATTTGTTCATTAAAGTTTTAATAGCTTGTTTCAAAGTTGCAAAAATTGGATCTAGTTTAGCAACTGTCATTCCTGGTTCAAAATGATTCAATAAAACATCATAGTTAGTCTGCTCTGTTGTTTTCCATAAACCAATAAATTTTTTATTAAAATCAATAATTTGTTTTAAATATGGTTTAAAAATATTAAAATCTTTAGCACGTCTAGCTTTTACCCACACAGCTTGAGCTTTACTTAACAACTTAGAATATTCTGCTGCATCATCATTAGGAATTTTACGTTGAATATTAAATTCACGATTAACTCGTCGATAAATTTTTTTACCATCTTCACTTAATAAATCAGGATTTTTACTAAACTTATTTAAAAGTTCAGCCATTTTATCACTTGTCTGACGATCTACGCTCAGCTTACTAATATATGCAACTACATCAGAGCGCATTTCTGCAGCAGCCTCTGGATTATGTGTTTGTGAATCCCAATCTAATAATTGTTCTAACTCATCTAAAATTGATATTTCTTTTAATAATTGTCTAAATTCTTCTTCCTCTTTTGTCATCATGACTCTCCTTAGTGCCAAATTGGTTTTCCCCAATATTGATAATAATCTGTTCTTAATGCTCCATTATATAGCTTTCTTTTTTTAGTGCACCTTTTTCCATAAATTTTTTCAAAATTTAAATAACTAGTTAAAATATAAAAACTCCATGTAGTCAAGGGAATAAATGCTTTGCCCATATCACTATATAGTTGTTTAACACTTTGTTCATCCATCAATCGATCACCATAAGGTGGATTCGTTACTACTACTCCATTTTTATTTTTAGGAGCAAACTTTCTAACGTCAAATATTGAATACTTAACATCATTACTTAATCCTGCAAAACGTGTATTGTTTTTAGCAATATCGATCATTTTCGAATTTATATCCGATCCATAAATCATAAATTGATTGTCATAATCAGCCATAGAAAATGCTTCATCTTTAACTTCATTAATCATTTCATCAGTCATAAAATTCCAATTTTCATAGGTAAAATTTCGATTGATTCCTGGTGCAATTTTACGTGCAATCATAGCTGCTTCAATAGGAATTGTTCCTGAACCACACATTGGATCAATAAAAGGCATGTCTTCAGGATGCCAATTAGTTAATAAAATCAATGCTGCAGCCATATTTTCTTTTAATGGTGCGTCACCCTTAGATTGTCGATAACCACGTTTAAACAACGAATTACCTGTTGTATCTAAAGTTAATTGGAACTTGTCTTTAGTTAAATCAAAAATTAACTTAAATTGTGCTCCATTTTCCGGTAACAATGAATAATGATGATAATAATTTTGTAAGCGATCAATAATTGCTTTTTTAATTATTGATTGTATATCGGGAACACTATGTAAAGTGGATTTTTTAGACTTTCCAGTTACAATTATTTGCGCATCTAATGGTAATAAATCTTCCCAACTCATTGCATTAATTAAATCATAAAGTTGGGCAAATTCAGTTATCACATCTTCTCTTAATAAAATTTTGATTCGATCAGCAGTTCGCAACCATATATTAGTTTTAATGATATCTATTAAGTCTCCTCTAAATTTCACATAACCGTTATGGCTTTCAACTGTATATCCTAAATCAATCAATTCTTTTTTGACTAAACTTTCAATTCCTGCAGCACATGAAGCGATTAAATCTAACATTACTTTTTCCCTATTTATAAAATTAAAATAAAAAGCTCTCTTATCTATATAAGAGAGCCTCCTGCTAACAAATTTCTATAAGCCATGTTTTGTTCTTCATAATCTCAGGTGCAATTATAAAGTGGTAATCATCTATCTCAGGATAAAATTCCTCCCCCACAATCAGTTCAATTCCCTATGTGAAGCTCCCCTACCATAAATTTGGGTTTCCCGCTCGAGGGGTTTACCGCGTTCCATTTAATTAGTTTCCCAATTAATTCGTCACTGTGGCACTTTTCAGAGATACTTAAGCATAGTTCTAAAACCTTAGCTTGTTTTCTCGCCGTTACCCAAAGGGTACCTCAGCTTATTTTTTCACTGAGCACGAACACTACAAGCATCGCAGCTTGTGCGAGCATGGACTTTCCTGACATAATAGTAATTATGCCCAATTACCCGAAATTTGCGAATCATTAAATAAAAAATAATACGATTAATTATTCCATGGATCTAATGTATCACTAGAATTACTGCTATCAGTAGTAGTTCCAGATTGTCCATAAACGCGACGCTCTAAATTACTTAAACGTTTTAAAATTTCCATATTTATGTCGCTATTGGTTTGATTATTAGTTTGAGTTGCACTGCTATTTACAGCAGTTCTAGGTTTAACATTTACATTACCACTGACAGATAATTGTTTGTTCAAATCTTCAACTTTGTCATTTAACTGTTGATTTTCTGCCTTCAATCTAGCAATTTCACGATTGAAAACTTCATAATCTTTAATAATATTATCTAAAAAACTATCAACATCGGTTGGATCATACGCTACACCAACACGTTTTTCTTTAAATTCTTTTTGTAAAATATCTTGCGTTGTGTAATTAATACCATCCATAAAATCACCATCCTTTTTGACTTTAAATAGTATAGCATAGGTTTTTAGCTTTATAAATAAATAAAGTGCAGATAATTAATATTGTTAAAAATAAAGATAATTTATCTTCTAAAATAAAATTGTAGTATCATGTAAGTACTAATGTATAGTTTTATACTTAGTTTTAATTAATGGAAAGGAAATTAGTTTTGACAATTAATTACCCTGGTGGCAAACCATTCATACAAACTACTAAGTCAAATGAAAAAAAATTCAGTATGACACATAGTAATCGTGGAATGTCATTGGAAAATGAAATTAATTTAAGTAATCAATTTTACTTAAATAATCATATTGCGGTAATTCATAAAAAACCAACTCCTATTCAAATCGTTAACGTAGATTACCCTAAAAGAGCGGCTGCAAAAATTACTGAAGCTTATTTTAAGCAACCTTCTACTACTGATTATAACGGAGTTTTTAAGGGAAAATATATTGATTTTGATGCTAAAGAAACTAAAAATAAAACTTCTTTTCCACTACACAATATTCATGAGCATCAAATAAATCATTTAAAAGAATGTATCAATGTTGGTGGTGTTGGTTTCTTTATTATTCGTTTTACAAGTAATAAAAATAAAGAAACTTATGTTGTACCTGCAAAATACATTTTTAAATATTGGGATAATCAATTAAATGGTAGCAAATCTATTAAAAAAGATTTTTTAATGAATAATGGATATTTAATTCCTCAAAAATTGAATCCTGTGCTACCATACTTATCAGCTGTTGATCAAATGTTAACAGATAATAATTATTAAGTATTGGAGAATTATATTTAATGCCTGAATCTCGTGTTACTCGTAACCAAGATCTTTATCGTAACAATAATAAAAATAAGAATGATCTACCTTTATGGAAGAAAATTTTAAAATATGTCTTTTGGACTTTTTTTGGATTATTTTGTTTAGGTCTACTATTGTTCATATTCTATGCTCATAGTGCACCTAAAATTACACAATCCGAATTAGCTAGTCAAAATGCTACTAAAATATATGATAATAATGGACATTTAATTATTGATTTAAGTAATCAAAATCGTTCATATGTTAAAGGAAAACAAATTCCTGATATGTTAAAACAGTCAGTCGTATCTATTGAAGATCGACGTTTTTATAAACATCATTTTGGAATTGATCCAGTACGTATTGTAGAAGCGGCTTTTGCAGATTTAACTGGTAGTTCCCTTGGATTACAAGGTGGATCTACACTAACACAGCAATTAGTTAAATTATCTGTCTTTTCAACTAATGCTAGTGATCAGACTCTAAAACGGAAAGCTCAAGAGGCTTATTTAGCTTATAAAGTAGAAAGAAAATATTCTAAAAATCAAATACTTACCTATTATATTAATAAAGTTTACATGGGTAATGGTGTTTATGGTATGGGTACAGCAGCTAAATATTACTATAGTAAGCCATTAACTAAATTAAACTATATACAATTAGCTACTTTAGCAGGTATGCCACAATCACCCACTAATTATGATCCAACAGCTCATCCTACTTATGCTAAAGAAAGACGTAATAACGTTTTACAAGCAATGTACAAAAATGATGCAATTTCAAAATCCCAATTATCTAAAGGATTAAGCACCCCAATTGATGATGGTATCAAAGTAGACCACAAAATAGTTGATAACCATAATCGTTCTTTAAAATATTCTAGTTCTTATATACAAGAAGTATTAAAAGAATTACAACAACATGGTTATAACCCATATAAAAACCATGTAAAAGTATATACATATCTAAATTCTAGTGCTCAAAAACGTCTATATAACATTGTTAATAATGATTACGTGGGATTCCCTGGTCCTGCTTGTCAAGTAGGTGTCACAATGACAGACCCCAACAACGGTGCAGTAACAGCAATGATTGGGGGTCGTAATGAAAAAGGACTATTTGATTTAAATCGTGCTGTACAAACGAATCGTTCTTCTGGTTCATCTATTAAACCTTTCATGGATTATGGTCCAGCAATTCAATATTTAGAATGGCCTACTTTTAAACCACTACAAGATACACCATATACATATCCTGGAACACACACCAAATTAAATGATTGGGATCATAAATATCAAGGGACAATTACTATGCGTAAAGCATTAGTTGAATCCCGTAACATTCCTGCCATCCGTACTTTAGCAAGTGTAGGGCTTAATCGTGCAACTCAATTTATGGCTGCTAATGGTATGAAGTTTAAAAAACCATTAGTTTATTCTAACGGTATCGGAGCTCCTGTATCTACAGAACAAGAAGCAGCTGCATATGGAGCTTTAGCTAATGGAGGAATTTACCATGAACCACATCTAATTAAAAAAATAACTATGGAAAGTGGTGATTCAAAACAATTTAAATATAAATCACATCGTTCAATGTCCAGTGCTACAGCATACATGTTAACTGATATCCTTAAAGGAGTTCCAAGTAGTCAATGGGCTCCTGCTGCTGCAATCCCTGGTTTATATCAAGCTGGAAAAACTGGACAAAGTAGTTATCCAAGTTATTCAGGTGTTCCAAATGATGCAGTTATGGATTCTTGGTATACTGGTTATACTAGAAATAATGTTATTTCAGTTTGGACTGGATATGATCAACCAATGGAACCAGGACATTACTTATCTGAAATGTCTCATTTACCACAAAATATTTATCGCTTATTACAAACATATATGGCTTCTCGCCAAGTAAATGAAAATTGGACAATGCCAGATTCTGTTGAAGAAGTTGGATATCATGGTTCACATGAATTAGCAATTCGTGGTTCTGATTGGGAACGTTGGATGTCAACAAGTGCTAAAACACAAAGTAGTCCAACTGGATCAGAAACAAATAATGTTTCATCAAATTCTAATAATGAATCAAATAATAACAACGATAATGACAATACAGGCCAATCCAACAATCAAACTACTCAACAACCATCAGGTGGTAATGGAAACGGTAATGGTAATAATGGCATGAATAACAATAATAACGCAGGTCAAAATGCTGCCAATGCAGTTAATAATGTTTTAAGGTCAATTATTCAATAATAAAAAAGGAGTTCATAATGAACTCCTTTTTTATTTAGAATTAGATAAATTAAACAATGGAATATCAGGGCCTTTATCATCATTTAAATCATTATTAATAACTGAATATTTTTGATGTTTTCGTTGCATACTTAATTCATGCTCAACCTGTCCTGGTGTAGTTAAATTCTTTTTTTGCCAATTTAAAAGTATCTTATCAATATAACGTAAACTGAATGCTTGCCGAATTACAGCTTCACGCAAGGCTAATAAAATAATTTTTGGCTTAAAATGATCTTCATTTATCCAACGATTAACTGTTTGTAATTCCATAGGACTAAGCGATCTTCCAAATTCAACTTCAATCTTATTAAAAATTTCTGATTGAGTACTTTCAGAATCAGCTTTTAATGATGTATGATCAACATCACTACTTGTTATTTTTAATAGTTTTTCATATAAAGGATCAAAATTACAACGACTATGAATTTTATCATTACTTCCCTTATAAGAATCTATTTTTAATAATCCTTTATTTACTAAGCTATTAAAGGTATTATAAATTTCTTTACTAGTTGTTTGCATATTATCAGCAATTATTTCAACATCAGGAAATTCTATTCCATGATCTATAAATCTTTTACATTCTAATATCACAACTAATTCATCATTATTAATATTTAATTTTCGATAATCTCTTAACAATAAATTGCTAATATTAGTTTCACCAAAATTAATATAATTTTTAATAAACTGATTCATACTAAAAGTTCCCTATACAAATTAAAATTATTATACACAATTCAATTTAAAAAATAAATTTGTTGACACGGTGTCAAATAAGTTTATAATAAATTAAAAAATGACATTATGTCATTAATAGAAAGAACTTAACCATGCCTTCTAAAACATTTAATAATTTAAAACCTGAAAAACAACAAAAAATATTTCAATCACTTCTAAAAGAATTTTCTACTTTTCCTCTTGCTAAATCACAAGTAGCGAGAATTATAAAATCAGCTAACATTCCTAGAGGATCTTTTTATACTTACTTTTCTAATCTAAAAGATGCATATATGTATGTCCTTAACATTGTTTTACAAGATATTCATATTGATCTAAATTTTCAATCATTCAATAATTTAGACTTAATTATTGGTAAAATTGAAAATTTTATCAAAAAAATTCAATATCAAAATTATTATCAATTCATTAAATTATATTTTCAATATAATGAATCCATTTTACCTAAACACCCAGTCAATAAAAAAACAGACACCAAGACTTGGATGTTATCAGTTCTCAGTCATACAACATTAAAAGATATATTTTTAGATATAAACAATCAAAAGTTTTATCTAGATCGTTTTAAAAAAGCAATCATCTATTTTCAGAGGTAAAATAATATGTTTTTAGCATTAAAAGAAATTAAACATGAAAAACTACGTTATACATTGGTTATATCTATTATTGTATTAATAAGCTATCTTATTTTTATATTAACAGGATTAGCACAAGGATTAGCTAGTCAAAATACTTCTGCAATTAACAGCTGGCAAGTGAATAGCTTTGTATTAAATAAAGATGCTAACATAAATTTAAGACAATCATTTTTAACTAAAAATCAAGTTCATACATTAAAACAAAACAATAAACAAGATGCTTTATTAGGCCAAGCATCCATTGTAATTAAACATAAAAATAAGAAGCAAGTATCCGCGACCATGATAGGAATAAAGACAAATTCTTTTATCTATAAAGATATGAAATTAATTAATGGACACAAACCTAATAATGATCATGAATTAGTTCTTGATGAGTCATTAATAAATCAAAATTATCATTTAGGTGAATGGATTAAATTAAATTCTTCACCACAAAAATATAAAATTGTAGGCTTTACTAAAAATGCCAAAATAAATATTTCTCCAATTGCTTATGGTACATTATCAGCTTGGAAACAAATTAATAATATTAATAATAATTTTGCTGCTAGTGCACTAGTAAGTAAAAATAGAAACTATAAAACTAACAACACAGATTTAAAAACATATAATAAAAAAACATTCATTAATAATTTACCTGGGTATCAGGCTCAAAATATGACTTTTGAATTTATGATTGGATTTTTAATGATTATTTCTCTAATCATTATTACTATTTTTCTATACATTATTACTAATCAAAAATTACCGAATTATGCTGTTTTAAGAGCACAAGGAATATCCGCAAAGTTATTGATAAAAACTACTATTTTTCAATCTTTTATCTTAGTAATCGGCGGTATTATTATTAGCAGCGTATTAGCAGGACTAACTTACATGGTACTTCCAAATAATGTTCCAATATTATTTAATATGCCGACACTAAGTTTAGTTGGATTAGGATTAATCATCACTTCCATTTTAGGTTCATTAATTCCCATCAAAATAATTTCTAAAATTGATCCCGTAAAAATAATTAACTAAAGGTAAACAATTATGAGTATTTTAGAATTACATAATGTTAACAAAAACTTTGGTACTGGCTTATCAAAAGTAACTGCACTAAAAGACGTAAATTTTAGTGCTGATCAAGGCAATGTGGTCTTAATTTTAGGCCCTTCTGGATCTGGAAAAAGTACTTTTTTAACAATTGCAGGTACATTACAAACACCTTCTTCAGGAACAATAAAAATTGATAACAAAAATATTAACAATTTATCTAATAAACAAAAAGAAAAATTACGTCTTAACAAATTAGGATTTATTCTACAAACATACAATTTAGTTCCATATTTAACTGTTAAAGAACAATTTCAACTTGTAGATCGCATTAAGAAAGATAATCTAAATGATGAACAATTAAATAACTTATTAGCCTTTTTAGGAATAAATAAGTTAATTAATAAATATCCAGAAGAATTATCTGGTGGTCAAAATCAACGTGTAGCCATAGCTAGAGCACTATATCCAAACCCTGGAATAATATTTGCAGACGAACCAACAGCTGCTTTAGATTCTGATCGAGTTAAAGAAATTGGTAAATTATTTTATAAAATAGCACACCAAAATAATAAATTAGTTGTTATCGTTACACACGATTTGCGATTAAAACAATATGCTGACCAAATATACAATATTATTGATGGTAGAATAAACAAAAATTAATTTTTTATAATCATATAATTAATAAAAAAGCGCTTACTATCAGATAGTAAGCGCTTTTTATTATTATGGATAAATACGATTAATCATTCTTGGGAACGGAATTGTTTTTCTTAAATGATCTTGTCCAGTTATCCAGGTTATAAACCTTTCCAAACCTAATCCAAATCCCGAATGTGGTACTGTTCCATACTTTCTAAGATCAAGATACCAACTATATTCCTTTATATCTTGTCCACTCTTAATAATTTGTTCTTTCAAATATTCATAATCAGTATCACGTTCAGATCCACCAATAATTTCTCCATATCCCTCTGGAGCTAATAAATCAGCACATATATATACATCATTTCTAGTTGGATGACGTTTCATATAAAATGGTTTAATAGCTTTAGGATAATTTAATACAAAAACTGGTTTATCAAAATTATTTGCTAAAAATGTTTCTTCTGGAGATCCGAAATCTGCTCCCCATTCAATATCAAACCCATTATCTTTTAATAATTCAATTGCTTCGTCATAACTAATTCTTGGATATGGAAGTTGAGTATACTTCTTTAAAACATTAACATCTCTTCCTAAAGTTTCTAATTCTCTAGAACAATTATCAATAACATTTTTTATCAAAAAGGATATATATTGTTCTTGTAACTCTAAACTTTCTTCTTGATGCATCCAAGCCATTTCTGGCTCAATCATCCAAAATTCAGTCAAATGCCGTCTAGTTTTAGATTTTTCTGCACGAAATACTGGTCCAAACGAAAATACTCTTCCAAAAGCCATTGCTCCAGCTTCTTCATATAATTGTCCCGATTGAGAAAGATAAGCTTTAGTATCAAAATAATCAGTTTCAAACAATTCAGTTGTGCCTTCTGGAGCTGATCCAGTTAATATAGGAGCATCTATTTTAACAAAATCATGCTGACTAAAGAATTCATACGTTGCTTTAATAACTTCACTTCTTATTCTTAAGATAGCATTTGGTTGAGATGATCTTAACCATAAATGTCTATGGTCTAATAGAAAATCAATTCCATGTTCTTTAGGAGTTATTGGATAATTTTCGCTTTCTCCTACTACTTCAAAATCGTCTATTTGCATTTCATAACCAAACTTGGATCTACTATCTTCATGAATAGTACCAATAACATATAAACTAGTTTCTTGTTTTAGTTCCTTAGCTTGATTAAATTTTTCCTCACTAACTGCGTCACGATGCAAAACGCCTTGGAAAAAAGCCGTTCCATCACGCAATTGCAAAAATACAATCTTTCCACTAGAACGTTTATTACTAAGCCAAGCTCCTATTTTAACTTTTTCATCTACATGCTCTGGAGCATGCATTATGCTAATCGTCTCCATTAAAACATCCCTTTCTCTATAAAATTTCAGATTTAATCAATTTACCAGTATTAAATGTAAATAAATCATAGCATAATCGACCATTATTGTTTAATAGTGATACTTCCCAAACTGCTTTTTTGTTTTTAAAAACTAATCCGATATTATAAACTCGTTTGGGTTTTTGAGTGTTCCATACTTTATTTAAAATATAATTTTTAGTTGTTCCATTATTTACATTAACAAGTTTAGAACGATGATTATGTTTATTTAATATAAAATAAACTGATCTCCCGTCTTTAACTCCACCAACCGCATAATAAGTAACCTTCTGATTAACCGTCATAAAATTATTAAAATTAGTTATTCCCTTATTACGCGCAACACTTTTTACTTCATTAAATCCATTATCTTCAGGTTTTAACGCATTAGAAAAAAACAAAATTGTTCCTATAATTATAACTATTAACGATAGTAGTAAATATAAAACAAACTGTGACCAATAATTCTTTTTGGTCTTCTTTCGTACTCTTCGTTGTTGCATAAACCTACCTAATTAAATTCAAATTTTTATTAACTTACCTATTATAACAATGTTTTTCTAAATAATTTATAGATACTTTTTAATTTCTTCCAATAATTGTTTACTATTTACCGATTTATGATCCATTAATTCCAAAGGTAAAATCCCTTGAATGGTTTTTCCATACCCTTTATTAACAATTCTAGAATCTAAAGTAATAATAATTCCTTTATCTGTAGAAGACCGGATAATACGTCCAATTCCTTGACGTAATTTTAAAATTGCCTTAGGTAACATAAAATTATAAAAAGCATTATGTCCCTGATGATTTAATTGATTAACTTTTGCTTTAATTAATAAACTATTAGGAGAATCAAAAGGTATTTGGGGAATAATTAACACTTTTAATAAATTGTCAGGAATATTAATGCCTTCCCAATAACTACCCGATCCTAGTAAAACAGCATTTTTGGACTGTAAGAAATTTTGCAAAATTTTATTTTTACTACCAGTTATAAATTGTGCATATAAATCACGTTTTTCAAATACAGAATCAATTTTTAAACGATCATAAATAGTTTTTAAAATTTCATCTGAATTAAACAAAACTAAAATAGGCCGATCAACTGAATAAATAATGTTTTTAATTAACTTAGACCAATAAGCGAGCATTTCATCACTGTAAATATAATTAGTTTTAGGAGCATCATTGACCATTAAAAAATGCATATTTTTATAAAAGGTAGTATTTTTAATGCGTTCTATTTTAACTTCATCAGAAGTTAAATTTAAATTATTTAATACATATTTAACAGAAGATTTAGCGTTAAATAACGTAGCTCCAGTAAATAGAACTTTTGGAAAATAACCATATAAGTTATCTTTAAACCAATTATTGGTGTTCAGCAAACTGCAACCTAATTCTATAGAATTTAAATTACCGTATTGTTCTTGTTCTATAAAGAAAACATAATTATCTTTACTATTTTGTAATTTATTTTCGACTACTAAAACATTCGTAAATAAATTCAACAAATACTGATAATGATTCTTAAAATTTATCATTATTTGTTGATCGTTTATAGTCCATTTACTTAAATTATTAAAATAATAATTAAGTAATTTTTGTGTGCTAGTTTTTATTTTATTAATAAGTTTAATTAAATCATGATAGTTACGACTATTTTTAACTAAATTTATTAATTGATCAGAATTGATAATACATTTAATATTTTTTTCATTAATATTCTTAACTTGTCGATTTAACAAAAAACTACGATATAATTCTTGTTTTAAGCTTTCTATATTTGATTCTAACTGAACTAATAAACCGAATAATCTTTGAACCAAATGGACAATGACATCATCATCAACAACATGGATAATATCATGATCAATGTTTTGATTAATCAAATCACTTTGTAATTTATGTAAATAACGGTTAATGTCTTTAAAATTAACTTTAACTTCACTATTAATTATTACTTTATTTATAAATTGATGAGCTTCATCAATGACTAAATATGCTTTATTATTTATTAATTTATAAAATTTATTAATATTTTTGATTAAATAATCATGATTAACAATTAAAATGTTAGCGGTAGTAATTTTTTTATTACGATAAGCTAAAAAATCATCTTCATAAAAAATATTTGTTTTATTTAATTCATTATTGTTATGATAATTAACTTGATCAACAAAATTAATGCAATCTTCAGTTAAATTTAATTCATCCAAATCACCAGTTTTAGTTTCTAACAACCAAACTAATAATTTAGCTTTTAGTAATTGATCACGCTTACTCGAATTAATACTTAACAGTTGATTAAATTTATCTAAATTTATATAATGCTGAACTCCTTTAACCAATACTACTTGCAAATCAAACGGCAAAATATTTTTTAAAGTAACGATGCTTTGATTTAATAATTGTTCTTGTAACAAATTAGTACTAGTAGAGACAACTAATGGGCGATGAGAATTTAAAAGAAAGGCTAAAGGAAATAAATAACCCAAACTCTTTCCGCTACCAACAGGTGCTTCAATTAGCATATGTTTTGACGAACGACCACTAAAATTCTTATAAATCAAATTCATCATACGCATTTGATTTGGTCTTAAATCTAAATTATCTTTAAATAACTTTTTTTTATCATCATTACTTAAAGGATAACGTTTAGCATTACGTTCCGTAATTGATAAATCAAAATAATTATTTTTTTTACATAAAACTAAATGATTCTTAATATATAAATGACTTGGTAATTTAGACTTGCCTTGTTTTATTTTTTGTTCTGCTAACACTAATAAATCATTTGTATTCATTGGCAAGCTTAAATTAAGCTTAACTAATTGTTTAATGGTATTTAAGGGTAATGAAAATAATTTATGCATTAGTGAAATAAATAATTCCGCTGTTGCATCAGCATCAGAATCTGCTGTATGAGGTCGATCATGATTTATGTTTAATTGGCTTGTTAAGCTAGATAACTTATATTCTGGAGCTGTTGGAAATAAAATTCTAGATAAAGATACTGTATCAACAGCAGGAATCTCTAATTTTGGATAGCCAGCATTTTCAAGTTCAATATTTAAAAAATTAAAATCAAAATCAACATTATGTGCCACAAAAACTGTATTTTGTAACATTTTATAAATAATATCAGCTACATCTTCAAAATGAGGTGCATTTTTTAATTGTCGATTTTTAATTCCAGTCAATTGTTCTATATGTTCACTAATAGTGCACTTAGGATTAATTAATGTATTATAATGATTAATTATTTTGTCATGTTGAATAAATGTACAGGCAAATTGAATGATGCGATCATCGTTATGAAAACTTGTACCAGTTGCTTCTGTATCAACAACTGCGTATACCGTATTTTTATCCATTTTTATCTTCTTTTCTATAATAAAAGTTCAAAAATAACTTAACATTAATTATAATGAATTGGTTGAGGTAAGTATACATGAAAACTATTACAAAAACAGCACATGGAAAATTAATTTTAATTGGCGAACATAGTGTCGTATATGGAGAACCAGCAATTGCTATCCCCCTACCTCATTTAGTTGCTACCGCACAATTAAGTCCTAATAATAGTGGACAATACTTAGAAGATGTCGATTTTAAAACATCTATCGATCAAATACCAGACCAATATATTGGATTACACATCTTAATAAATCGTTTAATTCAACGTTTAAACATTCAAAATAAATTTTTTACTTTAAAAATAAGTAATCAAATTCCAAGAAGTTGTGGCTTGGGATCGTCGGCCGCTATTTCTAGTGCAATAACTAAATGCTTTTTTGCATTTTGCAATGAAGAACTATCTAAACAAGAATTAAATTATTTTATTAACATTGCTGAAACAGTTTTTCATGGTAATCCTTCTGGATTAGATGCAGCAACAGTTACATCCAATCAAGCTATTTGGTTCATTAAAAATAAACAATTAACGCCCTTTAATTTTAATTTACACGCTTCACTTGTAATCGCAAGCTCTGGCATTATGGGTAATACTGCTACAGCAGTTAATCTTGTTAAAGATAAATTAGAAAATCAAACTAATTTAATTCAAGAAACTATCAATAAATTAGGAATCTTAACTGAAAAAGCAGCTCAAGCCATGATTAACAATCAAATTATTACTTTAGGTGAAATTTTTAATCAAGCTCAAGTACATTTAACTACATTAGGAGTTAATCATCCTAAATTACAAAAATTAATTGATATCGCACACAAACATAATTCATTGGGAGCTAAACTATCAGGTAGCGGATTAGGTGGTTGTATATTTGCTTTATTTCAGTATGAAGATGACGCTGCATTGTTGCAAACTGATTTAAAAAATAATGGTTTTCCCAATGTATATATCGAAAATATTTAAGTTATAAATTATTTAAAATTATGAATGAAACTAATTCTAAAAAAATTACCGCGAAGGCTAATACTAATATTGCCTTAATTAAATATTGGGGTAAAAAAGATGAATCATTATTTATTCCAACCAATGATTCACTATCTCTTACCTTGGATGAATTTTATACACAAACGACTGTTCAATTTAGCTCACAATTAAAACAAGATAAAATTATTTTTGATGGCAAAGAATTATCATCAAAGGATAATCAATATGAAAGTATCACTAATTTTCTTAATTTAATCAGAAAAAAAGCAAATTGTAATTCAAAAGCCATTGTAGATACTAAAAATACAGTGCCAAATTCAGCCGGATTTGCTTCCTCTGCTTCTGGATTTGCTGCTTTAGCTGCTGCTAGTAGCAAAGCAATTGGACTAAATTTATCTAATACAGAGTTATCTAAATTGGCTCGTCGTGGTTCAGGATCAGCCACTAGATCAATTTTTGGTGGATTCGTTCAATGGCACGCTGGAAATAGCGATCAAACATCATATGCTGAAAATATTTCGAATAATACTAACAATATTAGAATAATTTCTATAATTAATTCTAAAAGTCCAAAAAAAATTAGCAGTAGACAAGGTATGCGGTTATCTAAAACCTCTCCTATTTTTCCTATGTGGATCAAAGTTGCTAAAAAAAATCTGCAAACCATTAAAAAAGCTATCCAATCGGATAATATTAATTTAATAGGTGCAATTGCAGAATATAACGCCTTATGTATGCATGCCACAACAGTGACTGCTCAAAAACCGTTCACTTATTTTAATAAGTCTACAATTGATACAATTAATTACATAATTCATTTACGTAACAATTTTAATCTTCATTGTTACTTTACAATTGACGCTGGTCCTAATGTAAAATTAATTTGTTCTAAAAATGAATTAGAATTAATTATGGACTTGCTTACTAAAAAATTTGATTTAAATAACTTAGTTGTAGCTCATTCCGGTTCAGGAATTAAATATCTATAAAGGAGTCTTTTTGTGATAAAAGTTAAAGCACCAGGAAAATTATATATCGCAGGTGAATATGCAGTTATTGAACCTGGCACACCTGCTATATTAGTAGCTGTAGATAAATACATTACAGTTACAATTAAAGAAAGTAATAATTTCGGTACCATTAACTCAGCACAATATGAAGAAAATTCAGTTAATTGGACAAGAAACGGAAATAAAATAGTTTTCGATAATAGAGATAATCCATTTCATTTTCTTATTGAAGCTATAAATATTGCAGAAAAATACGTCAAAGAAAATAATAAAAGCTTAAAATTTTATCATTTATCTATTAATTCTGAACTTGATAATCACGATGGACGAAAATTAGGTTTAGGATCTTCAGCTGCAATTACTGTTGCTACTATTAAAGCACTTTGTAAATTTTATAATTTAAATGTTACTAATGATGAAATATTTAAATTATCTGCTATCGCTCATTTAAACGTACAAGGAAACGGATCATTAGGTGACATAGCTGCTTCTGTTTATGGTGGTTGGATCGCTTATTCATCTTTTAATCGCCAATGGTTAAACGAGCAAATTGGTAAAAACAAATCTTTAAAACAATTATTACATACAACTTGGCCACAACTATCTATTAAAAGATTAAATCCTCCAAGAGATTTACAACTTCTTATCGGTTGGACTGGTTCCCCTGCTTCTACACCTCATTTAGTTGATAAAGTGAATACAAATAAAAATAATCACAAAAATGAGTATAAACAATTCATTTCTGATAGCACTAATTGTATAAACGAACTGATAAGAGCTTTTGAACAACAGGATCTTACTAGTATTCAAAAACAAATTAATAATAATCGTTTATTATTAAATAAATTGAGCAAAATAAGTAATATCAATATTGAAACTCCCAAGTTAACTCAATTGTGTAATATAGCTAATAAATATAACGGAGCAAGTAAAACTTCAGGTGCTGGCGGTGGTGATTGTGGAATTGTTATCATTAATAAGAACCAGAAACTAAATGATTTAATTCAAGAATGGAAACAATCTGATATTAAAATGCTTAAAATGAACGTAGCAAATTTTGAAAATTGAGGTTAATATGAATCAACACCAAAATCGTAAAGATGATCATCTACAACTAGCTAACAATTTATATACAAACACTGATGCTTTTAACGAATTAAGAATCATTCACAATAGTTTACCAGAACTTGCTTTTTCAGAAATAGACCTATCAAATAACTGTTTTCAACAAAAATTTGAATATCCTTTCTACATAGAAGCCATGACTGGAGGATCTAATAAAACTAATAAAATTAATGAACAATTAATTAAAGTTGCCAAAGAAACTAATTTACCAATAGCATTAGGTTCATCAAGTATAGCATTAAAAGATAGAGAACAAGCTAAAGTACTTCAACAATTACGTAGTGAATATAAAAATGGTTTTATTATTGCTAATTTAGGAGCTAACTGTTCAGCTAAAGATGCTCAATACATTGTTAATCTACTGCAAGCCAACGCATTAGAAATTCACATTAATGCTCTACAGGAAATTTTAATGCCTGAGGGTGATAGAGATTTAAAGTGGATAAATAATATTCAACAAATAGTTCAAACAGTTTCGGTTCCCGTCATTGTTAAGGAAATTGGTACTGGTATGTCAAAACAAACTATTCAAAAATTAATTAATATCGGTGCAAATTACATTAATATTAGTGGTAAAGGCGGTACAAACTTTGCCAAAATTGAAAATAATCGTTCTAACGAACCAGCTTCTTATTTAAACAACTGGGGCCAAACAACTATTGAATCCCTCTTAGAAGCCAAACAAATTGATTCTAACCATCATCAAATAAGTATTATTGCTTCAGGAGGAGTTAAAAATCCATTAGATATTATTAAATGCTTAATTTTAAATGCTAAGTTGGTAGGCATTGCTGGAACATTTCTTAATATCTTACTTACATCTGGTACAGAACAATTAATTAAAACAATTAATACTTGGAAAATAGAACTTAAAAAAATTATGCTTTTACTTGGTTCTAAAGATATAGATCAATTACAAAACGTTGACTATATTTTATCCTCTAACCTTTTAAATTATTGCAAACAAAGAAACATTAAAATTTAGATTAAAAAAGGATTGTATTTAATACAATCCTTTTTTAAAATCTTAATCCTTTTGGATAATAGTTTTTTATTACATTATTTACATATCTACCAAAACCTAAACTATTTTGATTATAGGTTATCAAAACCCAAGATTTATCTTTTATAGGTGTGTTGATAGATAAATTTGATAAAACGTCTCCATGCAAATATGTACGAGCTTCTTTTTCATTCAATTCAACAACATATTTACTTTGATTGCAATGTAAATACATAGCTAAAGCGTGCGACGGTTCAAATCTCTTCTTTTTAAATACTCCTAATAATAATCCATTACGTTTAACTGATAAATTTTGTAATAAATAAGCATCTTTTATAACAGGCCAATATAAATAATCATTGATCACAATTAAATCACTGCAATTTATATTAAACGTTAAATTATTAGACTGAAATTCATTCCATAAATCAATCTGTTCTTTATTTAAAGAAAAGTTTTTTTTCATTTTTACTTTTTTATTCGATAAATTATCTTTATTTATTGATTTATGAACCTTGAATTTAGCTATAAAATGTCCTTCTCCTTTAAAATGATGTGGAAATAAACGTTTAGTATCAATCACTCTCGAATCATTAACCCACTGAACACGTCCATCATCTAAATATTTATATCCATTAATACTCAATAATGTTAATTGTTCAAAATGATTTAATAACCAGACAACATTTGATTCATCTTCTTCTGGAGAAAAAGTACACGTTGAATACACTAATATTCCATTATCTTTAACTGTTTTTATTGCTTGTGTTAAAATTTCTTTTTGTAAAACAGAACATTCTTTGGGATAATTTGAATTCCAATAATCCATAGCAGATGGATCTTTTCGAAACATTCCTTCTCCTGAACACGGAGCATCAACTAATACACGATCAAAATAATCAGCAAAATTTTTAGCGATTTTTTGTGGACTTTCATTTAAAATTAAACAATTTTTAATTCCACTACGTTCGACATTTTCTGTTAAAATTTTGCAACGCTTTTTATTGATTTCATTACTAACCAATACACCCTTTTGTTGCATAAATCCTGCAATTTGAGTTGTTTTACTTCCAGGTGACGCACATAAATCTAAAACTTTATTTCCTGGTTCAGCATTTAGAATATCAGCTACGTACATTGCAGACGGATCTTGACTATATAATAACCCACTCACATAGTCTAAATTATGACCCGATACTTCGCCATAATAACCATTAACTATTTCAGTAGGATTATCTAATACAACATTTTTAGGCTCTAAATTATCTTTCAATGGATTAATTCGAAACCCCTTTACTGCATCGTCATCATAACTCTTAATAAATTTTTGATATTCGTCATTATTCATTAATTGCTTATATTTATTTTTATAATCAGACAATAATTTCATATAATAATCCTTAATAAAAATGAAAGTACTTAAAAATGAATCAAAAATTAATTATTTTAGATTTAGATGGAACACTATTAAACAATCAAAACCAACTTAGCAATAAGACTATTAATATTATCCAGCAAATTGAAAAATTAAATCATATTTGTGTTATTGCAACTGGACGGCCATATCGTTTGGCAGAGCCAATTTATAAAAAACTAAATTTACATCACGAAATGATAAATTTTAATGGCTCATTGTGTTTAATTCCTAATCAAAAAGTGGAATACAAGTTTACTATTCCTAACGATATTATTTTAGATGTCTTAAATAATAAAAACAATCTAGGAATACAATATATAAGTGCAGAAAATGAATATTGTTATTTTAGCACCAATCAAAGATATGATAATTTATTTTTACCAACTATTAAAAATAAAAATGAATTATTAAACTCAGAAAATATTCAAAATAAAAAACTTATTTTCAGTAGTTTTTATTATGACCGTAATTATAAAAAACAGATAATTAATTTCTTTAAAAACTATACAAACCAAATCTCTTTAAATGTTTGGGGCGGAAATTGTCCTATCATAGAAATTCTTCATAAAAACATCAACAAAACATTTGGTATTCAATATTTAATGAAAAAATATAACATTAAACAACAAGATGTAATTGCTTTTGGAGATGAATTCAATGATTTACCTACTTTAGAATTTGCGGGTATTGGAGTTGCTATGAAAAATGCAGAAACTCAACTTAAAAAAGTTTCATCTTACATAACTAAAAACGATAATAATCATGATGGAGTAGCAAATTTCTTACGTCATTACCTCAAATTATAAAATTAAAAAAGTTCTTTAAGCCAATCCAACTTAAAGAACTTTTTTATTATTCTATACTACTACGATAATGCTGCAAAATATAAATAGCAATTACAATCAAAATTGAACCAATTACCTCAGCAATGGTTATCTTCAAATGGAAGTAAATAATACTCAAAATAAAAGTAACTACTGGTTGTACAGCATCAACAATGCTAACTACTGATGAAGGAGCAAACTTTAAACTGTGCAATAATGACAGAAAAGCAAAAATTGTTCCAATTAAAATAACACTACCTAAAGAAACAACTAATTGAGTAGTTATTTTAGGAGAACCAATCCATAATGGATGATGTAAATTAAATAACACACCACTAATTAACATTCCCCAACCTAAAACTACAACTTCAGAATGTTCTTCTTGAATTGGCTTAGGTAATACAACATATCCAGCTGCTGTCAATCCAGATAAAATTCCCCAAATTAAAGCACTAACAGGAATTGCTAACGTACTTATACTTCCTCTAGTTATAGCTAAGAAAACACCCACCAAAGCAATTACAAAAGAAATAATATCAGTCTTTAATGGCTTTTGGTGTTTAAAAATAAGTGATCCTAAAACAATAAATAATGGACTTAAATATTGCAAAATGGTTGCCGAAGCAGCATTTCCATTTTGAATACTTAAATAAAATGTATATAAATTACCCATTAATCCGATTAAAGCGTAAGCAATTAACCAACCAACTAATCGCCAAGACTTAAATATGGAAAACATTTTATTGCCTTCAATAAAATACCCGATTATCAGTAAAATTATCCCGGATAATAACGTTCTAACAGACAAATACCATCCAGAAGGAATTTTTTGATTTTGAGATATAAATTGTAGAATAGTTCCTGAAATACCCCACAACGTAGAAGCAAAAATAGCCCAAGATATTCCTTTGGTATAACTTTTAATTTTATTATTTCCCATACACCCTCCTCAATTCATTAATTTCGCTTAAATGTTCTAGTAGCATTCACTGCAGTTTTCCAACCATTGTATAATCTAACACGTTGATCAGCAGACATATTAGCAGAAAATTCTTGATCTGTTTGCATAAATTGAATTAATTCATCTTTATCTTGCCAAAATCCAACAGCTAATCCAGCTAAAAAGGCTGCTCCTAGTGCAGTAACTTCAGTCATTTTAGAACGAATTATTTTTGCATTTAAAATGTCTGCCTGAAACTGCATTAGATAATTATTTTTAGCTGCCCCGCCATCAACGTGTAAATTATTTAATGTCCTATTGGTATCTAATACCATAGTATCTACAATATCTTTAGTTTGATAAGCTAAAGACTGTAAAGTAGCTGTAGCAAATTGTTCTTTAGTCGTTCCACGCGTAATCCCTAATACTGCTCCCCTAGCATCTTGATCCCAATAAGGTGCTCCTAATCCAGTAAAGGAAGGTACAACATATAAACCATCCACAGAATCAATAGAATTGGCCATTTGTTCGGTGTCAGCAGAATTAACAATTAATTTTAATCCATCACGTAACCATTGAATGGCTGAACCAGCAACAAAGATTGATCCTTCCAAAGCATAATTTACATGATCATTAATGACATAAGCAATAGAAGTTAATAATTGATGTTCAGATTTAACTGGATGATTTCCAGTATTCATAATTAAAAATGCTCCAGTTCCATAAGTGTTCTTTAAGTCACCTTCATTAAAGGCACAATGACCAAACAATGCAGCTTGTTGATCACCAGCCATTCCACAAATTGGAACGCGGCTTTCTAACATAGTATTATCTTCAGTGTAACCATAAATTTCTGAACAGCCTTTGATTTCTGGTAATAAATTGCTTGGAATATTAAATTCATTTAATAATTCTTGATCCCAATTCAAATCACGAATATTAAATAACATTGTTCGGCTGGCATTAGTATAATCAGTTACATGTACTTTACCATTAGTTAACTTCCAAACTAACCAAGTATCAATTGTGCCAAATAATAAATCACCATTTTCAGCTTTTTGACGACATCCTTCTACGTTATCTAATATCCATTTTATTTTAGAAGCTGGAAAATAAGCATCGGCAACTAACCCAGTTTTATCTTGAATTTTTTCAACTAATCCAGGTCTACTTTTCCATTCATCAACAATAGTAGATGTTTGCCGTGATTGCCAAACGATTGCATGATAAACTGGTTTACCAGTTTTTTTATCCCAAATTACAGTAGTTTCACGTTGGTTGGTTATTCCTATCCCACGAACTTTATATGGATCAATATGTGCGTTAATAATTGCTTCACCAATAACAGAACGAACACAATCCCAAATTTCATCAGCATCATGTTCAACCCAACCTGGTTTAGGAAAATATTGTTTAAATTCTTTTTGTGCTTGACCAACTACATTGGCTTGATGATCAAAAATCATTGCACGCGCACTTGTAGTTCCTTCGTCAATTGCTAAAATATATTGATCATTAGCTTTCATAATTATTTATCCTTATTATTTATTATTCATTAAAGCTTGATGCATTTTTTGTTGATCTTCTTCACTAGCGAAATTACCAATGACATCAATTGTACTAGTTATATTAATAAAACTATGCTCATCAGCTTCCTTAACCGAACGACGTAAATCGTACAGTTCATATCTTGAAATAACTGTCATTAAAACTGTATTTTTAACATCAGAATATCCACCGCGTGAAGATATAACAGTAACTCCACGAACTAAATTTTTCTTTAAATTACAAATTACTTGATCAGGATGTTCAGTTACAATAAATGCTGTCATTTTTTGATAACGAGTATGAATTACATCAACCATTCGTGAAGTTGCATAAATGGTTATGATTGTATACAAAGCATTTTGCCAACCAATCATAAATCCAGAAATAATGGTTATTGCTGAATTTAAAATCATATTTAAACTACCAATAGACTTACCAGTAGTTCTTTGCAAAATCATTGAAATAATATCTAATCCACCAGTAGAAAATCCATATTTAAAAGTTAAACCAATACTAACTCCACCTAAAATACCGCCAAATAATGCATTTAATAACGCATTATTTGATACAGCATGCGTTGGAACAACAATCATTATTACTGACGTTAAAATTGAATCAATAAAACTCCAAATAGTAAATTTTGGTCCAATAATTTTATAACCAACTATACCAATTGGGATATTAATCAATAAAATAAACCAACCAGTAGTAATCTTAATATGAAATAATCCCACAATATACGAACATAATTGGGCTACCCCATTCATTCCACCAGAAAAAATATTACTAGGAATCAAAAAATCATTCATTGCTATAGCAGCAATCACAGACGTAAAAATTAAAACTGTTACTTTAACACCAAAATCTCGATACTTTTTTACCAACGCACACCACCTCATAATTATTATATAATAGTTAATATTACCAAATATCTTCTAATTGAGGTATACATTTATGCAAAAAAGACAAAAAAGATCATCTTGTACAAGTATTATTATTGGTAAAAAAGCTTCTCTAGATGGATCAATCATTATCGGACGTAATGAAGATAGTAAAGCAGCTTGGCCTAAACATTTTGTTGTACATCCTCACAAAAAATTTATAACTAAGCAATCGTTTAAATCAACAGATAATAATCTTGAACTTCCTTTACCACAAGAAAGATTCAAATATACTGCCACGCCAGAATGGACCGATGAATTTGGTCTTTTTGAAGAAGATGGTATTAATGAATATAACGTTGCCATGTCAGCTACTGAAAGTGCATACAGTAATCAAAATGTATTAGCTTATGATCCTTTAGTAAAAGATACCGGTATTGGTGAAGAATCAATGGTAACCATTACATTACCATACGTAAAAACAGCTAAAGAAGGTGTTTTACGTTTAGGTAAGTTAATCGAAGAATATGGTACATCAGAAACTAACGGTATTCTATTTGCTGACATTGATGAAGCTTGGTATATGGAGACTGGTTCTGGTCATCATTGGGTTGCTGAACGTATTCCAGATAATGCTTATATAATAGCTGCCAATCAATTATCCATTGAAGAAATTGATTTTAATGATCCAAATAACTTTTTGTTTTCACAAAATCTAATTGAATTTGTTAATAAAAATCATTTAAATCCAGATTATGATGGTTTTAATTTTAAACATATCTTTGGAACGAATGATGAAAGTGATCAAATTTATAACATTCCTCGTGTTTGGAGTGGGCAAAGAATGTTCAACCCACATACTACTGATCAAACTATTAGCAATATCGACAATTTACCGTTCATTAAAATTCCAGAAAAGAAATTATCAATTTATGATGCACAAAGATTTTTAGCTGATCACTTTGACGGAACTGATTACGACCCATTAAAGAAAACAGATAAAAGTCACCTTTTTAGACCAATCAGTCTAGCTAAAAATCAGGAAGCTCATTTATTACAACTCCGACCTGAATTACCAAAAGAAATTCAAGGAATTCAATGGTTATCTATGGG
>JADIMP010000054.1 GCA_017694665.1 Candidatus Gallilactobacillus intestinavium
AAAGAATCTTATAGTGATAAAACTATTATTAAAAATATGCAAAAATTAGTAGGTGATATTAAACAAATACCGCCTATGTATTCTGCAGTAAAAGTCAACGGTAAAAAACTGTATGAATATGCTAGAAATGGGGAAGATGTTAAACGACCCATTAGACAGATACATGTAAATAGTTTTGAATTTATTAAATCTTCTTTTAATAAAAATATCGGCCAACAAATAATTGAGTTTAAAGTAGATTGTAGTAAAGGAACTTATGTAAGAACTTTAGTAACTCAATTAGGAGAGCTTTTAAATGTTCCCGCTGTAATGAAATCTTTGGTAAGAACTAGAAGCGGTCAATTTACTTTAGATAGATCTTTGACTTTAGAAGACATAGAAGAAAAGATAAGATCTAAAAAAATAATGGATTATATATTTTCGTTGGACCAAATATTTACTTACTATCCAAAGGTAAATTTATCCATGAGACAATGGGAAAAAGTTAAAAATGGTGGTTTTTTAAAGCTAGATTTAGATAGTAAAATTGTATGTTTAACTTATTCAAATAAAGTAAAAGCGATTTATCAACAGTATAAGGATGGTTATTTTAAGCCATTAAAAATGTTTTTAAATAACAACTAATTGGAGAATAAAAGTGAAATTAGTACAATTACATCATCCATATAATACTGATCAAATAATTAATACACCTGTTGTATTAGCAATGGGTTTTTTTGATGGTGTTCATTTAGGACATCAAGAAGTTATTAAAACTGCATATAAAATAGCTCAACGTAAAGGAATTAAATTGGCCGTATTAACATATATTAATCATCCAATTATGACGTTCGATCATACAATCAAAGGTAATTTTAAATATTTAACAAATTATTCTCAAAAGTTATCATTGTTAAATAAATTGCATGTAGATATTGTTTATGCAGTTAATTTTACTTCTTCATTGGGAAAATTGTCTCCACAAGAATTTGTTAATAAATATATGATTGGGTTGCATGCTGTAGATGTAGTTGCCGGTTATGATCATACTTATGGTAAACGTGATAAAGCGACTATGGATTTATTAAAAAATTATTCTCATGGTAAGTTTGCAATTCATACAGTAAAACCAATCAAACAAAACGGATTAAAAATTAGTTCTTCTAATATTAGAAAATTAATAGATAATGGAAATGTTGCTTTGGCCGCTAAATTATTAGGTCATCATTATCAAAATAGTGGTTTTATTGTCCATGGAAATCAAATAGGTAGGAAATTGGGTTTTCCAACTGCTAATATAAATATTCCTTATGATCAACGGATTCCTAAACAAGGAGTGTATAGTTCATGGTTAAAAATAAACGATCAGTGGTATTTAGGAATGACCTCTATTGGTACTAATGATACAGTTCAATCGAATGGTAAAGTAACGATTGAAACGCATTTATTAGACTTTACTAATGAAGTTTATGGTGAATATGTAAATATAGCGTGGGGATGTTTTCTAAGAGAAAATCAAAAATTTAAAAATCCAGAAGCTTTAGTCCAACAATTAAAAAAAGATTTGCAAACAACACGAGATTTTGGCAGTAAACATAAAATAATTGATTTATAATGTTTGACTTTCTTTGACCAAACTAGTATATTAATAATTGTCTTAATGATTAATGATAATTTCTTAATAAAGGTGGTGTTAATTTGACAGAAGAAAAACAAGAAAAACAAAATGAACAAAAAGATCACCCAAAGAGAAAAGATGATTCTAAAAAGAATGATCAAAATGATAAAGAAAAATCAAATAAAAAAAGTTTCAATGATGAGTTAAGTGACGATGAATCAAAAGAAACTAAAAAATTAGACGAATTGCAAAAACAATTAGAGTCTATGGAAGATAAATATTTACGTTCTCAAGCAGAGATTGTAAATATGCAACAAAGAAATAAAAAAGAATTAGATAGTATTTTAAAATATGATGGACAATCTTTAGCACATGATATTGTTCCTATTATTGATGATTTAGAACGTGCTTTACAAATAAAAGTGTCTGATGAGGTTGCTGAAAATTTAAAGCATGGGGTAGAAATGGTATTTAATCGTTTAAATACAGTTTTAAAAGAACATAATGTTGAAGAAATAGAAGCATTAAATAAACCATTTGATCCTAACTTACATCAAGCAGTTAAAACTGTTCCTGCTGATGATGAACATAAAGCAGACACTGTAGTAGAAGTATTGCAAAAAGGATATATGATTAAAGATCGTGTTTTACGTCCAGCAATGGTAACTGTTGCACAATAATTAGGGAGAAAGGAAGTTTTAATATGTCAAAAATTATTGGAATTGATTTAGGAACTACTAATTCAGCTGTTGCTGTATTAGAAGGTAATGAACCTAAAATTATTACAAATCCAGAAGGTAATCGAACAACACCTTCAGTAGTTTCATTTAAAAATGGTGAAACACAAGTTGGTGAAGTGGCTAAACGTCAAGCTTTAACTAATCCAAATACTATAAGATCAATTAAGCGTCACATGGGTGAAGCTGATTACAAAGTTGATATTGATGGTAAAAAGTATACGCCACAAGAAATTTCTGCCATGATATTACAATATATTAAGAAGTTCTCTGAGGAATACTTAGGAGAAGAAGTAAATCAAGCTGTTATTACGGTACCAGCTTACTTCAATGA
>JADIMP010000055.1 GCA_017694665.1 Candidatus Gallilactobacillus intestinavium
GTATTAAATTTTTTAGGCGTTAAATATCTGTATACTAATTCAGGATTGAATAATGTAAGCATTGATAAATTACCACATGGATATGAAAGTTATTATCAAAACAATTTTGATTATGTTCCAGTAATTTATGGTACTAATGGAAATGTGCAACTTTATAGAAGTAAACAAAATTATCCATTGCTATATTTACAACATAATGTAATGAGTAATCTCAAATATAATTTGTTAACACCTAACGAAAAAGAGTTGAGTTTAGCGCAAACAGCAGCTATAAAAAATACAAAGGGATTGCATACTGTTAAATTTAAAAATTCGTTAATTAATATTCCATATAAGATTTACGATGATAAAGGTAACAAAGTAAGTGATGTTTTAAATAGTCAAAAAGCTACTAATTATAGTATATACATACCAAATAATAAGAAATATAAAAATCTAGAATTACATTTTTTGTTTAATAATGTATTTTATAATGTTCCGTCCTTACAGGAACAAATACAAATGAATAATTTAAATTCTTTAGGAATTAACGGTAGTATTTCAAATAATAAAAATCAAACTAGTGTACATGGTAGTTGGGATAATTTCAGAAGAAATGTAACCAATAATTTTCCTACAAATAGATGGACAATTGCATTAACATCAGGAAATAGAAATGGGATTTTAACGCAAGTTTCTAATTTGAATATGAGTGAATATGAAGACATTCATAATGGAATTATTAATTTAGGCTGGTTTAAGCATCTTCCTAATAATATTAATATGTTGTTACAACATATAGGTAAATACTCGTTTAATTTAAAAATTGTTGGTCTACCAATGGGTCACGATTATAATGATCAAGTAAAAAAGATACAGAGAAACGCAGTTAAACATATAAAGATAAATAATAAAGAAATAGTGGGAACGATTAAAGCAAGAACGAATGGAGTTATTGCTTCCTCTATCCCTTATGATTCTGGTTGGAAAATAAAATTAAATGATAAAAAAGTTAAACCAATTAAAGTAGATAATGCATTTATTGGATTTAAGATAAATAAACCTGGATACTATAAAATTAGCATGATATACCATACTCCAGGACTTAATTTAGGTATCTTCATAAGTTTAATTACGTTTATAGCACTAATTTTTAGTAGATTTTTAATGTTTATTTTGAATAAAAAGGAAGAAAAATGATGAATTTTGTAGAAGAGTTAGAAAAACTTCAAGAGGGTAAAATCAGTGAATTAAAAGTTCAACCCAAAAACTTTATGGATTTTCAAGCGGCATTACAAAATTGTGATTTCAGGCAACATATTGTTGGTGAAGCTGAACGTGGAGGACATATTACTTATAGATATAAATAGTGGTTTATTTTAATGAATGTTAAATTATGTTATTATTTAAGCAACATTTTGATGATCTTTTAAGATTGTTAAGGGAGTGTGAATATGGAAACGAAAGATTTTTTAATTACTTCGGAAAATGGATTACATGCTAGACCTGCCACTATTTTAGTTCAAACTGCTTCAAATTTTAGTTCTGAAATTAATTTAATTTATAAAAACAAATCTGTTAACTTAAAATCTATAATGGGAGTAATGTCTTTGGGAGTAGGGAAAAATGAAAAAGTGACAGTTACTACTAATGGTAGTGATGAAACAGATGCAATGAACGCTATTTCTGAAACTATGAAAAAAGAAAAATTAATTTGATTTGAGAAAAAGAGGATGGTTTAACATCCTCTTTTTTAATTTGTAAATTATAATTTAAATTCGTATAATCAACATTAATGTTTATTGTTGAGGAGGAATTTTATGCGCATCGGGATTTTTACGGATACTTATTTTCCGCAAGTCAGTGGTGTAGCAACATCGATAAAGGTTCTAAAAGAACAATTAGAGAAACTTGGACATCAAGTATATATTTTCACTTCCACTGATCCCAATGTAGATAAACATAAAAAAGAACGAAATATTTTTAGATTTGCTTCTTTACCATTTATCTTTTTTAAAGATCGAAGACTTGCTGTTAGAGGAGAATTTAAAGCATTAAGAATTGCTAAAAAATTAAATTTAGATATTATTCATACACAAACTGAATTTTCAATGGGAATGATGGGAAAATTTGTAGCTAAGCATATGCATATTCCTTGTGTACATACTTACCATACTATGTATGAAGATTATTTACACTATGTTGCAGATGGAAAATTATTAAAGCCTAAGCAGGTTGCTCAATTAACAAGAATGTTTTTGCATCATGTAACAGCTGTTGTTGCTCCATCGGAGCGAGTACTTAGTACGTTAAAAAATTACGGTATAAAGAATGCAATTAAAGTTATTCCTACTGGAGTTAATGTAAATCACTATAAAGAAAATGATTTATCAATTAAAGATGAAGTGCGATCTAATTTAAATATAGATAAGGATATTCCTGTATTAGTTACTGTTTCTAGATTAGCTTTAGAGAAAAATATTAATTTTTTGATTGATAATTTATCCAAATTGTTGAATAGAAATTCAAATATCAAATTGGTTATTGTAGGAGATGGACCAGCCAGACAAGAATTGCAAGCACAAGTAGAAGATTTGCATTTAAAAGAAAATGTTATTTTTACTGGTGAAATTAAGCATACTGAGGTTTATAAATATTATCAAATGGCCGATGTATTAGTATCTGCCAGTGACTCTGAATCTCAAGGATTAACTTATATTGAAGCAGTAGCTGCTCATATCCCGATTGTTGTTAAAGATAGTCCTTATGTTAGAAGCTTATTAAATTATAGTAATGTTGGTGAAGCTTTTATAAATGTAGATGAGTTTGTAGAAGATGTGTTTAAGTGTTTACAAAATAAACTGGATTATACAGATTCAAAAAAATTATTAAGAGAAATTTCTGCTGATACTTTTGGTCAAAGAATTGTAGAATTTTATAGATTTGCTTATCAGGAATATATAAACAGGCGTTTAAGTAATGGTACAAGAAAAAGAAAGTTTAAATAGGTTGCATATAAACATGCTTTCACAGGCTAATTCAGTCCCCGGACAAGGAGTTGGCAGTGCATATATAGAACTAATTAATTTATTAAAAAAATATTATAAAAATGATCTAAATATTACTGTTAATGAGTGGCGTAAATCAGACATTACTCATTATCATACTGTCAATCCTTCGTACTATCTTTCTACATTTTTTCCTAATCGTGGTGTAAGAATAGGATATGTTCATTTTTTACCAGAAACATTAAAAGGTAGTTTAAAATTACCTAGATTATTTCGATTTATTTTTAATAAATATTTAATAAGTTTTTATAAAAGAATGGATAAATTAGTTGTTGTAAATCCTGACTTTATAGATAAGTTAACTTCTTATAATATTTCTAAAGATAAAATAAAATATATTCCTAATTTTGTGTCTAAAAAAGAATTTTTTCCGATTAACGCGAAACAAAAGGACCAGTTAAAAATAAAATTTAAGTATGATAAGAACGATTTTATTGTATTGGGAGTAGGACAAGTACAAGAACGCAAAGGAGTTAGCGATTTTGTTGATTTGGCTAAACAATTACCAGGATTTAAATTTATTTGGGTTGGAGGATTTTCTTTTGGAAAAATGACGGATGGTTATAGTGAATTAAAGTCAGTAGTTGACGATCCTCCGCAAAATTTAAGTTTTCCAGGAATCGTGTCTAGAAAACAAATTCGCTTGTATTATCAAATGGCTGATGTGTTTTTGTTACCTTCTTATAATGAATTATTTCCTATGTCAGTATTAGAGGCTAGTAGTTGTGGAATTCCTTTACTATTAAGGAATTTATCATTATATGAAAATATTTTAGGTGATCATTATTTGTCAGCTAATAATATAGATGAATTTCAACAACAGTTAAAGTTATTGAATAGTGATAAAAAACTGATTAAAAAGATGCAAATGGAATCTTTAGAGCTTAGCAAACAATATAGTGAAGAAAAATTAGCTAAAATATGGTTTGATTTTTATTCTAATGAATATAAGTTGGATTTGTAATTATTACATATTTATTTATAATAGATTTTATTTTATAAAACGAGTAGTTAAGAAAAGAAGAGCATTTTTATGAAAAAAATATGGAATAAATTTTATGATAAGTTAAATACCACGTTTGGTTTTTTTGTATTAGTTTTGGTTTTATTTTGGATCAAAACTTTTATTGCTTATCATACAGATTTTACTTTAGGAGCTGATACTTCAATTCAGCATTTTATTTTAGCATTAAACCCATTACCGACTGCTTTGCTATTATTTGGAATTGCTTTGTATTTTCGAGGTAAAGTAGCTTATTGGTTGATGATGATAGTTGATTTTCTTCAGTCAACTTGGTTATTTGCTAATATTTTATACTATAGAGAATTTTCTGATTTTCTTTCTTTTAGTATTGTTAAGGGATCAGGTTCAGTAGATAATAATTTAAGTAAGTCTATTATGGGAATAATGCATCCGTCTGATGTGTTATTAGTTTATTTAGATATTATTATTTTAATTATTTTGTTGATAACAAAATTAATTAAGATTGATCAAAGACCTTTGAAGAAAAGGTTTGCATTAACAATAACGGGATTATCATTAGCCTTAATGATGACTGATTATGGTTTGTCTGTACATGATCGTTCTGGATTATTAACAAGAACATTTGATAATAATTATATTGTTAAATATCTAGGCTTAAATGAATATGCAGCTTTTTCTGCGTATCAAACTTATCATCAAGATACTGCGCGCAAACGTGCCAATAAACAAGATTTGAATGAAGTATTGCAATATTTAAAGGAAAATCCTGCTGGTGATAATGTTCAGTATTTTGGTAAAGAAAAAGGTAAAAACGTATTTATTTTTCATTTAGAAAGTTTTCAACAATTCTTAATTGATTATAAGTATAAGGGTCGTGAAGTAACTCCTAATATTAATGCTTTTTATCATGATAAAAACACATTATCTTTTGATAATTTCTTCCATCAGGTAGCGCAAGGTAAAACTTCTGATGCGGAAATGATGTTGGAAAATTCTTTGTACGGATTACCAACAGGATCAGCTATGATAAATTATGGTACACAAAATACATTCCAAGCAGCACCAGCTATTTTAGATCAGCATGGTTATACTACTGCAGCTATGCATGGAGATGTACCAAGTTTTTGGAATCGTAATAATACTTATAAATCTTGGGGATATGAAAATTTCTTTAGTAAATCTTTCTTCCCTGATTCTAATAATCCTAACTATAATGTTGGCTATGGATTAAAAGATAAAATATTTTTACGAGATGCAGCTGAATACATTCAACAATTACCACAACCGTTTTATTGTAAGCTAATTACGGTAACTAACCATTATCCTTATTTATTAGGAAAAGAAGATGCTTCATTCCCCGAAACAAATACTGGTGACAATACAGTCGATGGTTATGTGGTTACTGCTCATTATTTGGATCAGGCGTTTGGCGAATTTATTAATTATTTAAAGAAAACAGGATTATATAATAATTCTATGATTGTGGTTTATGGGGATCACTATGGGATTTCTAACAATCATCGACCAGCGATCGCTAAATTATTACATAAGAAATCTGTTAATAATTATGATTTAGCGATGTTCCAAAAAGTGCCGTTTATGATTCATGCTCCTGGTTTAAAAGGAGGAATTGATCATACTTATGGTGGAGAAATTGATGTATTACCAACTTTGATGGACTTGCTAGGAATAAAAACACAGGGTAAGTACATGATGTTGGGACAAGACTTATTGTCTAAACAAAGAAATCAAATTGTTCCATTTAGAAATGGTGATTTTGTAACTCCTCAGTATACTAAATTTGGTAATGATATTTACGATACCAAAACAGGACGTAAATTATCGTTAAATGATAGTCAAAAGAAGCAAGTTGATAAAATTCAAGATCATGTAAATAAAGTACTTAATTTATCAGATAAAATTATGACAGGAGATTTGTTAAGATTTTATCATCCTAAAGGATTTAAAAAGGTAAAAAAGAGTGATTATGATTATTCTGTAAAAGATACTAAGAAACGTTTACGCAAAGAAAATGAAAAAAATCATACAAGTTTAGAAGATAAAAATCATGGTCATTCTACTTTAAATGATTATGTAACGGATGCTGTTGAATTAAAACATCATTAATAAAAAAGCTAGATTAAAAAATCTAGCTTTTTTATTATCTTTTGCTTGACCGCAATTATTATCCCTGATAACATATATAAACGTTGATGATAATTCAACAATGATTTTAAAAGAAAGATATTGACAAACAATTAATATCTTGGTACATTATAATAGCTGCGATTGAGTAGCGTAGATCCTTGAAAACTGAA
>JADIMP010000056.1 GCA_017694665.1 Candidatus Gallilactobacillus intestinavium
CAAATATACTATACACCGTGATTTAAAAGATATTATTTTTAAATTGGTATATATTATTTGTGAGGTTTTATTTATGTTTAATTTTTTAAAGTCTTCGCCAAATGCAACTAAATTAGTGCCAAAAGATAAAATTAAAAGCACTTATGTAAAAAAACAAACAGGTGTAATTATAGCTACTTGTATTTCTTACTTAGCTTATTACATTATTCGATTGATTTTTACAACAGAACAAAAGCCAATTATGAAAGCTTATCATTTTAATATTGGCCAAATTGGTTTAATTTTATCTACCTTTGGAATTGGATATGGTATTTCTAAATTATTTATGGGTGGATTAGCCGATAAATCTAATACCAAACGCTTTTTAGCTTTTGGATTATATTTATCATGTATTCTAAATGCTTTATTAGGATTCACTAAAAACTTTTATGTAATTGTTGCTTTAATGTTATTAATAGCAGTTACCCAAGCTATGGGAGCTCCTGCTTGTCAAAGAGAAATTAATATTTGGTTCTCTAAAAAATATCGTGGAACAATGTTTTCCATTTGGTCATCTGCACATAATGCTGGTGCATTTTGTTGTGTAGCATGTATTCAAATTGCCACATTTTTATTCTCTGGTTCACTAAGAGCAGTATTTTTAACTGCGTCTGTTGTATCTGCCATTATCGCAACTGTTATGTTACTCATCAATTCAGAACGTCCTGAAACTGAAGGATTACCTAACGTTGCTGACTATGTTGGTTATATTGAAGTAGACGAAAACGGAAACAAAACTGATAAAGATGTTTCAAATAAATCTTTTAAAGAAATTTTCTTTCACGATATTCTATGTAATAAAGTCGTTTGGGCAGTTACATTAACTTCGATGTCCATTTATTTAGTGCGTTATGGTATTATGAGTTGGATTCCAAGTTATTTACCTACTAAAGGATTTAGTGTTTCTTGGGCTAAATGGTTAGTTGGAATTTTTGAATTATCTGCTGTACCAGGAGTTATTATTTTAGGATCAGTTTCAGACATGTTAAAAGGTCGTCGTTCCTTAGTTTGCTTGGCCTGTGTGGTTGCAATGATTATTTGTTTAATTACCTACTTTACAAGTAATAATAAAGCAGTAATTACGGTTGTTTTATTCATTTTAGGTAGTTTAATTTATGCACCACTATCATTAGTTGGTTTGATGGTAAATGAAGCAGTACCTAATTATGCAGTAGGATTATCAACTGGTTTTATGGGATTTTTCCAATATGTCTTTGGAGAAACCGCTGCTACAGCACTAATTGGTCAATTAGTTGATCACTTCGGTTGGGGAGCATCATCAGTTACAATCTACATTGCTAGTGCAGCTGCATTCTGTTTATTAATCTATCTAGTATTTAAAGAACGTAAAATTCTAAAAATGGAAAAAGATTTAAACGATAAATAACATAAAAAAGAGTGAAGATATCAATCTTCACTCTTTTTTTACAAAAATTGTTACTGGTCGTCCAATATCTAAAAACTTAGTTTTACTATCTAAAAAATTAATTGAAACTAAATAATCTAAATATTTTTTAACAGATACTCGAGATAAATTACTATTCACAACTATATCATTAGTATTAAATTCGTCCTTTTGTAAATCGCTAATACATTTTTTAATTATATTTAAAGAATACTTTGATATTCCTTTAGGTAATTTATTGTCAACATTATTTTCTTCTATACTAGTTGAAGTATGAAAAAATTGATTTAATTCTTGTTGTTGTATTTGTTCTTTATTTAAATCTATTTTATTTAAATACAAGAACCTTTCAATAGCTTTCTTAAATCTTTCAAACTTAAATGGTTTTATTAAATAATCTACAACACCATATTCTAAAGCTTTTTTAACAATTTCTGTATCATTAGCAGCACTAATCATAATTATAAATGGATGAAGATTATTTTGTTTTAATAAATCAAACAAATAAATACCGTCATGTTTAGGCAAATAATTATCTAATAAAACTAAATCATAATGTTTATGAACCAATAAATCTAATCCATCAGTTACTTCATCTACTTTATCAACAGTAAACTTTTTCGCAATTTTTAATAAATAAGATGTTTCAATTTCACAAACCATTGGATCATCTTCAATAATTAAAACATTCATAAAACTTAACTTCGCTTAATAGGTAATTCAATCATAAAAATTGTATCAAACTTGTCATTATTTGAAATAAAAATAGAACCATTAAATAAATCAACTGTTTGTTTTACTATTGATAGTCCTAATCCTCGATTATCTCCTTTAGATGAAAAGCCAGCCTTAAACATAACTTTTTTAATTTGATCAGAAATACCCTTACCATTGTCTGAAACTTTAATTAAAATAATTTTTTCTTCTCTATCAAAATTTATATCAACCAAAATTTTAGGATTGTTAATATTTAAAACTGCATCGATACTATTATCAATTAAATTACCTAATATTTTAATAATTGCATTAATGATTTCATCATTAATGACATCTTTAGGCAATTCGCTATTACTAGATATAATTAAATCAATTTTTTGAGTTTTACATTGTTTAATTTTACCTATCAAAAATCCAACAATAGCAGTAGATCTTATTTTAGTATTTAAATCACTAAAATTATCATGATAATCTTTATTTATCAAATTAATATAATCAGTCAATCGATCATAATCTTTTAACTCAATAAGCCCACTAATTACTTGTAATTGGTTTAAAAATTCATGTGTTTGTAACCGCAAAGAATTTATATATTGCTCATTACCAGATAATTTTCTGGACAAATCGTTAATTTTAGATTGATCAGCAAATAAAGTTATATATCCCTTAAGCTTATTGTCACTAATCAATTTATTTGTAGAAAACACTAATTCATTTGAATCAATTATGACATTTCGATCTTGAATCGGATCTTTGTATTCTACAGTTTGCTTAAAGAACAAATTATATAATTTGTCATCAATCAAAGCATTTTCCTGTATATTAGGAAAAATCGAATAAGCAAAATTATTAATTGCAATTATTTTATTTTTAGTATTTATAGCAATTAATCCTTCATTAATGTTATTAGTTATCAAAGACAATTCTGTTAATTTAGTTGATATTTCCTCAGGTTCCATATTCAGTA
>JADIMP010000057.1 GCA_017694665.1 Candidatus Gallilactobacillus intestinavium
TATCAAAGGTTTCGCAGAAGATTATCTAGGAGAAAAAGTTGAAAAAGCAGTTATCACAGTACCAGCTTACTTCAACGATGCACAACGTCAAGCTACTAAAGATGCTGGTAAAATTGCTGGCTTAAAGGTTGAAAGAATTATTAATGAACCAACAGCTTCAGCTTTAGCTTATGGTTTAGATAAACAAGATAAAGATGAAAAAATTTTAGTTTATGATCTTGGTGGAGGAACATTTGATGTTTCTATTTTGGAATTAGGAGATGGAGTATTTGATGTTCTATCAACTAATGGAGATACACATTTAGGTGGAGACGACTTTGATCAAAAAATTATTGATTGGTTAGTTGATAAGTTCAAACAAGAAAATGGTATTGATTTATCAACTGACACAATGGCTATGCAGAGATTAAAGGATGCTGCTGAAAAAGCCAAGAAAGATTTATCAGGTGTTAATGAAGCTCAAATAAGTTTACCATTTATCTCTAGTGGTGATAATGGTCCATTACATTTAGAAGAAACGTTAAGTCGTGCACAATTTAATCAAATGACATCTGATTTAATTGAAAGAACTAAAACACCAGTACAAAATGCGTTAAAAGATGCTGATTTAACAATGGATGACATTGATGAAGTTATTTTGAATGGTGGATCTACAAGAATTCCTGCAGTTCAAGAAGCAGTTAAAGAAATGTCTGGTAAAGAACCAAATCATTCTATTAACCCTGATGAAGCGGTTGCTTTAGGTGCTGCTATTCAAGGTGGAGTTATTACTGGTGATGTTAAAGATGTTGTTTTGTTAGATGTAACTCCTTTATCATTAGGTATTGAAACAATGGGTGGAGTATTTACTAAATTAATTGATCGTAATACTACAATTCCAACATCTAAGAGCCAAGTATTTTCTACTGCTGCAGATAATCAACCTGCTGTAGATATTCATGTTTTACAAGGTGAACGTCCTATGGCAGCTGATAATAAAACATTAGGTAATTTCCAATTAACAGATATTCCAGCTGCACCTAGAGGTGTTCCACAAATTCAAGTTACTTTTGATATTGATAAAAATGGAATTGTTAATGTATCTGCTAAAGATTTGGGTACAAACAAAGAACAAAAAATTACTATTAAGAGTAATTCAGGATTATCTGATGAAGAAATTGAACGAATGAAAAAAGAAGCTGAAGAAAATGCTGAGGCTGATAAGAAACGTAAAGAAGAAGCAGATCTTAAAAATGAAGTAGACCAATTATTATTCCAAGTTGATAAAACTTTAGATGAGCTTAAAGGTAAGATTTCTAATGATGAGGTTAAAAAAGCTAAAGACGCTCGTGATGCATTAAAGAAGGCTCAAGAATCTGATGATTTGGATGATATGAAAGCTAAAAAGGATGAGCTTAATAAAATTGTTCAAGATTTAACAGTGAAGTTATATCAACAACAGCAACAAGCTCAACAAAATAATACTTCATCTTCAAATTCTAATGATAAAAAAGATGATTCTAAAGATGATAATACAGTTGATGGTGATTTTAAAGAAGTAGATCCTGATAAGGATGATAAAAAATAATATTATTTAAAAGTCAAAGTTTAACTTTGGCTTTTTGTATGTTAAGGAGATTTTATGGCTAATAAAGATCCATATGATGTATTAGGTGTTGATCATAATGCATCACAAGATGAAATTAAAAAAGCATATCGTAAGTTATCTAAAAAATATCATCCAGATTTGAATAAAGCACCAGATGCCGAAGAAAAATTTAAAGAAGTGGCAGAGGCATATGAAAAAATTGGTGATCCAGAAAAGCGTAAACAATATGATCAATTTGGTGATGCTGGTCAACAATTTGGTGGAGGCCAAAGTGGATTTCAAGATTTTGGCAGTCAAGGTTTCGGTTTTGATGATATTTTTAGTCAAATGTTTGGTGGTGGCCGTACTAGAAGAGATCCTAATCCTCCTCAACAAGGTCAAGACTTACAATACTCTATGAGCTTAAAATTTGAAGAAGCTGTTTTTGGTAAAAAAACGACAATTAAGTATGATCGTGAAGAAGAGTGTAGTGCTTGTCATGGTACAGGAGCTAAACCGGGGACATCACCCGTAACTTGTAGTAAATGTAATGGAATTGGATATACAGAAACTGTAAGAAATACTCCGTTTGGGCAAATGCGTTCACAACAAGTATGTGACCGTTGTCATGGTACAGGAAAAGAAATTAAAGAAAAGTGTCCAACTTGTCATGGTACAGGAAGACAAATTAATAAACATAAAATTGAAGTTAATATTCCTGCTGGAATTGATGATGGACAAACAATGCGATTACAAGGCCAAGGAGAAGCTGGTGTTAATGGTGGACCGTACGGCGATTTATACATTGTATTTAAAGTCAAAAAGAGTGATATTTTTACTCGTGATGGAGCAAATATTAAATATAATCAAAATTTGAACTTTGTTCAAACTGCTTTAGGCGATGAAATTGATGTTAAAACGGTTCATGGGGATGTTAAATTAAAAATTCCTGCAGGTACTCAACCAGGTACAGTATTTAGATTAAAAGGCAAAGGTGCTCCTAAATTACACGGAAGTGGTAATGGAGATGAATTAGTTACTGTGAGAGTTAATGTTCCTAAATCATTAAATAAGAAACAAAAAGAAGCATTAAAAGCGTTTGCTAAGGCTAGTGGATATGATCTACCAACAGGTAATGGTGGATTTTTTGATAAATTTTAATGATTTAAATAAAAAAGGACTAACTAAAAAGTTAGTCCTTTTTTTATTCAATCAATTTTGAGTTTCATAAATGTCTCTAATTTTTGGAATAATATTTTTAGGTGCTGTAAAAATAATGTGATCATTAAAATGTAATTGAGTATCTCCATGCGGTAGAATTAATTTTTTATCGTGATAGATCTGAATAATAGTAATTTGATCAATAAGTGGTAAATTCTTAATTTCTTTTCCACAAAATTTGCGATTTTGAATTTTAATTTCAAAAATCATGTCTTTAATATCATTCAGCATATGTAACATGTCGGGTGTTTCAATAATATTTCTGAATAAATTAATATTAGCATTAATTGGATTAAAGATTTCAACATTATTTTTCTTTAATTCATCATATTGGCCTTGAGTAATCGTTTTAGTATTTATTCTAGTAATGATACGTTTAACATTTTGATTCATGGCGTATTTAGTTAAATTGTAATTTTGCTTATGATCAGTTGTACTAATAATTAAAGTATCAGTATTAAAAACGTCATTAGAATTAATTAAATTGTCGTAAGGTTCATTAGTATCTGATATTAATTGGATATTTGTTTTATGATGAAATGCTTCAAAATATTTTTTACTGTTTGTATATAAAGTAGTTTTATATAATTTTGATGATAGTTGTTGTGCCACAGGAACAGTGAACTCATTAACACCAATAAAATGAACGGTTGGATTATTTATGATGATTGGTTCCTTAGTATATAAATTATTAAAAATAATTGGACAAACAAGACATGTTAAAATAGCTGCAACTGTGATAGCTCCTGATTGAGTTGCATTAATGATGTTTAGTTCCTGGGCAACAGATAGGATAGGAATAACTAACGTAATAGTTGTCATCTCTAAAATTGATCCAGCTAAAATATTTTTGTAATTAGTTGTTTTTTTCAGTGTTAAAATTAAAGCAATTTTTGTTAAAACAAAGCCAATTAAAAATATAGGAATTAATGTTAAAGATTTAGGATTTGTTAATAATAATTTTAGGTTAATTTTGGCTCCAGTCGTGATAAAGAAGATAGGAATAAAGAAACCATAACCTAGTGAACTTAACTTATCTAAAGTTTCTTCTTTAGGTTTTAATAATTTCATTACGATACCAGCCAAAAAGGCACCTAAAATATTTTCAGCACCAACGTGTTCTGCAAAGGCAACTAAAGTTATAACTATAAAAAATGCTAATCTAATATCTAGTTGAGTGGTAACCTTATTTATTTTTTCAAAAAAATTGTAAACTGGACGAAAATGGAGTAATAATCCTAAAGCTAAAATAAATATTAAAGCAATCAACCAAATTTTTTGAATATGTCCTTGAATAGCGATAGCATAAACGGTTAATCCTAATAACGGAACGATTTCACCGAACGCAGCAATTAATAATAAAATTTGACCAAATTGGTTACTTAAAATTTCTTTTTCTTTTAAAGCAGTAATGATAATTCCTAATGCAATAGTACTGAATAAAATAGTTCCTAAAGTAACGCTATTAAATAAATGAAATTTATTTATAATAATGCTGAATATAAGACTAAGAATTAGTATACTGGTAAAGCTTAATATAGCTACTTTTAATGGAGCATTTTTTTGAGTATTATTTTCTTTTTTAAATAGAGAAAAATCAATCTCCATTCCACTCAAAAAAATTAAAATAATAACTCCTAAAGTGGATAGTTGGGATAAAGTAGAATTAATTGTAATTAAATTGAATAAACTTTTTCCTAGTAAAATTCCAGCAATAATTTCTGCAATTGATGTAGGAATATTATTTAAATGTAAACTATCCATTATAATAGGAATAATTAATGCAATTAAAAGAACAATAAATAATGACATAATGTTTCCTTAATTTGTTAAAAATAATAATTATCATCATAGCATGGTTACGATAAAATGTTTAATATAAGATATTAATTTGTTAGTTTTATAGTATTTATGTGAAGGAGAAAATACATGGATATTGATCAAATGAAAGAGCGACAAAAACATATTCGTAATTTTTCGATTGTTGCTCATATTGATCACGGTAAATCCACATTAGCAGATAGAATATTAAATTTAACTGATACAGTTTCTGATCGTGAAATGAAAGATCAAATTTTAGATGACATGCCATTAGAAAGAGAACGAGGCATAACCATAAAATTAAACGCAGTTGAATTACATTATAAAGCTCGAGATGGAGAAACTTATATTTTTCATTTAATTGATACTCCGGGACATGTAGATTTTTCTTATGAAGTATCTAGATCATTAGCTGCTTGTGAAGGAGCGTTATTAGTAGTGGATGCGTCACAAGGAGTTGAGGCACAAACTCTAGCTAACACATATTTGGCTATTGATGACGATTTGGAGATATTGCCTGTAATTAATAAGGTAGATTTACCGTCAGCTCAGCCAGATTTAGTTAAACAAGAAATTGAAGAAGATATTGGAATTGATGCATCAGATGCAGTTTTAGCAAGTGCTAAAACAGGTTTAGGTGTAGATAAAATTTTGGAACAAATTGTACATAAAATTCCAGCTCCTGATGGAGATTTAAGTAAACCATTAAAAGCATTAATTTTTGATTCAGTATATGATGATTATCGCGGAGTAGTTTTGTCAATCAGAATTGTTGAAGGCACAGTTAAAGTTGGCGATAAAATTCGTTTAATGAACTCAGGTACTGAATATGAAGTAACTGAAATAGGGGTTAATTCTCTTAAACCTTTAAAAAGAGATATTTTAATTGCTGGTGATGTTGGTTATATAGCCGCTTCAATTAAGGATATTTCCGAAACTCGCGTTGGAGATACGATAACTAATGCTATTCAACCAACTGATGAACCTTTACCAGGATATCGACAAATGAATCCAATGGTATTTGCGGGTTTATATCCAACTGATAATAATAAATATAATGATTTACGTGAGGCATTAGAAAAATTACGTTTAAATGATGCAGCGTTAACTTTTGAACCAGAAAAATCTCAGGCATTAGGTTCGGGATTTAGATGTGGTTTTTTAGGTATGTTGCATATGGATGTTATTCAAGAAAGATTGGAACGTGAATTTAATTTGGATCTAATTACTACTGCTCCATCAGTAACTTATCGTGTTGATTTAAATAACGAGCAAGAGTTTGTTGATGTAACTAATCCATCAGAAATGCCGGAACCAACAGATATTAAGCAAATTCAAGAGCCATTTGTAAAAGCAACTATTATGGTACCTAATGATTATGTTGGTTCTGTTATGGAATTGTGTCAACGTAAGCGTGGCAAATTTGATACTATGGAATATCTTGATGATAATCGAGTAAATGTGATATACTACCTGCCACTATCAGAAATAATTTTTGATTTTTTTGATCGTTTAAAGAGTAGTACTCGTGGATATGCTTCTTTAGATTATGAAATAAGTGGTTATCAACCTAGTAACTTAGTAAAAATTGATATTTTATTAAACGGTGATAAAATTGATGCTTTAAGTTTTATTTCGGCTAAAGAATTTGCTGATAAACGAGCACGATCAATTGTGGAAAAGTTAAAAAAACTAATTCCACGTCAAAACTTTGAAATTCCGATTCAAGCAGCAATTGGATCTAAAATAATTGCTAGAGCGACAATAAAAGCTTATCGTAAAGACGTAACCGCTAGAATTCATACTGGAGACCCAGATCGAAGAGCCAAATTATTGGATAAACAAAAACGTGGTAAAAAACGAATGAAGGAAATTGGAACAGTTGATGTACCACAGTCAGCTTTTATGGCTGTATTACAAGAAGACGATGATTAAATAGAAAGGAGTGGAGTATATTGTTAAATCATACTAAAATTTTTTTAAAAGATCACGGATTTAAGTACGAGAAAAAATACATTAGACCAATGTTAGTAGCACAACATGTGTATGTGATGCATTTTGGTAAAGATGGTAAATTAAATAATCGTTTAGTAGTTAAGTATAGTCATGGTATTTTTTCAGGATTAAAAATTTATGAATATGATCTACGTTTGCATAAACAACATAATCCACGAATTTTTTATACTGAAAAAGAATTGTTAAAATATTTAGAAACACATTTATTGAATCGATAACTAAAAAAGTTCTATTTTTTAAATAGAACTTTTTTAGTTTAATATTATTTTATTAAATAATTATTGGAGAACATTATATGAATTGGAAAAAAGTTTCAATTGTAACAACAAATGATGGTGTTGAAGCTGTTAGCAATTTATTGATAGAAAATAATGCTAAGGGTACAGAAATAATTAATCCAAAGGATTTGCAAAATTTGCAAACTGAATTTCCAAGTGAATTATTAATTTTAGATGATTTGGATATTAACCCGTCTGATGACGTAATCGTAAGTGCATATTTTACTGATGATGAAAAACTAAATTTAAATATAGATAATATAAAACACAAGTTACTTGAATTTAGGAGTATTCCAGAAATAGATTTTGGTAAGTTAAAATTATCAATCAATGATATAAATGATTGTGATTGGCAAAATGAATGGAAAAAATATTATCATGTTACGCGTATAACACACGATATAACTATTGTTCCAAGTTGGGAAAAGTATTCTTCTAATAAAGAAGAAAAAGTAATACGATTAGATCCTGGTATGTCATTTGGAACTGGGACTCACCCAACGACTAAATTAATGATTCAAGCATTAGAAATGACAATGCGTGGTAATGAAACGGTTATTGATGTAGGTACTGGTTCAGGAGTTTTAGCTATTTTGGCAAGGCTATTGGGTGCTAAACAAGTATATGGATATGATATTGATCAAATTGCGATTGACGCAAGTAAAGATAATTTGAAATTAAATCCGCAAGTTGATAATGTTGTTTTAAAAAAAAATAACTTATTAAATGATGTAAATGTTAAAGCAGATATTATTATTGGTAATTTATTAGCTGAAATAATTTTGCCGTTAATTCCACAAACGTTAAATAATTTATCTAAAAATGGTTTTTTACTTTTGAGTGGAATTATTAAGGATAAATTTGATGTTGTTAAACAGTGTTTAGTAGATCATCAATTTAAAATTGTTGAGATTTTAAATTTAGGTGAATGGTTTGGTATTATTGCTAAAAATAATAGTTAAAAAGACTTAGAGTATGTGCTGCTCTAAGTCTTTTTTATTGAATTTATTAATGGATTTAACAAATATTTTTAAAATATTATAATAATTATGTGAAAATAATCACAAATTGCAAAAGGAGGTGCAAAGATGAACAAAACAAATAATCAAACAGAAATTAAAAGTAAAGTTAATTTAGGGGGATTAACTGCATTAGTTGTAGGTGGAACAATTGGTTCAGGTATCTTTGCTTTACCAGCAACGATGACTGAAGGTGCTAATCCAGAAGGTATTTTGATTGGGTGGTTAATTGTTGCAATTGGAATGTTGTCATTAGCCTCGGTATATCGAAATTTAACCTTACAACAACCAAATATAGATGATGGAATTTATGGTTGGAGTAAACATATGTTTGGTGATGTCGGTGGCTTTTTGGCTGCTTATGGACATGGTGCCGGAGATGCAATTGGTAACGCAAGTTATTTGACGGTTTTGTTTTCTGCCTTTGGTAGTTTTGCTATTTTTAAATTTTTTGGAAATGGTACAACTTGGCCAGCTGTAATAGTTGCATCTATTATTCTTTGGATTATTGTTTTTTTAGTTTTGCGTGGTGTACATACTGAAACTTGGTTAAACGATATAACCACAGTTGCTAAAGTTTTACCAATTGCAGCATTTTTAATTTTAGCAATTATTAATTTTAATCCACATATTTTTATGGCACATTTTAGTAGCACGTGGGTTTATAGTACTTCATTACATCATTATCAAAATGTATCGATTTTTGGTCAAAGTAAAAATGTTTTACTTGCTGCAATGTGGACATTAATTGGGATTGAATCAGGTACCATTTTTGCCACCCGTGCTAAAAAACTTTCCGATGTAGCTAAGGCTACTACTATTGGTGCAATTATTGTTATTTTATTATTAGTTGGTACTAGTATTTTATCGGTAGGTTTATTATCACCTAGAATGATTAGTAGTTTGCATGCACCTTCTATGGCCGGATTAATGGAACATATGGTGGGTAAATGGGGTGCATGGTTAATTAATATATGTTTAATCATTTCAGTTTTAGGAGCATTAATTGCTTGGGTAAATTTAAGTGCAGAAGAAGTTCGTTTAGCTGGTAGAGGAGGTTCTAGTACTAAATGGTTAAATGGGTTAAATAAACATGAAGCTCCAGTGAACTCACTAATTGTGACAGCTGGAATTACACAGGCATTAATGATTGTTGCTGGAGCATATTCTGCAGGATACGAAGTACTATTAAAGTTTTCTACTTCTTTATCAATTGTTCCTTATTTAATGGTTGCTTTATATGCTTTAAAGAGTGTTATTTGTGGAACAGGATTTGAAAATAGAAGTGCTAAAGAAAGAATTACTTCTAGTATTTGGGCTGTGATTGCAGTTTCTTTTACAGTCTTTATGTTATACGGAGCAGGTTTAAAATATTTGTTATTAGCAGCTATTGTTTGGATAACAGGATTTCCATTTTATTTTAAAGGTAAAAAAGAACGTCAAGAAAAATGGAATAAAGTAGAAATTATTTCTTGGTCAGTGTTTGGAATTATGGCTGTAATTGGATTAGTTGGATTATTAACAGGATTTATTTTATTTAATTAATTATTATGATTAATATTAAATTAAATCTTTTGTATAATTAGACGTACTTTATTTTAAGTTAAAGTACGTTTAATTTTTGTAAATAAGTCAGGAATAATATGCAACATTACTTTGTAGATAAACAATTTGGAGAAAATGAAAATTTTTGGTTATCTGATGAAATATTTGATCATTTAATTAAAGTACTAAAAAGTAACATTGGGGAATGTATAGAATTGGTTTTGCCTAATCAAACTATTTTATTGAGCAAAATTATTGATGTTGATTACGACAATAAAAGAGTTAATTTTTTAGGATTAAAGGTTATAGATTTTCAGGTTGAATTACCAATTAAAGCAAGGATTATTTGTGGAATACCTAAGGGAGAAAAAATAAATTGGATTGTTCAAAAGGCAACAGAATTAGGAGTAAGCGAAGTATATTTTGTTAATATGGAACGTTCAATTAGTAATTGGAGTAAAAACTATGCTAAGAAAATACAACGTTTACAGAAAATTGCACAATCAGCAGCAGAACAATCACACCGATTGTTAATACCTAAAGTATCGTATTGTGATAGTTTAATAGATGTTGCTAAGTTACAAACAGACTATAAATTAATTGCTTATGAAGAAACGGCTAAACAAGGAGAGCACAGTAAATTAGCTGAAATTTTTCACAGCATTATTGATAATAAAAATAATCAAATAATTACCGCTGTTTTTGGTCCAGAAGGTGGTATAAGTAGTGATGAAATCAAAAAATTATCTGATTTAGGCTATATTTCAGTAAGTTTAGGCCCGCGTATTTTAAGAACAGAAACTGCACCATTATATTTTTTAAGTTGTCTATCGTATTATTTAGAATTATTTAAACGTAAATGAAGATTAGTGCTATAATTTCTAACTGATGTTTAATTAATTGTTAAAGAAGTATTGTCAATATGAATAAAGATAGAAATCGAATTATTTTTTATATAATAAGTAGTATTATTTGTGGATTTGCATTGCCTTGGCTTTGTGATTTGTTAAGAATTAAGGTAGTTTTAAAAGTAGTAATTGTTTTATTTATTATAAATTTAATTTATGCTTTTGTTTTTGGAATTATGTTAGCTAGATATCATGATAGTTTATGGTATCAATTATTGATGCCTTGTATTTTTGCAATAACAACCTTAATTATGAAATTGAATGCACATATGTATGCATATTTTTTAGCAATTGTATATTTATTGGTTTCTTACTTAGGTTATTTATCATTTATAGGAATCAACAAAAAAGAGAGATAATTTGTCTCTCTTTTTTATTTATATAAATATTTCTTGTAAAATAGGTATATTAAAAACTTTAAATTAATGGAGTACATATGGATTCTTCAAAAGAATGGACAATTCATCATTTAATTGAATATTTATCCACGTATATGGATGATGTACAAATAAAACAAATTAAACAAGCTTATACATATGCTAAAAAAATGCATAGCGGACAAACTAGAAAATCAGGTATTGAATATATTGTACATCCGGTGCAAGTGGCGTCTATTTTAGCTAGATTAAAAATGGATAAAGAAACTATTGAGGCAGGCTTTTTGCATGATGTAGTTGAAGATACTCCAGCGACGTTGACTGATATTAAAAATAATTTTGGGACAGATGTAGCTGAAATAGTAGATGGAGTAACTAAAATTGGTCAAGTTGAGTATCGATCTAATCAAGAAAGATTAGCTGCTAATCATCGTAAATTATTATTGGCCATGTCACATGATATTCGCGTCATTATTGTTAAGTTAGCAGATCGTTTACATAATATGCGCACTTTGCAATTTTTATCTGAAGAAAAACAAAAACAAATTGCCAATGAAACTTTAGAAATATATGCACCTTTAGCAGATCGTTTAGGAATTAACACAATTAAGTGGGAATTAGAAGATTTAAGTTTACGTTATTTAAAGCCGAAAGAATATTATCAAATTGCTGATTCAATGAAAATAAAACTAAAAGAACGAGTTGCTATTGTAAATCAAGCAATTGATGAGTTGAAACAGTTAATTGATGAATTAAATATTCAAACAGAAATTTATGGACGACCTAAGCACATTTATTCTATTTATCGTAAGATGCAGACTAAGCATAAAGAATTTGATCAAATTTATGATTTATTAGCATTACGTGTCATTGTTGATAATGTAAAAGATTGCTATGACATTTTAGGAATTGTTCATACACATTGGAAACCAATTCCAGGTAGATTTAAAGATTATATAGCTATGCCGAAAGCAAACATGTATCAGTCATTGCATACAACAGTAATTGGTCCTAAAGGGAATCCTATTGAAATTCAAATTCGTACCAAAAAAATGCATGAGATAGCTGAATATGGTATTGCGGCTCATTGGGCTTATAAACAAGGTCAATTTAATAAGGTTCAATTTAATGATGATGAGAATAAATTAAATTGGTTTAAACAAATAATTGAATTTCAAGATATGTCTAATAGTGATGATGAATTTATGGAGGGTGTAAAAGGCGATTTGTTTACTGATTGTGTTTACGCTTTTACACCTAAGGGTGATGTGATCGAATTACCAAAAGGTTCTAGTCCTTTAGATATGGCATATTTAATTCATACACAGGTAGGTAATCATACAACTGGTGCTAAAGTAAATGGTAAAATTGTTCCTTTAAGTTATCAAATTAAGACTGGTGACATTGTAGAAATAGCTACGTCAGACAAATCGTATCCTAAGCGTGATTGGTTACAAATTGTTCATACTAGAAGAGCAGTTAATAAGATAAAACGATATTTTCGTAAGTTAGATAAAGAAAACAATATTGAATATGGTAAAGAGCGTTTAATTCAAGAACTTAAAAACAATAATTATAATGTTGACGAAATTTTAACTCAGGATAATCTACAAAAGGTAGTTGAAAAATTATCATATAACAATATTGATGATTTATTTGCGGCAATTGGTTTTGGCGATATTAATGTAATTAGTTTAGTTAATCGTTTAACTGAAGAGCAACGACAAAAAGCTAAAACTGTTAATGATTTAAATTCGGAACAGGAAATTTTAAATCGTTCAACGGATGATAATGATGATAATAAACAAGAAAAAGAAATTGTCCATGGTGATGTTGCTGTTGAAGGAATAGATAATGTTTTAGTTAGATTAAGTAATTGCTGTTTTCCAGTACCTGGTGATGATATAGTTGGATATATTACTCAAGGTAAAGGAATTTCAGTTCATCGAAACGATTGTTCTAATTTGGAACAAATAGACAGTAGTAAGTTAGTAAATGTTAGTTGGAATATTCGAGATAAGAATGCTTTGTATACTTCTTATTTACAAGTTCGAGGATTTAATCGTGTAGGAATTTTAAATGATGTTTTAAGAATTGTTAATAATACAACAAAAATGGTGGATTCTGTAAGTGGTCGGGTACAGCAAAATAAATATGTATTAATTAGTTTATTGATTAGTGTTCATAATTTAGAAGATTTAAATAGAATTATTACAAATTTGAAGAATATTCCAGATGTATATGAAGTAGAAAGGGCCATTAAGTAATGCGAGTAGTAGCTCAACGGGTAAAATCAGCTAGTGTAAAAGTAAATAATAATTTAATTTCTTCAATTACAAATGGTTTGTTATTACTAGTATGTGTTGGAAAAGATGATTCTAGTGAGGATATTTCTTATTTGGTTAATAAAATTGCTAATTGTCGGATTTTTAATGATGCACAAGATAAAATGAATTTAAATGTACAGCAAATTAATGGTGAAATTTTATCAGTTTCACAATTTACTTTATATGCAGATATTAAGCATGGTAATCGTCCTAGTTTTAATAAATATTTAGCTGATGTAAATAAAGCAAAAAATTATTGGAAAGATTTTAATCAACAATTAAGTCAATTAGTTACAGTTAAAGAAGGAATCTTTGGTGCTGATATGAAAGTTGAATTAATTAATGACGGACCAGTTACAATTATTTTTGATAGTAAGGAATTTTTATAATGAATATTTGGTATAAAATTATTTATGCAATTGGTGTGATTGCAATGTTAATGATTATATTTTTAGTAATTACTTGGGTATTTATTTTTTAATTTTTATACGAAATGAGGAACTGTTAAATGAAAAAAGAAGTTGTAGATAGCATGGCTATGCAAAGAGCTTTAACGAGAATAACTTATGAAATTATTGAAAAAAATCGTGGGGTTAATAATTTAATATTAATGGGAATTAAAACTCGAGGAGTTTTTTTAGCTAAGAGAATTGCTACTAGATTACAACAATTAGAAAATGCACAAATACCAGTTGGAGAAATTGACATTAGTAATTATCGCGATGACATTAAGGAAAATGTAAAGAATACTGCACCATCTATTAGTGGTGATTATGGTGATATTAATGATAAAAAGATTGTTGTTGTAGATGATGTCTTATATACGGGTAGAACAATTCGTGCTGCTTTAGATGCTATTATGGATTTAGGTAGACCAAGTAGTATTAATTTGGCAGTTTTAGTTGATCGAGGACACAGAGAATTGCCAATTCGTGCTGATTTTGTTGGTAAAAATATCCCTAGTGCACAAAGCGAAACAATTAAAGTATTAGTACAAGAAATTGATAAAAAAGACGCAGTTGAAATTATCACTAATAATTAATTTGAGGTATTTTAACGATGGATCGTTACTTAATCCTCTCTGATGGTAGTGCTTATAAAGGCCAAGCTTTTGGTGCTCAAGCTACCACAAGTGGAAATATTATATATAATACGAATATGACAGGATATCAAGAAGTAATAACTAATCCTATTTATCATAATCAGATTGTTGTTTTTACAGTACCTACTTTAGGTAATATCGGTATTAAATATCAAAACTATGAATCAATAGATCCAGTCATTAAAGGAGTAGTTGTTCATAGCATTTCTAATATATCCACTAATCGAAAACAAAAAGTTACATTAGATGACTTTTTAAAATTACATAATATTCCAGGAATTTATGATATTGATACTAGAAAATTAGTTCATCAATTACACGTTAATAAAAATTTGAAAGCTAGTATTGTTGATTACCCAGACGATCATGCTTTTGATCAATTAAATGCTACTGTTTTACCAGATAGTTTGTTGGATAGCAATCAAAATACATATGTAGTTCCTGGTGACGGCCCCAATATAGTTGTGTTAGATTTTGGATTAAAAAAGGGTATGTTAAGAGAATTATCTAAACGACATGCCAATATTATTGTTGTACCAGCAAGTTTTTCTCTAGAAAATATTTTAAACTTAGATCCAGATGGAATAATTTTGTCTAGCGGGCCAGGTGATCCTAACTTAGTAGATAAAGTAATTTTAGATAAAATTGTTGATTTAGAAAAACAGATACCTTTGCTAGGAATAGGATTAGGACATCAATTGTTTGCTTTAGCTAATGGTGCGTCAATTGAACCTTTACAAATTGCTCATGAAGGTAGTAATCATCCTATTTTGGAAATCGTTACAAAGCAAATTATGTATGCCAATCAAGCAGAAAATTATATTGTGCAACGAAAAACTGTAAATCATGAAGATTTATTAATCACACATGTTGATTTAATTGATGGATCAATTCAAGGATTGCGTCATCGCAATTATCCAGCTTTTTCAGTAGAATTTTCTCCTGATGCTACACCTGGACCGTTAGAGTCAACTAGAATTTTTGATGATTTTATTGATATGTTGTGAGGAACTTAAATGGAATCTTTAAGTAATGAAGAAAGTTTAATTAATTATAATTTTTTTGCAAAATTAAAAGAATTATATAAAGAAATTTTTACTAAGTCAGAAAACAAAATAAATACTTTGGTTTTAGGAGATGGGTCTAATTATTTTGGTCACGAGACTGAATTAGATTCGTCTGCATATCAGTTATTAAATATTCTTAATCATTTTAAATTAAATACTTATTATCTAAATAATAATCCATATTCTTTTACTTTAGATAGTTCTAAAATTAAACGAATCCTTGGGGATCCATATAATAGTGAAATCATTAAAAATGTTATTATCCAAAATAATATTAAAATTTTAATATTATCGGTCAGTGGTCCTAATTCTATAAGTGCTGTTAATCAATTAATAAATGATGGATTTTTACGTAAGAATCAAGTTATAGTTTTAGGGGTGCCGTTTGACACACTTGGAATGATTGGTGATCAATTAAAGTTGAATCAACACCTAAAAGCCTTGAATGAATCGATTATTGAGTCAGAAAAAGCAAATAATATTAGTGATACTTTTGATATTGCCAGAAAAATAGGCTTTCCAGTTTTAATAAAGAAAAATGAACATTTGAGTGAACAACACGTATTCAATAATGCAGATGATTTAGATCACTATTTGCAAAAAATTTTTGACCAAGACAAAACGGAAAGTATAACTGTAGAAAGAAGTTTAGTTGGTTTAAAAGAAATAGGTTTTCAAGTATTAAGAGATATTAATGGGAATAAGATTTTAATTGGTGCTTTAGAAGATATCAATCCAGTGGGCATCAATACATTTGATTCAATAAGTGTTACGCCGGTACAAACTTTAGATGACGATCAATATCAATATTTGCGTACAGTAGCATTTAGACTTGCAGATGAGTTAAACATTATTGGTCCTGTACACATTCAATTTGCGCTTGATGAAGATAGTAATAAACATTATGTAATGAAAATTACGCCATTTTTTGATTATGCTTCAGCTTTATTGGCTAGAGCAACTGGTTACCCAATAACATTAGTAGCTACTAGTTTACTTCTTGGGATTCCTTTATCAGAAGTCAAATTACCAAGTACGTTTAGTAAAAGAACAGCATTGATCGAACCAACGTTAGATCATATTGTAGTTAAATTTCCGATATTTGAATTTGATGAGGCTAAATCGGTAAGTAATAGAGTTAATCATCGCCTTTCTGTAGTACAAAAATCAGTTGGATCTACTATTGCGGTAGGTAGATCTGTTGAAGAAGCGATTTTAAAAGCGATGCGTAGTGCTCATTTTCATAAACATGATTTTGAATTTAATTTATTAACTGATATACGAGATGATGAATTAGTTAAGCGTCTAATTCAACCTGATAGTAATCATCTAATGGTAATACTAGAGGCGATAAGACGAGGTTATGAAGTTGATGAAATATCAGAATTAACACATATAAATAAATTTTTTATTTATAAATTAAGAAATATTTATCAATTGGAATTAAATATTGCTAATCAATATGGGAATTTTGATGTATTAGAGTTAGCTAAAAAGAATGGATTAAGTGATGGATTAATTGCACAATTGTGGAATATGGATACAGATGATATTTTGGAGAACTGTATTAGTAAGAATGTACTACCAAAATATAAATTAATTGAGCCTACGGCAGGAGAGTTTAATGAAATAGTTCCTACATTTTATTCTACTTATGAAGATGAAAACGAAAGTAACATTACTAATAATAAAGAACGAGTATTGGTAATAACTACTGGATCGTTTAGGTTAGGTGATGGTGCAGCCGGTGAATTAATAATGAGTAATGTTATTCAAGAATTACATCAACAAGGATATTACGTCATTGTATTAAATAATAATCCTAATGCTATTAGCCTAATTCCCGAATTGGCAGATAAACGATATATAGAACCACAAGAAATATCAGATGTTATTAATTTGATTAATCAGGAACAACCAACGAAAATTTTTGTGCCTGGAAATAGGATTAAATTAATTGAAAAAATAAAAAGTAGTTGTCCAAACGTTGATTTGTTATTAATTAATAAAGCTAAACAAGATTATGATTTTGTATTAAATGATATTTTAGATGAACCGATTTACTTTTATGATCAATTTACTAATGAATATTACTTAATAGATATCTTTAAAAACCAGAATCGTAAGATAAGCAGTCAATTTAAAGAATTTGATTGTAATAGTCTTAGTAAGACTCTTTTTAAGAATTTAGTAACAGGGTTTTATGTATTTATTGATAATCAGTTAGTTTCTCTACCATGGACACATTTAGCTTATTTAAATAAATTAACCAATTTTAATTGGATTAGATTTTTAACAAGGGCATTACTTAAAAAGAATTTACCGTCAGACGAAGAAAAACTAGCACAATTAGATAAAATTAATTTAAATGATATAGAAATTCAAGAAATAACGACAGATTTATGGAAACGTTGGGAAATTGAACATGTTAAGCATTCATCCCGATTACATTTAGCAGCGAAAATTTTATTAAAGAATGAAAATAATTTTTTAATGTTGCCTGTTAGTTAATATATATGTTAATTTTTTTTAAAATTATGAATATTTCATTGAATTAACATAATGACTGTATTATGGTTAACTATGTTATAAAAAATATTAATAATCTTAATT
>JADIMP010000058.1 GCA_017694665.1 Candidatus Gallilactobacillus intestinavium
CGAACAAATTACTATTAATTAATTCGACATTTTTATTTAATCTAAGAGCATTTAATCTAGCAACACTCAAAGCTTTATCAGAAATATCAGAGCCTATAACCTTAGACTCTGGAAACTCTAATGACAATGTAATAGCAATAACACCACTACCAGTTCCTAAATCTAAAATTGATAATGGTTTATTATCATTTTTATAATCACTTAGTATCCAATCTATTAACTCTTCAGTTTCAACTCTTGGAATCAATACATTTGGATTGACAATAAACTTTCTTCCATAAAATCTAGAAAAGCCAATAACATACTGTAATGGTTTACCAGTTAACAACTTAGTAGTAGCAGACTTTATTTTTTCTTTCTCTAAATCAGTTAAAAAATCATGTTGTTTCAACAAAAAATCCACATCAGACAAATCAAACAAATCTCTGATTAAACGATTAAATAACAAATCATCAAAGCTATTACTTTGTTGTAAAAACCATTTTTTGGCTTCGATTAATGTATTAAAGTCATTCATTTTCTAAATCCTGCATTTTTTTGGCCTGCTCATCTAATATCAACGCATCAATAATTTCATCTAATTCACCATTTAATACTTTATCTAACTTATTCAAAGTTAAATTAATTCGGTGATCTGTTATTCTATTCTGTGGAAAATTATAAGTTCTAATTCTTTCAGATCTATCACCAGTACCAACAGCTGATTTACGTTGTTCATTATATTCATCTTGTTCAGCTTGAGCATAATAATCATAAACACGTTGTTTAAGAATTTCCATTGCTTTGGCTCTGTTCTGTTGTTGTGAACGTTGATCTTGCATAGATACAACAATTCCAGTAGGTAAATGAGTCATTCGAACTGCAGAACTGGTTTTATTAATATGCTGACCACCAGCTCCAGAAGATCTAAATACATCAACTCTAACATCTTTAGGATCAATATCGATATCTACATCTTCATATTCTGGCATAACGCCCACTGTTGCCGTACTAGTATGCACTCTACCCGCAGATTCAGTTACTGGTACCCTTTGAACACGATGGGCACCATTTTCAAATTTTAATTTTGAATACACTTTATCTCCTGATATCATTAAAACAATTTCTTTAAATCCACCTACTTCTGTATCATTTTCATCAATAATTTGAACCTTCCAACCATGTTTTTCTGCATACTTAGAATACATATTGAATAAATCTGCAGCAAATAAACTTGCCTCATCTCCACCAGCAGCACCATGAATTTCCATAATAATATTTTTATCATCATTAGGATCTTTAGGTAACATTAGCACAGTTAATTCTTGATCCAACTGTTCTAATTTTTTTGTCAAATCTTTAATTTCGTCTTTTGTTAAAGCTTCTAACTCTTCGTCCAAATCACTATGCAATAAATCATTATCATCAGACAATTCTTGACTAATTTTTTTATATTGACGGTACTTAGATACTATTTCCCTTAGATTCCCTTCCTCTTTTGATAATTTCATAAAACGATCAGTGTCATTAATAACTTCTGGATCGCTCAACAATTCATTTAATTCCTCATATCTATCTAAAACGGAATCTAATTTATTAAACATTGGATTCATATTATTAAATACTCCTTTATTTTAAATTAGGATGAAAATAGTGCTTTCTGCAAACTGGATAATAGCTTTCATTACCGCCCATTTGTATTTGATCACCTGTATAAACTGGTTTCCCATTATTAATACGTAAATTCATGCTAGCTTTTTTTTCACAAAACCAACAAATTGTTTTCATTTCTTCAATTTTATCAGCAAATAAAAGTAAATACTTTGAACCTTCAAATAATTCATTCCTGAAATCATTCTTTAAACCAAAAGTCATCACAGGAATATTTAATTCATCCACAATTTTCGTTAAATCTATAACATGATGTTTACTTAAAAACTGTGCTTCATCAATTAACACACAAGATACTTTATCATCCATATCTTTAATTACTTGATAAATATCAGTATCATCATTAATTAAATATGCTTTTCTCTTTAAACCAACACGACTAGTAATATAATTAACATCATCACGAGTATCTACTGCACTCTTCATAATAACTACTTTTTTACCTTGTTCTTCATAATTATGAGCAACTTTCAAAATTTCCATAGTTTTTCCAGAGTTCATTGCTCCGTATCTAAAAAATAATTGTGCCATACAAAAATCACCTACATTTAACTAAATAATCACCTAATCATTAATTATATAAATAATTAGAAAATACAACAAAAGATTATTATAATAATTTTAGCTTTATAATACTAATAAATTAATATTTAAGGAGTTTTTATGTCATTTAAAAGTACTCTTGCTACTTTTGCTGGAAAATCAAGTTACTGGATATTACACAACATTTTCCATAGAGGATCATCACTACCCGGAAAAATAGCTTTAAAAATAGATCCTGAAATATTAAAAGAAATCGGTAAAAATTACGACGTCATTGTAATAACAGGTACCAATGGTAAAACTTTAACAACTGCATTAACTGTTCGTTTATTAAAAAATAAATACCCTGAACTTATTACAAATCCTAGCGGGTCAAACATGGAACAAGGAATAGTTGGCACGTTTTTAAAGGCATCTAAAAAAAAGCAAAAAAATTTAGCTATTTTAGAAATTGACGAAGCAAACGTAATTAAAATAACCCGTTATATAAAACCTATATTATTCGTGTTTACAAACATTTTTAGAGATCAATTAGATCGTTATGGTGAAATTTATACTACTTATAAAAAAATAATTGATGGAGTTAAATTAGCTCCCAACGCTACTATTATAGCTAATGGCGATGAACCTATATTTAATTCTGTTAATTTGCCTAACAAAATTATTTACTACGGATTCCACTTACACCCTGAAGATGATAACAAAGATTTGAAAGCTCCTATCAATACCGATGGTATTTTGTGTCCAAAATGTCAACATATAATTCATTATCACGAAATAATTTATGCCAATTTAGGTAACTATTTCTGTCCAAATTGCGATTTTAAACGTCCTAAATTAAATCACTTTGTAAATAAATTAATTCAATTGACACCCAAACAATCTATTTTTCAAATTGATAACACAGACTTCACTTTTAATACAGGAGGTTTGTACAACATATACAACGTTTTGGCTGCATATACTGTTGCTAAATTTTTCAATATAAAAGATGAGATTATTAAAAATATTCTTTTAGACGATAAAAAAGTTTTTGGTCGCCAAGAAGTAATTAATATAGAAGACAAAAAAGTTACAATGATGCTCATTAAAAATCCTGTTGGTTTTAATCAAGTAGTAAATACTGCACTATCTGATTCAAAACCATTCACCTTAGTAACATTATTGAATGCAAATTATGCAGATGGTATAGATACAAGCTGGATATGGGACGGCAATTTTGAAATGTTAGTTAATGCTAAACTAAGCAACGGTCAAAAACAAATTAAACAAACAATTCTAGGTGGAGAACGTTATAAAGATATAGTGTTTAGATTTAAAGTAGCTGGACAAAAGGAAATAATTGAAGAACCAAAATTAGATAAAATAATCGATCTAATAAAACAAGCTCCTACTAAAAATATTTATGTTTTTGCAACATATACTGCAACTCTACAATTTAGAAATATCCTATCAAAATATAATTACATTACGGAAGGAATAGAATAAAATGAAATATTCATTGAAAATAGCTCATCTTTACGGTGATTTAATGAATACATACGGAGATATAGGTAATATTTATGCATTGCAATATTATGGAAAATTTATGGATACTGAAATCATTCCACAATTGATCAGTTTGAATGATACATTTAACGCTGATGATTTTGATTTAGTATTATTCGGTGGTGGTCAAGACTTTGAACAAAAAGTGGTTTCCAAAGATCTACTTAAAAAATCATCCCAAATAACTAAATTCATTGAAAATAACGGTGTTTTCTTAGGAGTTTGTGGTGGTTTTCAATTAATTGGCAAATATTATGTGACCGCAGAAGGTGAAAAAGTTATGGGTTCTGGATCATTAGATCACTATACACTCAATCAAAATGAAAATAGATTTATTGGTAACACTATTATTGAAGACCCAATTACACATAATAAATACCATGGATTCGAAAACCATCAAGGGATGACGTTTTTAGGTAAAAAAGGAACTTCTTTAGGAAAAGTCTTAGAAGGTTACGGTAATAACGGTAAAGATAAAACAGAAGGAGTACACTATAAAAATACTTATGGTACCTATTTTCACGGTCCAATCTTAACTAGAAATCCTAAATTAGCTCAAGAATTACTTATCCAAGCTTTAAAAAATCATTATCCTAACATTGACTTTAATAATTTTGAAAAACTATCATTTCCTCCAACATTTTAATTCTATATAAATAAAAAAGGACGTAATTAACGTCCTTTTTTATTTATAATTTTTTACTGGATCAAACAATTTTTCAAGCCAAGCTAAAAAAAGATCACAAATAATTGCCATCAAAGCAGTAGGCAAAGCACCAGCTAAAATAATTGCTCCACCATTTGTAGCATTAGTTCCTGTAATAATAATAGATCCTAATCCTCCTGCACCAATAAAAGCTCCTATCGCTGTAATTCCAATAGCCAAGACTAATGCATTACGTATTCCTGCCATTATTACTGATAAAGACAAGGGCAATTCAATATAAAATAATCTTTCTAATTTAGTCATTCCCATTCCTTTACCAGCATCCAATAAGTTTAAATCTATACTACACATACCTGTATAAGTGTTTTTAATAATAGGTAATAATGAATATAAAAAAACCGTAACTATAACCGTATTAGCACCTAATCCTAATCCTAACATTAAGATAGATAATAATGCTAAAGATGGTATAGTTTGAATAACGTTAGCAATTCCTATTATCCAATTACTCATTTTTCGATATTTTGAAATCCAAATGCCTATCGGAACTCCTACAATAACTGCAAATAACACACCATAAATAGAAATCAAAAAATGTATATTAAATTGTTGTAATACATATCCCCCATTATGATGTAAATAATAAATTAATTGTTGCCAGGTGTTCATATGGCTCATTAAAATCACCTATCCTTCAACTCGAGGTGTCAATTTATCCTCTAATTTACCTAAAATAAAATCAACTATTAAAGCTAACAATATTACCGGAATAGATCCACCTAATATCAAGTCACTTCGATACATATTTAATCCATTAAATATAAAATCACCTAATCCTCCTGCACCTATATAAGAAGCTAAAGTAGTCCACGCAATAACATAAGTTGCCGATAATCTAATGCCAGACATAATAACTGGTGCAGCTAAAGGTAATTCTACTAATCTTATAGATTCAAAAGCATTCATTCCCATTCCCTTCGCCGCATCTACTACATTAGGATCCAAATTAATAATGCCTAAATATGTATTTCTCAAAATAGGTAATAAAGAATAAATAAATAAAGCTATTATTGCAGGTTTGACACCTATCCCAAATAAAGGAACCATCATTGCTAATAATGCCATTGCAGGAATTGTTTGCATAACACTAGCTAAACTAATTAATGGATTAGCAAATTTTCTATGTTTTGAAAGCCAAATACCCAATGGAACAGCAAATAAAATTCCTAGAATCAAAGAAAAGCCAGATATATATATATGCTGCCATAACTTTAACAATAATTGATTACCATAACTGTGTAAAAATTCAATAATGCTAATCACCTACCTTTGAATCATCAATAGTCAAAGCATCATAAATAATGTCTACTAATGCCGTACGAGTTACAATACCAACAATTTTGTGATCATCATTAACTACAGGAATATTTTTATAGCCCCGTTTTAATATTTTATTAACCGTATCCCTAATAATAGAATTTTCATTTACATATAAAATATCTGCATTAATTAAATCTTCAATTTTTTTATTAGGCGAATAATGATCATTAATATCCTCAACATCTATAAAGCCTAGTAAGTGTTTTTCATCATCTGTTACAAGTAAAGTATCTACTCTTTCATCATGCATTAATTTTAAAGCGCTATGCATAGTTTCATTTTTAGTTAAAGTAACAGGTTTTTTAGACATGATTTGTCCAACTGTAATAATATTAGGACGCGCTTGAATTAATCTTTCTTTACCAATCAAATCACGAACAAAACTATTTGCAGGATTCTTTAAAATTTCTTCTGGAGTAGCTATTTGTTCTATATTACCGTAAGACATAACAACTAATCTATCAGACAATTTCAGTGCCTCATCCATATCATGGGTAACAAAAATAAATGTTTTATTATATTTTTTTTGTAATTTTTTCACCAAATCTTGTAATTTTTCTCTAGTCAATGGATCTAAAGCACTAAATGGTTCATCCATTAAAATTAAATCTTGCTTAGCAGCTAATGCTCTAGCCACACCTATTCTTTGTTGCTGGCCACCAGACAATTCTGCTGGATACCTTTTTAATAATTCCTCTGGTAACTCTACAAGATTAATCATCTTTTTAGCAATTTTATGTCTTTCATCTTCATCCCAGTTTAATAATTTAGGAACTAAAACTATGTTTTCCTCAATCGTCATATGCGGAAGTAAACCAACATTTTGAATTACATAGCCTATTCTTCGACGTAATTTAACTGGATTTATTTCCGAAATATCATTACCTTCTAATATAATTTGTCCTGAAGTAGGCTTTAACATACGATTAATCATTCTCATAGTCGTTGTTTTACCTGATCCTGACGTACCAATGAAGCAAATAAATTCGCCTTTTTTTACATTTAAACTAAAATCTTTAACTGCAACTTTATTTCCAGAATAAACTTTACGTAAGTGTTGCATTGATAAAAACACATAATCACCTAACTTTCCAAATGATATTTATACCATAACACGATTTTTTAATCTTGGTAATTCTACATATTAAATAAAAAAGTCGGGAACCAAAAATTCCCGACTTTTAACAATTTATTTTTCAGTTACTGTTTTTACTTTAACTTTATCTGTAGAAGGATTAAATACTGTTAGATGATCTTTACGTAATGTACCCTTATCGTTTCTATTATTATCTTTTCCATAAATTGCAGATTCCCAACCACCATACATTGGATTAGGTAATACTATATATTGTTCACCAAATTTATTTGCGTTTTGTTCTACATCAGAATATCTACTTGATATAGTTGGTTTAGAGGGATTATTAAAATCAGTCAAACTATCTCCAAAGAACATTACTACATTATTATTCTGTTCTACTTGTTTTCTTCTAGAAACTTTATCTTTTTCAGACTTTGTTTTTAATAAAATATGAGATTTTGTAGCTTGCGGTAATCCATGATTTTGCAAATCTTTTTGCGTAGCTTTTAATTGATTAGTAGATCTATTACTAATGTAGTAAATTTGAACTCCCTTACTATTTGCATAATTCAAAAAATCTTTAACTCCAGGAACGGGTTTGGCTTGTGCTGAATTAATCCACTTATTCCAAAATTTTGGAAAACAAGCACCATGTAAGGCCGCATAAGCCTCATAAGGTGAATTATCTAAAACAGTTTCATCAATATCTAAAATTATTGCTGTTGGTTTATTGGCAGGATTTTGTAAATCTTGATTTAAATTATTCTTAGCAACATTATAAGCTTGTAAATATAAAGCTTTTGATTCAGCAGACGTTTGATACCAATCTAACGCCATAACACTTTGATCACCTAAACTATCCGCATTTGTTATTTTAGGTTTTACAAAAGCATTTGTACTTAACGTTAATAACACCGCTAAACTTGTCATTAAAGAATATTTACCAAATTTATTCATAATTTTCTCCTTAAATCATTATTACAATTTCTAGTTTATAACTTTAAGAAAATATGTAAACATTTAAGGAAGAAAAAGATTTTATTATTCATTAAATAATTAATAATTAATATTATATTTTACAATAAAATTCGTTTTAATGAATAAATCCATAGTTATCATGCTTTTCTTTTCTATTTGAAATCAGTTTAGAATTATTTAATTCGTCAATTGCAATTTTCATATCCTCAATAAACTCAATCGCATTATTCATTCCAAAATCTGCTCTACATACAATTCTTTGTACAATCAAATGATCCAAATCATTTGGCATGGGATATGTTGGCACTTGCCATCCACGCATACGTAGACGATCGGACAAATCATATAAACTCCAAATTCGATCTTTATCTTGTTTTAATGAATAACACAAAATAGGTAAATGATTTCCAGGATTCACCATATAAAAATCTTTCATATTACTTATTTCTTCAGTTAAATATTGGGCTACTTTATGAGTTCTTAAATGAATGTCATGATATCCCTTAAATCCTAATCGCACAAAATTATAATATTGACCAATAATTTGTGACGCACTTCTAGAAAAATTAATCGCCATAGTTGGCATTGATCCACCCAAATAGCTAACGTTAAAAATTAAATTGTCTGGCACATATTGTTTATCACGCCATAAAACCCATCCAATTCCTGGATAAACCAAACCATATTTATGTCCAGAAGCATTAATAGAAACAACATTTTTTAATTTAAAATCCCATTTAATTTCAGGTTCAATAAATGGAGTATAAAATCCGCCAGAAGCGGCATCAACATGAATATATACTTTGTAAGGAGTTTTTTTATTATATTTTTCAACTAAATCATTTAATCGCTCAATATTATCGTACTGACCAGTATAAGTAATTCCCATTATGCCAACAATACCTATTGTATATTCATCAACATAATCCAAAACTTTATTTAGATTCAAAGACAAATGATCTTTATCTAAAGAGACTGTTCTTAATTCAACATCCCAATATGTTGCAAACTTTTCCCAACAAACCTGGTAACTAGAAGATATAACTAAATTAGGCTTTCTTTTTTGTAAATCTAATCCTAATTTACTAGCACGTTCTCTCCATGCAAATTTCATAGATAATCCTGCTAACATACAAGCTTCAGAAGATCCAACAGTTGAAGTACCAATAAATTGTTCTTCTTTAGATGCATGCCACAAATGAGCAATTATATTTACACAACGATTTTCAATTTCTGTCGTTCTAGGATATTCGGACTTATCAATAGCATTTTTATCTAACGTTTCAGCCATTAATTTAGTTGCTTCCGGTTCCATATATGTTTGACAAAAAGTAGCTAAATTCTGTCGTGCATTTCCTTCATCCTCTAATTCATCTTTAATCATTTGATAAGCTAACGAGGGGTCAACAGAGTTTTCAGGTAATTTATATTTCGGTAAATCTCTTGCTTCACTATCACTACCAAAAATTGGTTCTAAATATTTGCTATCTTCTTGATTATCTCGACTAAATAACATGTTAATTCTCCTCACTTTAATTAAATTAATTTTAATATAAATAGTTAAATAAATCACAAATTATGCAATAAAAAAGGATGCTATAAGCATCCTTTAACTAATAACTAATTTAATCCAACTTGTTTATATATATCATCCAAGTATCGCAAATGATAATGATAATCAAAAGCCTCTTCAATTTCTTCGTCTGATAATAAGTTATTAATTTCACTATTTTTAACTAATAACTTAAAAGACGTGTGATTGTCCCATGAATCAGCTGTTAATTTTTGAACCATATCATATGCTCTTTCTCTAGACAAACCTGTTTTAATTAATTTTAATAAAATTCTTTGACTATAAATTAATCCATAAGTTTTTTCCATATTTTTTTTCATTGTTTCTGGAAAAACAGTTAAATTTTTTAAAATTTTATTAAAACGGTTAAGCATATAATCTAAACCAATAGTAGTATCCGGTAGTATAACCCGTTCAGCAGATGAATGAGAAATATCACGTTCATGCCATAAAGAAACATTTTCATAAGCTGTTACTATATTTCCTCGCATAACACGGGCCATACCACAAATATTCTCAGAACCAACCGGATTTCTTTTATGAGGCATGGCCGATGATCCTTTTTGTCCAGCAGCAAAAAATTCTTCTACTTCATGAATTTCAGATCTTTGTAAAGATCTAATTTCTGTAGCAAAATTTTCTAAACTAGTAGCAATAAGAGCTAAAGTAGCAACATATTCAGCATGCAAATCTCTAGGTAATATTTGACTTGTAATAGGCTGTACATTTAAATTCAACTGATTTAAAACATCTTTTTCTATATCTGGAGATACGTTAGCATAAGTACCAACAGCTCCACTAATTTTGCCGGTTTCAACACCTTTAGCAGCATGCTTAAACCTGTCAATATCTCGATTAATTTCAGCATACCAACGACACATTTTTAAACCAAACGTAGTTGGTTCAGCATGAACTCCGTGTGTTCTACCCATCATAACTGTATTTTTATATTTTATAGCTAAATTACCTATAGTCTGTTTCAATTCTAGTAAATCTTCTAGCAAAATATAATTCGCTTTTTGTAATAAAATTCCTTGCGCTGTATCAACAACATCAGTACTTGTAAGTCCATAATGTATCCACTTTTTTTCAGGGCCTAATGATTCAGAAACAGTTCTTGTAAACGCTACAACATCATGATGCGTTTGACTCTCTAGTTCAGCTATTCTAGCAATATTAAATTTCGCGTTTTCTTCAATTTTCTTAACATCATCCTTAGGAATTTTACCAAAATTAGACCACGCTTTAACTACTGCAATTTCTACTTTTAACCAGGCAGAATATTTTTCTTTATCAGTCCAAATGTTTCCCATTTCTGAACGTGTATAACGATCTATCATTTTAAAAATCACTCCATATTCCAAGGATCATCTACAATAATTGTTTGAATACGATCTGCTCCTACAGATATAGTAGCTACTTTAATTCCTGTTAGTTCTGTAATTTTATTTATATATTGTTGTGCATTTACAGGTAAATCACTAAATTTAGTTATCTCAGTGATGCTTTCATCCCATCCAGGTAACTCTTCATATATTGGTTCACAATTGTCTAATTCTTTAAGACTAGCTGGATAATAGTCAATTTTTTTACCATTCAGTTTATAACCAACACAAATTTTTAAAGTAGGTATTCCTGTTAATACATCTAATAAATTTAAACTTAAGCAATTAATTCCCGATACTCTTTTAGCATGCTTCATTGCAACACAATCAAACCAACCTATTCTTCTAGGTCTATGGGTTACTGTTCCATATTCATGGCCAACCTCACGAATTTTATTGCCTACTTTATCAAATATCTCTGTTGGAAAAGGCCCATCACCAACACGAGTAGAATAAGCTTTACAGATACCAACAACTTTTTCAATTTTAGCAGGAGCTATTCCTACTCCAGTACTTACTCCTCCAGCAACAGGATTTGAAGATGTCACATATGGATATGTCCCATGATCAATATCTAACATAACCCCTTGAGCCCCCTCAAAAAGAACTCTTTTATTATGATCTAAGGCATCATTAACAATAACAGAAGTATCACAAACATATTGTTTTAATTGCAATCCGTAATTATAGTATTCGTCAAATATTTCATCAAAAGATAATGGTTCAACATGATAAAATTCTGTTAATAATTTATTTTTTTGCTCTAAATTTCGTTTTAATTTATCAAAAAAAGTATCCTTTTCTAATAAATCGCACATTCTAATACCTATTCGTGAAGCCTTATCCATATATGTAGGCCCAATCCCTTTATGTGTTGTACCTACTTTATGATCACCGCGATTTTTTTCTTCCAATTTATCTAACAAAATATGATAAGGCATTATTATATGTGCACGATTAGAAATTCTTAAACCACTAACATCTACGCCGTTTTGTTCTAAATAACGTATTTCCTCTAGTAATGAACCAGGATTTATTACAACTCCGTTTCCAATAACGCTTAACTTATTAGACGAAAAAATACCTGAAGGTATCAATTGCAATTTATATTCATTTCCATTAAAAGATACAGTATGTCCGGCATTATTTCCTCCTTGAGAGCGAACTACAATATCGGCTTTTTGACTTAAATAATCTGTCATTTTGCCTTTACCTTCATCACCCCATTGACTACCAACAATAACTATCGATGCCATAAAATCACCTTCTCTAAATTAATACGTTAATAACTATAACAATAGAACAACTAATAATCAATTAAAATACGAATGATAAAGACTTCATATTAATAAAAAATTAGAAACGATATTAAAATAATCTCCCTAATTTCATTAAAAAGTTAGTTCAAAATATTTTTCCTCAAAATTCCGTTAAGCATAAGATATAATTAACAATATGTTTTATTAATGTAAATAATAAATGATAATAAAAAAGACTAGCTTTAGTTAGCTAGTCCAAAAATTGGGTATATTGGATTCGAACCAATACATTACGGATTCAGAGTCCGCTGCCTTACCAATTTGGCTAATACCCAAAAAATCACCATTAATCGATGATAATCACCCCACTGGGAATCGAACCCAGAACTCCGCCTTGAGAGGGCGACGTCTTAACCATTTGACCATGGGGCAAAATTACCTTGTTATTATAAGCAATTGATAAATTATCTGTCAACAAAATAAATTAATAATATTTACAAAAAAGGAATAAAACTAATTCTTAAGTCCGCAATTTTAAATTTATTTTTTAATTGATTCTCAATCTTTTTAGATAAATTATAAGAATCTTGAACTGTCATCGTACCATCAACCATTAATGTACAATCAATTGTAATTAATCCACCATTATAATGTGCAGAAAGGCCAACAATAGATTTAACTTCTTTATTTTCTGTTATAACATCACAATAATCTCTTTCTTTTTTAGGATTGAAATATCCAATTAAATTCAAACTACTTTCAGTAAAAATTTGCACTCCAGAATATAAAATAAAAATTCCTACGATTATGCTTGATAAAGCATCCATCCAAACTAAATGAAATTCACACATTAAGAAAATAGAAATAAACGTACCTACACTAGCTATTTCATCACCCAAACTATCTTTAGCTGAAGCTAATAAAGTAGAATTATTAGTTTGTTTACCTTTAATTAAATTAACTAAATAAATAATTAAAATAATAAATGCCGAAATAACAGCTCCTAACATTCCTATAGGTTTAGGTATTGTCTGATTTTTTAAATTTAATAAAGAATGAGTTCCGCTAAAAATAACACTTAAAGCAATGGCAATCATTAAAATAGAAGCGATTAATGTAAAAATTGTTTCAAATCGAAAACGCAGTAACTGATATTTTTTCTTATTATAAAAACTAGCTTGTTTATCTATAGGTGCTCCCATTAAATCGTTATCACCATCATCATTATCTGTTGCAATATGAACGCCTATAATTAGCAAACCTGTAGAAATGGTACCCATTAAGTTATTAAAAGCATCTGCTCTTAACACTTCAGCACCACTAATAACAGATAATATATATTCAATAATAAAAATTAAAACATAC
>JADIMP010000059.1 GCA_017694665.1 Candidatus Gallilactobacillus intestinavium
ACAATCACAAAAATAGCGCCTACATAAAAAATTAAAATTCGCCAAATGACTGATTTAACTGATTTAACTACTGCCTTTTGCGGATTCTTAGCTTCTCCAGCTGATATTCCTAATAATTCAATTCCCTGATACGAACCAACAATGATTGACATGGCAAAGAAAAAACCTTTAATTCCACCAGTAAAGAAACCATGATGCACCCATAAATTACTGAACCCTGTCGGGTGTCCACCATTACCAAAACCAAATAAGATAATCAAAAAACCTAAAATAATCATTAAAATAATCGTAACCACTTTAATCATGGCAAAGTAAAATTCTAGCGTGCCATACGTTTTCGCCGAAGCTAAGTTAGCCAGCGTTAGAAAAGCAATGACGACTAAACCGGAAATCCACGCCGGTAATTTAGGCCACCAATAATTCAAATACTCTGTTGCCGCAACAACTTCACTCATTCCTACTACAATATATTCAAAAACATTGGCCCACTTAGCTAAATAACCCGCCATAGGATGAATATATTCGGTAGCAAAGTCGGCAAAAGAGCCTGTCCCCGGATTAATGTATAGCATTTCTCCTAAAGCACGCATGATAACATACAATAAAATTCCGACTAAAGCATAACCTAAGATAACCGAAGGTCCAGTCCATTTAATAGTCGAAGTAGATCCCATAAATAAGCCAACACCAATGGCTCCTCCCAATGAAATCATTTCAATTTGTGCTGGTGACATTGATCGTTTCAGCTGTGATTGTTTGTCTGACATAAATAATCCCTTTCTCATTAATTTTTAATAATTATTTTATCATATTTTAATTCTTCGTGTTTATTTAATTTGAATTAAATAACGCTTAAATTTTTACATTAAAAAATCGTAAAAGCATAATAATAACTTTTACGATTTAATTAATTATATATTAATGTAAGAATTATTTATTCGCAATTAAAATTGAACTAGAAATCCAAGGACCAGACCACCAACCATCAGCACCTACTTCACGAATATGCAAATTATTAATATCATGCTGCATTAATATTTGTTGGTAAAGATTGATATTACGAGTTAAATCAACAATTATTAATTTACCAGCATGACTTAATACTCGACATGCTTCTAATAACGCTTGTTTTTGTTTTTCTTCCGATAAATTATGTAAAACAAAACTAGCAGTAATAATGTCAAAACTTTCGTCATCAAATGCTAATTCAGTAATATCACCAGATTTAATTGTCACTTTATCAGCAATTTTATTATCAATAACATTTTGTTGAGCGTTTCTAAAATTATTACCACTTTGATATTTAGGATCAAAAATATCAATCCCAATCACTGAATCGGGATGATACATCTTTTTAGCTAATTCATTTAATACTGCACCACGTCCACAACCTAAATCCAATGCTTTACCACTAAAATTTAAATTTTCATGTTCTAAAATATCTTGCCAAATATCATATTTTCCTTTTAAAGATGTACGTAAATAAATTCCTGCTTCAGCTAAAGCAGCACTCGTTCCAAATAACTTCAATAATTTATTTTTTCTTGTTGCAAAATATCCACTTAATGTTAGTAAACTGATAGGCATTAATGGTTGATCAATGCCATACTTTGATAAATTTTCATACATTGTCTTTAAAGTTTGCTTTATATCTTGTTGCATCGTTATCACCTCTTTATTTATATTTTTATTATCTATGAAAATAACAATTAAATATAGTAAAAATTATGAATAATTACTTAAAAAAGTATAAAAAATGTTATTTTTTTTATAAAAGTGATATACTACTCTTCGTATTAATAAAAAAAACAAAAATCGGGGTAAAGTTATGTCAAAAAAGATTAATACAAATAAAATTTTATTAACTAGTGTAGCTACGTTAGCTTCATTAACTTTAGCTGGTGTAACTTCACACGCTGCTACTAATAGTAGTAGTTCTCATACTAGTACTGTATTAGCAGCTCCTGCTAATGGCAGTTCTAATACTGCTTCATCAACAACTTCAACTACTAGTTCTGACAGTTCTAGTTCAAGTTCTAGTTCTTCTAACAGTTCTAGTTCAAGTTCCAACTCAAGTTCTAGTTCTTCTGACAGTTCTAGTTCAAGTTCCAACTCAAGTTCTAGTTCTTCTAACAGTTCTAGTTCAAGTTCCAACTCAAGTTCTAGTTCTTCTGATACCACAGGAACAGATGATAATACAGGAAATGGAAATAACAGCAATCCATCTCAACCTAACACAGGAGATAACACAACTCCTACCACTCCAAGTAATCCAGAACAAGGTAATACAAACAATCCAGACAACAACCCTGCTGGACCTACTTACAAAGAATTTCCAGATGACACTTTAAACTACTTATCAGATGTTCAAGCTGATTTAGTTAAATTAATTAACCAATTAAGAGCTGCTAATGGTTTACAACCATTAACTGAACAAGAAGCTTTAGACAAAATTGCTACTGAAGCCGCTGATTTAGGTGTTAAGAGTCAAACTGATAATGGAGAAGCTACTCCAAGTGATAATGACATCGACTCTGCATTACAATACATTCGTAACAATGGTTACAATGGTATTGCTTTTGTTAACGAAGACAATGCAAACCAACATTTAACTGCTGCTCAATGGGCTCAACAATTATTTGCTCAATTATTACAAACTAAGTACCTACAATACTTACTAAGTCCAAGTGCAAAGAACTTTGGTTTAATGTTCTCTGCTTTAGCAAATAATGATAATTATCCTTACTGGGCAATTGCTATTGATGGTCAACCAACTAATTTACCATCAACTATCAACTTACCAAATGGTCAAAAATTAGTTAACGTTAATGGTCACTGGGTATTAGAAAATGGTAGCAAAGCAACTAACAACGCATTAATTGCTCACGCTTCTAATTTCGTTAAAGGCGCTAAAACAGATAAAATGGGATTATTGCCACACACTGGTGAAAGTAATAACTCATTCTTAGCTGTTTTAGGTGAAATCATGGCATCTGTTTTAGGATTCCTTGGTTTAGCTGGAGCTACTCGCAAAAAGAATAACTAAATTAACTAAAAATTAGTTATTATAAAAGCACTTAAGTTTTTAACTTAAGTGCTTTTTCATTAATTAATATAGAAAAGAATTTAACGTGTATGATTAGAATTATTTGTATCTTAATTATTGCCGGTATTATTGCTGGAACAATTAGCACTATTGCTGGATTAGCTTCGTTGGTAGCATATCCAACACTATTATATCTAGGTTTACCGCCAATTACAGCTGATGTTACACAAACATTAGCTCAAATTTTTACTGGTGTTGGTGCAACAATAGCTTCACAAAAAGAACTAAAAGGAAATTATAAAGAACTACTTAGAATTGCTCCACTAACACTAATTGGTTGTATTATTGGTTCACTACTTTTATTTATTATTCCATCCAAAACCTTCCAAAAAATTGTGCCCTTTTTTATTTTGATTGCCGGTCTATTAGTTTTAATTCCTCGTAAAGATCATAATCAATTAACTGCTAATAACACTCCATCTCATCAAAAAAATATCCTTACCATTTTAGCTTGGTTAGGCGTCTTCTTAGTAGGAATTTATTGTGGTTATTTTGGTGCAGCTAGTGGTGTAGTTATGATTGCTCTACTATCATTTATCAGTAAAACATCATTTCAAGAATACAACGCCATTAAAAATGTCACAATGGGGTTAGCTAATTTATTAGCCGCTTTTATCTATATCACTAAAACTCATATTCACTGGTTGTTCGTCATTCCATTAGGTATTGGTTTTTTAATCGGTGGCATTATTGGCCCACATTTAGTCAGAATTTTACCAATTAAAATCATTAAAATTATTATTGCTATTTTGGCAGTGATTTTAGCAATTAGTCTATTTAAAACAGCTTATCATTTATAATGACAAGTTAATGAATCGTTAAATTCATTCGTTGAGGTGTTTTCCATCCTTTACCCTGCATTTTTTGATTAACTTTGGACCAACGCTTCATTGACAACCAATATTCGCGTTTATGGTAAGCATAAGGATCAGAAATTAAAAATTTACCAGGCTTATATCCAACAATAGCCATAACATGATACATATTATGATGATGACCCGTTAATTTCCAATGATAATTACCCCAAGTTACTACACCATAGCCTGCTTGAATTTCTTGAATAATTTTTTGTGTATTGGCACCAGTCAAATCTTGAATCTGTGGCAACCTATGTTTTAATTTATTAGTCATAGGTGTGGCACAAACAGTTTCGCTCTTTTTGTTAGTTCCTTTAGCGAATGGATCACCATAAAATTCCTCATTAGGATTAGTATGCCAACTATACCCAATATGTTGATAAATTTGATGTAAATTTAAATTACGATTTACACACGAAGCAACAATCTGTAATGCTGTTCCCTCACATCCTTGTGGAGCTCCTTGATTTAACTGAGAATACCAACGATGATGTAAAACAACTTCATATAAATATCCATTTTGATTAAAATAATAACGATTTTGTTTTTTAATTACAATTACATCACGTAAATGAAGATGCTTTTGTTTATCATAAGCCAAAATATGACCATGATGTTTTACCAATTCAATATGTTGATCATCATCCAATTTAATTTTGCCGTTTTGATGATTTAATAAAATCAAACTGCAAAGACCTAAAATACAAACAAGCGTAATAATTATTCGTTTAGCCACTTTACTCATAATTTCCCAATTAATAATATTTAATAATTGAATTTTATATATATGCATTATATAATACTAATTGTTAATCATTGACTGATCATACTTACTATATATTATTTTAATATATACTAATTATGTATCTTCAATAATTAACGTATGGTGGATTTATTGGTGAAGAGAAGAAGATGGGAAAGAATCAGCTACGGCTGGTTCTTTTTTATATATTTTAAGTTATTCATAATAAAAAAGACGGATATATAATTATCCGTCTTTTTTATTAAATTTATTTATACATAACAAAAACGTTACTATAACCATAACATCTTAATTTTTAAGATTTAACACTCTTTGAATTGCTTTAAAATAAATATTCTCACATTCAAACAATTGCTGATCATAATCAGTAATGAATAAATCATTTTTTAATAAAAACTCGCCATCAATGACACACGCACTATCAGTATTGTCATTTTCAAGAAGTTTTTCGTGAACACAATGATTTCTATCAATAACTAGATAAATTCCCTTATCATAAAGAACAATAATTGGTTCACCAGTATGTTCACTTAAATCATTTTTATTTGTTATGAAATAATAACTATGATTTTTCTTAATTTTTTTCACATTAGCAAAATCATGAAAATTATTGATCGCTAATTTTTTTGGATGTAAATTTTGTTGCTTAATAACTTGCTGGGTTTGCGAGCTTTACTAGGATGAATGCCAAAAAACACCAATAATTTAAAAACATGAATCTCATCGCGCTTTTCATAATCAATAAAAGTATCTGGAATTTGCGCTACTTTATGCGCAATTGAATGATATTCTTGATCAGTTAAAAATTATTATGTTCTTTCAAATAATTAAAAAAGTATTTTTCAGTAGAATCATTTAACTTAGACAAAATTTTTATCCCCTTTTGATTAAAAAGCCAGCAAATTATTCGGCCCAATTACCATTTCTAAAGATTGGAATAATAGAACCATTTTGTGTAATACCATCAATATTCATGTCAGCTGAACCGACCATAAAGTCTACATGTACTTGACTATCATTAACACCTAATTGATGTAACTTTTCTTTAGATAGTTCAGTACCATTTTTAACGTTGAATGGATAGCCAGCACCAATTGCTAAATGATTAGAAGCATTTTCATCATATAAAGTATTTTGAAAAATAATTTCAGAATTAGAAATTGGTGAATCATACGGAACTAAAGCTACTTCACCCAAACTTCGTGAACCAGCATCTGTCTTAATTAATTCTTGTAAGACCTCATTCCCCTGTTCAGCACTAGCATCAATAATTTGTCCATCTTTAAATACTAAATGAATTTTAGTTAACACATTTCCTTGATAGCTAAGTGGTTTGGTGGAAGTAATTTCACCATTAATATCATGTAAATTAGGTGCAGTAAATACTTCTTCAGTAGGAATATTAGGCACAAAATAATTTCCTTGAGTATCAGTACTACCAGCAGCTTCCCAAATATGATCTTTAGCTAAACCAATTGTAATATCAGCTGTTTTAGCTTGATAATGCAATTTGTCTAAATGTAGACTATTTAACCAATCAGCACGCTTAGACAATTCATTAATATGTGCTTGCCAAGTTTTAATTGGATCATCAGTAATCCGACTAGTTGTAAAAATGGCTTCCCATAAATGATCGTATGCTTCTTCTTCACTTTCATCAGGGAATAATTCCTTAGCCCAAACACGATTGGCAGCACCTGCAACTAACCAAGAGATTCGATTATTAATCGTTGCCTCAGTAATAGTTTGCTGTGCTGTTGATAATGCTTGTTGATACTTAGCTAAACGTTTAGCATCAACTCCAGATAAACTATCAGGAGCTTCAGATAAAATGGTAATCCGACTATAATGCTCATTCATTAAAGTATCAGCCTCGTCTTTAATATAACTTGGAATTTTAGTTAACATTTCATCAGTGGTTGAATTAAGAAATTGTTTTAAAACATAATTATCTTGCCATTTAATAACCACTTTATCCGCACCAGCTGCATAAGCTGCATCAACTAATTTATGGGCTAATAATTGTTGATCTACAGCAATACTTAATAAAATTTTTTGATGTTTTTGAACATGCACTCCTACATTGACTAATAAATTAGCATATTGAGTTAATTTTTGATCAAAATTTTTTAATGTCATAATGTCTCTCCTTGATTTGTTAAATCAACATATTTTGGTTGTTCATTATTTAATGGCCATAGTTTAATTTTAGTCTCACGAATCAAATCATGTAAATTAATACAATAAGTTTGTAAATTGCGATAACTGTGCCAATAATATTTTAACGATTCGCTACATATTACTGCGGTATAAATACTATATTCATAACCTTGTGATACAGGTACCATGCCTAAGAGCATTGCTAAATTTTGTAATAATCTAAATAAATAAGTTACCCCTTCTGCTTCATTATTTCCACGCAAAGCATATTTCTTTAGTAAAGAGACCCGAATAAACCGTGCTCGCGAAGAAAATTCTCCAGGCACATTAACAATTGGAAATCTAGTTAAATTGGCAAAACGCTTATTTAAATTATTCTGTTGACGTTGATATCCAGGTGCATTAGTTAAAATGCCTGTCGTATTACGATGAATTGTTACATGATCTGTTTGATCGGGTTCAATCACAATCGTTTCACCAGTTTTATCAGTGAAAACCCAATGCAAATATAGCACTAATCCAGTTACCGTTTGTTTGGTAACAGTAATTTTATGTTGAAATAATTCTACAATTTCATCATTATTTTTACATTGTGATAAAACATGGGTTACTACAAAACCCGGATGAATTGCCTGAGTGTTAGGACGAGCAATTTCTGGATAAGTTGCACAATTAGCATAAAAAATTGGCCGCCCATTACCCCCACACTCATTAATGGCTTCATACATAATGGGAGTAGATTGAAAAACCATCGTTCTCATACCCAAACTTGCATATTTGGCTTTCACTAAACTATCTACTACTAAAGAATGTTCTACAGAATTACCAGATAAATAATACGTTTGTTGGCGTGGCATAAAAATAACATGCGAAGTACGAACACGATGCAAATCATAATTCCGATCCCACAAATGTTGATGGTCTTTAGTATCCCAAGTAATACCACTACAACCGCCAAAAATTTCTGCTGATAAATCTTTATGATTAAATGCTTTTTTCATTAATCTATCTCTTTTGGTACAGGAACTTTCATCATTGGATCCATAATTGAAGTTCCGTCAGCATAATTAAAGCGGTATCCTGGTTGAACATTATAAATAAACACATTAAAGTTTAATCCATTTGAACCTATTGCTTGCATCCAAACACCTTTGGCCATCATGTCACGTCCCTGAAATACGGGTTGTACTTGATAAACTACCTTAGCCCCTTGTTCTAAAGCTTTTCGTACCTTATTTTCATAAATAGTCTGTAATTTTTGATTACTAAATGCTGTTTGCGTAAATAAATTACGAGGATTATTTTGATCACCGGAAATGTCATTAGGATCATAATTTCCCTTACTATTAATTCCCTTAGATAACGAATAGGCAATCAAATGACCACGATTTAAGATTGGTTGATGATCTTTATTAAATTTTTGATGCCATCCAGTTGGACGTACTGTTTGTCTCACACGTAAACTGTCATTAGCTAAATTACGTTGTTCTAAACAAGCTAAATTAGCCGTAGAAGTTCGGTTATAAGCATCTAATTTACTATAAACAACATAATTACCGGTCCAATCTTTCATCGACAATTTTGATTTGCCATGATTTACTTGCACAATAGGATTAGATCCAGAACGATAATTTAATTGAGATAAATAATCTAATTGTTCTTGAGCAGCAGTAGCTTCACTTTTATGCGGTGCCCCGTTACCAGGTTGTTTTACTCCTGTACTACAAGCACTTAAACTAATAGTTGCTAATAAGATAGTTATAAACGCAAAAAAACGATGAAATTTCCTTTGTTTCATTACCTTTACTCCAATAATTAATTTTCAGAAAAAAACTTGACATATATATATATATATATATACTTGTTTTGAGGATATGAT
>JADIMP010000060.1 GCA_017694665.1 Candidatus Gallilactobacillus intestinavium
CCCTGATTTAAATAAAGTTTTACGATCAACATCCGGGCGCTCTTGTTTTAATGCAAACAGCATTGAAACGATATCCGTACTATCATCCATTACGGCTCCTAAAGCACCAATTAATGTTTCTGATAAGAATAATGGTTGTAACGGTACAGTAACGTAAGACAAAGCTTCATATTCAATTCCCCATTGCTTATTTAACTTAAATACTAAATAACTAAGCCCAATCGTCAGACTCATGCCTAACAAAGTTGACAATAACGTTACTAACATTTGTTGGTTCCAACCTAAAACAATCCTTAAGGTTAGCACGGCAAATAAAATACTAACTACACTAAAAACAGCAAATACATTCAAATTTTGCCACTTTAAATAAATAAAAATTGATCCGAAAAAGATACATGTATTAATTAATAATGAAAACAACGTTTTTACAACAATATCATTAAATAAAACGATCATAATTGAGACAACTAACCATGCCATTAAAATAACAACCGTGTCTCGTTTATAACCAACAATTGTTGCCGTTAAATGATGATCTCGCCGACTAAAACTACCTACAAAAATTTGACTATGTTCCGTATAACGACAATCCATCGCTCCTGATTCACTATAAGTATTTTTTAATCTAACTGTTTTGCCACGATTTTTACCATTTAAAACTATCCCTCGGATATTTTGTTTGACAGTATAGTCTTTATTTTGAAATTGATCTTGTTGTGTTTGCTTTTTACCATTATCAATTCGTTCAATTCTAACAATTGGTTCATGATACATAAATGCATCATGTTCAGTAAAAACAAGTAAAAATATACCAATGAAAATTAAAAATCCATATAAATATATTTTTTTATTATTTTTAAATTTCAAATAACAAGCCTTCTTTAAAACGAGTTATGTTTTAGTATAAGCTTAAAAATAAAAAAATCATTAAAAATATCATTAAAATATTCCTAATGATTTTATTACTTAAATTAATTTAAGTGCTTCACTAATCTTTTGATCACCATTGCTCATCATAAATACTTTTTTAATCGTATTCGGTAACTCTAACACGCTAACCAAGACATCAGCTACGTCTTCAATTGAATTGGTACCTGGATCATGTGGATTAAGTTTAATTTGACCAGTACCTGGTGTTTCTGTTAAAGAACCCGGTTGCACAATCGTATAATTTAAATGCGACATATGCATTAACCAACGATCAGAATAATATTTTGCAATATTAAAATCAGTTAGTTCAGATAAAGCTGGTATCTTATCCCACATTTCTTGGTTTAATGCATAAGCAGAACTTAATTGCACATAACGTTTAATTCCCACTAATTCTGTGGCTTGCATTAACTTAACTGTCCCATTTAAGTCAGTTTGTAGTAAATCTTTGCCACCTGATCCTACTGTACAAATTACTGCATCAGCATTCTTTAATACTTGCTTAATTTTAGCTACTGAATCATGCAAATCTAAATGAACTGCCATCAATTGTTGACCTGTCTGAATTAATTCTGGATTTCGCACGCCAGCAATTACTCGATAATTATTTTCTAATAATTTATCAACAACCTTACTTCCAACACGTCCGGTTGCTCCTGCTACAAAAACTGTTTTCATTTTTAAGTCCTTAATTTTTCTTTTCTAATACTTTTTTCAAATACTGACCAGTATAACTGTTTTTAACTTTAACTAATTCTTCTGGTGTTCCTGCACCAACAATGGTTCCTCCATCTTTGCCACCTTCTGGCCCTAAATCAATTAAATGGTCAGCCGTTTTAATTACATCCAAATTATGTTCAATTACTAAAACAGTATTACCTTTGTCTACTAAACGCTGTAGTACATCCAATAAGCGCTTAATATCATCAGTATGTAATCCCGTTGTTGGTTCATCTAAAATATAAAAATTATTACCTGTATCTTTTTTATATAGTTCAGCCGCCAGCTTCATTCGTTGTGCTTCTCCACCAGATAAAGTTGTAGCCGATTGCCCTAATTTAACATATCCTAAACCAACATCTGCTAATGTTTGTAATTTTCTAACAATACTAGGAATCGATTTAAAGAATTCTAATGCTTCACTAACTGTCATGTTTAAAACATCATTAATGTTTTTATCCTTGTAAGTTATTTCTAACGTTTCAGAATTATAACGACTTCCATGACAAACTTCACAAGGTACATAAATATCTGGTAAGAAATTCATTTCAATCTTGATAATCCCATCACCATGACATCGTTCACAACGACCACCTTTTACATTAAAAGAAAATCTACCTTTATCATATCCACGCACTTTTGCTTCATTAGTTTTAGCAAATAATCCCCTAATATCATCAAAAACACCTGTATACGTTGCGGGATTAGATCTTGGAGTTCGACCAATTGGTGCTTGATTAATATTAACTACTTTATCAATATTTTTAACGCCACTAATGGATTTATATTTACCCGGTTTATGATTATTGTGATTTAGTTTCTGCGCTAAAATCTTAGCTAAAATGTCATTCACTAATGTTGATTTCCCTGATCCTGACACTCCAGTTACCACAATAAATTTACCTAATGGAAAATGGACGTCTATCTTTTTTAAATTATTCTCTTCGGCTCCCTTTAAAATTAATTCTTTGCCGTTTCCAGATCTTCTTGATTCAGGAACTTTAATTTGCTTTACTCCTGATAAATATTGACCAGTTATGGATTCAGGAACTTTGGCAACTTTTTTTGGCGTACCACTAGCAATTATTCGACCGCCATTTTCTCCTGCTCCAGGACCTACATCCACCACATAATCAGCTGCTCTAATCGTTTCTTCATCATGTTCTACTACAACTAATGTATTTCCCAAATCTCGCATTTTCTTCAACGATGTTAATAAACGATCATTATCTCTTTGATGTAAACCAATTGATGGTTCATCTAAAATATACAAAACGCCTGATAAATTAGAACCAATTTGTGTTGCTAAGCGAATTCGTTGTGCTTCTCCTCCTGATAAAGTAGCTGCAGAACGACTTAGAGTTAAATATCCTAAACCAACATTTTTTAAAAATGTTAATCGATCACAAATTTCTTTAATAATTGGCTTGGCTATTTTTTGCTCAAATTCCGTTAATTTCAAATTATCAAAAAATGATAATTCTTCTTCTACTGATAAATCAGTTACTTCACCAATATGCTTTCCATCAATTTTAACCGCTAAAGCTTTTTCATTTAAACGATAACCATGACATTTTTGACAAGTTAATTCTGTCATATATTCACGTAATTGTTTCTGAGTAAAACTAGAATGCGTATTGTAGTATCGACGACGAATATTATTAATTACGCCTTCAAATTGCATATCTAGATCACGTTTGCCAAAATGTCCTTCATGTTTAAAATGAAATTCTTGTTCAGAGCCATATAAAATACTTTGTCTTTGTTGTTTAGTTAATTTTTTAAACGGTACATCTAAAGGTATTTTTTGTTGCTGTGCAAATTGTTTTAGCATTTCTGGATAATAAGTTGAACTAGCTGAACTCCATGGTTTAATAACACCCTCATTTATGGATAAATTATCATCTGGAATTACTAAATCAACATCCACCTCTAACTTAGAACCAATTCCTTCACAAACTGGACATGCTCCTAAAGGCGCATTAAAAGAAAACAAACGGGGTTCTAATTGTCCTACTGTAAAACCACATATTGGACACGCATAATGTTCAGAAAACTGCATCACTTCACCATCAATGATATCAGCATTCATATAACCGTCACTTAACTTTAATGCTGTTTCAATAGAGTCAAACAATCTAGTTCTTAATTCAGTTTTATCTTTCCGAACAATTACTCGATCAACTACAATATCAATATCATGATATTGGTTTTTATTTAATTGTGGTAAATCATCTATTTCATACAATTCTCCATCAATTTTGACACGAACATATCCCTTTTTTTGAATTGTGTTTAATACTTTGACATGTTGACCTTTTTTATGCCGAACTACTGGAGATAAAATTTGCAATTTAGTGCGTTCATCTAAATTTAAAATTGTATCTACCATCTGTTCCACTGACTGACTAGTAATTTCATGACCATCATTTGGACAAATTGGTTTTCCAATTCTTGCCCACAATAATCTTAAATAATCATTAATCTCTGTTACCGTCCCTACTGTTGAACGTGGATTATGGCTAGTTGTTTTTTGACTAATTGAAATAGCTGGGCTTAATCCTTCAATCGAATCAACATCTGGTTTATCCATTTGCCCTAAAAATTGTCTGGCATAAGAAGACAAACTTTCTACATATCTTCTTTGACCTTCAGCATATAAAGTATCAAAAGCTAATGAACTTTTTCCTGAACCAGATAAGCCCGTAATTACCACTAACTTATCACGTGGAATGGTAACATCTATGTTTTTTAAATTATGTACTCTTGCACCTTTAATGATAATTTTATCTTTTCCCATTTAAGTTAGTTTTAACCTTTCATTTTTGCTTTCAATTCCATAATCGTGTCACGTAACGTTGCTGCTTCTTCAAATTCCAATCTTTGTGCCGCATCTTGCATTTGCTTAGTTAAATTATCAATCATCGATTGTTGATCTTTCTTACTTAAATTAATGAAATCCTGTTCACTAAAGATCTCATCATTAAGCACTTGATCGTCTTTTTCATGCTTTTTAATCACTGCTGAAATGTTATCTCTAATTGGCTTTACTATCGTCTTTGGCGTTATTCCATGTTCTTTATTATATTGTTTTTGAATTGTTCTTCTTCGTTTCGTTTCATCTATTGCTCGCTGCATTGATCCTGTTATCTCGTCAGCATACATAATTACATGCCCGTTAGCATTTCTAGCAGCTCGACCAATAGTTTGAATTAAAGAGCGCTCGTTACGCAAAAATCCTTCTTTATCAGCATCTAAAATAGCAATTAATGAGGTTTCTGGGACATCAATTCCCTCTCGCAATAAATTAATTCCTACCAAAACATCAAATTTTCCTAATCTTAAATCACGAATAATTTGTGTTCTTTCTAAAGTTTTAATATCACTATGTAAATAACGGACTTTTATTCCCAAATCCTTTAAATAATCTGATAAATCTTCAGCCATTTTTTTGGTAATCGTTGTTACAAATACACGTTCATTCTTTTCAACTCGTTTATTAATTTCACCAACTAAATCATCCATTTGACCCATAATTGGACGTACTTCTATTTCAGGATCCAATAACCCCGTTGGTCGAATAATTTGTTCAACTATTTTGTCAGTACGTTGCAGTTCATAATCTCCTGGTGTTGCTGACATATAAACCACTTGACTAACATGTTTTTCAAATTCTTCTAATTTCAACGGTCGATTATCCAATGCACTAGGTAAACGAAAACCATAGTCAATTAACATTTGCTTTCGCGAAATATCTGCTTTATACATACCCCTTACTTGTGGCATGGTAACATGGCTTTCATCTACGACTAATAAATAATCATCAGGAAAAAAGTCTAATAATGTCGACGGTGGTTCACCTGGTTGTCGACCGTCAATATGTCGTGAATAATTTTCAATCCCATTGGTATAACCAATTTCCTTCAACATTTCTAAATCATATTCCGTTCGTTGTTGAAGTCGTTGTGCTTCTAATAACTTATCTTGACCACGTAACTCCTTTAATCGTTCATCTAATTCTTCAGAAATAGTTTTAATCGATCGATCCAAAACATCATCAGTTGTTAAAAAATGTGTAGCTGGGAAAATCACTGTGTGTTCCTGTTCACCAATTACTTCTCCAGTTATTGAATTAAATAACCTAATTCGATCAATTTCATCACCAAAAAATTCAATTCTTATTGCTTCTGTATCAGAAGATGCTGGAAATACATCAATTACATCTCCATGTACTCTAAACCGTCCACGTTGAAAATCAATATCATTTCGATCAAATTGAATCTCGACTAATTTACGCATTAAACGATTACGGCTAACTTCATCACCAACATGTAATGAAATAATATGTTTTTGATAATTTTCTGGACTACCTAATCCAAAAATAGAAGATACAGATGCAACCACAATAGTATCATTTCGTTCTAATAAAGAACTAGTTGCTGAATGACGTAATTTAGTAATTTCATCATTAATGGACGAGTCTTTTTCAATATAAGTATCAGAAGATGGTACATAAGCTTCTGGTTGATAATAATCATAATAAGAGACGAAATACTCAACCGCATTATCAGGGAAAAATTCCTTAAATTCACTATATAGTTGTCCTGCCAGAGTCTTATTATGAGATAACACTAATGTTGGCTTATTCACTTGAGCAATAACATTACTAATTGTAAATGTTTTACCAGTACCGGTAGCTCCCATTAATATTTGTTCCTTCTCACCAGCTTTAATCCCATGAACTAATTTATCAATTGCTTCTGGTTGATCACCTGTTGGTTTGTATTTAGATACTAATTTAAAATTACGTTTTGCTTGTTTACTAATCATCTTTTTACCTAAATAAAAAAGCCCTAGTTAACTAGAACTTTTTAATTACTTAAAAAATTTTTTCTTAAATATCTCTCAAAATCATTTAATTTATTTAAACTTTCAGATTTGCTATCTCCCTTGGCTTCCACATAAACCTTTAGTTTGGGTTCTGTCCCTGATGGTCTGACTGCAATCCATGATCCATCTTCTAAATAAAATTTCATAACATTTGATTTAGGTAAATCTAAAATGTTTTCTGTATTATTCAATGGATCAATAACTTTACTCAATAAATAATCTTGAATCTTAACAACTGGAATATTATTAAAACTACTAATTTTAGTTTTAAATTTGTCCATAATCAATTTAATTTTAGCGTCTTTTTCATACTCATGGAAACTAATTTGAATCGTTCTCTCATGATAAAAACCATATTGATTATAAATTTGAGTTAAAACATCTAACAATGTCTGTCCCTTGGACAAATAAAATGCTGCCATTTCAGCTAACATTGCCATTGATTGAATACCGTCTTTATCTCTAACAAATGGCTTAATTAAATAACCATAACTTTCTTCAAATCCAAACAAATAATTAGTATCCGTCTTCTCAAATTGAGCAATTTTTTCAGCAATAAATTTAAAACCAGTTAAGACATTAACTACTTTAATTCCATTAGCTTTTGCAATATCACTGATCAATTCTGTAGATACAATAGATTTAATTACTAAAGGATTTTCCGGTACTGTTTTTTCAGTTAATAAATAATTCAAAATTAACGTTGCAATTTCATTTCCCGTTAATAATTGATATTCACCATCATTCCGCTTAATCCCAATACCTAATCTATCAGCATCAGGATCTGTAGCAAAAATAATATCAGCATCATTTTGTTTAGCTAACTGAATTGCCAATTGAAAAGCTTCTTCAAACTCTGGATTAGGATGAATTACTGTTGGAAAATTACCATCTGGTTCCCACTGCTCTTTAACAAAAAATACATTACTAAAACCAGCTTCACTAAAACATTCTTTAGCAAGTTTACATCCTGTACCATGTAATGGCGTATATACAATTTTTAATTTGTTTTTAACATCTTCCTTAACTTTTTCGTGATCTAAAATACTATCGACTTGATTTAAATAACTCTGATCAATTTTATGATCTAAAATTGTTAGCAAAGCTTTTTGCTGCATTTCATTTTCACTAAATTCAGGAATCGTAAAAATATCTTCAGCAGCTGGCATTAATTTAACAATCATATCAGCTATTGTAGGACTTATTTGAGAACCATCTGATCCATACACTTTGTATCCATTAAATTCCTTAGGATTATGACTCGCTGTTATCATAATTCCCATGCAACAATGTAAATATCTAACTGCGTATGACAACTCTGGTGTTGGCCTAACATCATCAAACAAATAGCAATGAATGCCATGAGCTGTTAAAACTTTAGCAGCTGTCTTAGCAAACAAAGTAGAATTAATTCTTGAATCATAACTAATTACTACTTGTTTATTAGTTATTTCTTGATCATCAATATAATTAGCCAATCCTTCAGTTACTCGTTTAACCGTATAAATATTTAAATAATTAAGACCTGGGCCCATTAGCCCACGCATACCTGCAGTTCCAAAAGAAATATTTTGTGCAAAAGCATTTTCTAAAGCAACTTCATTACTAGCTAATGTTGTTAATTGATTACGCAATTCTTTTGTTAAATCTTGTTTTAGCCATAAATCATAATTAGTTTTCCAATTCATAATTAATCCCTCTAATATACGAAAAAAGCTTATCTGCAAATTAAGCACATAAGCCCAATATTTTATTACAAAGATTGAATATAATTAAACACATTTTGGCCTGCAAGACCACCATCACCTACAGCAGTAGTTATTTGTCGTAATTTCTTTTTTCTTACATCACCAGCAGCAAAAATTCCATCAACTTTAGTTTGCATAGCATCATCAGTAATGATCCAACCTTTATCATCAACAATTGGTAAATCACCAACAAAATCTGTTACCGGTTGTTCTCCAATATAAATAAATAAACCATCAACATCATAATTACTATCTTGATTAGTTTGATTGTTATGCAAAACAACACTAGTTACCTTAGTATCATCGCCATGAATTTCTTTGACTTCTGTATTCCAAATAAATTCCATCTTGTCATTTTTAAAAGCACGATCTTGTAATATCTTTTGTGCTCTTAATTGATCTCTACGATGTACAACTGTTACTTTATTAGCTAACTTACTTAAATATTCACCTTCTTCAATTGCACTATCTCCACCGCCAACAACAAGCACATGTTTTCCTTTAAAGAAAGCTCCATCACAAACTGCACAATAAGATACACCTCGTCCAGTATAGGTGTCTTCACCTAAACAACCTAAAGTACGATATTTCGATCCAGTTGCTATGACAATAGCTTTACAAGAATATTCATTATCATCAGTCTTTACAACTTTTTCAGAACCCTTATCTTGAATAGACAACACATTTCCATATTTATATTCAACACCAAATTGAACTGCACTTTGATACATTGCTTTAGATAAATCAGGTCCTTGAATAGAACTGAAACCAGGATAATTCTCAATAGCCCCAGTATTATTCATTTGACCACCATAAATTCCTCTATCCAACAACAATACAGATAAATTTGCTCTAGATGTATACAACGCAGCAGTTAAGCCTGCCGGACCAGCACCTAAAATAATTACATCGTAAGAATTACTCATTTTATTTATCCTCTTTTTTTAATTTTTCTGCTAAATCAATTATATAATTTTGCAAATCATTTTTGACATCTTCATGCTGTAAACCAAACTCAATATTAGTCTTAATTAAACCAAATTTATAACCAACATCATAACGATTACCATTAAATAAATGAGCATAAACTTTTTGCTTTTTATTAAGTAAATCAATCGCATCTGTTAATTGTAATTCGTTACCACGACCATAAGGTGTTTGCTCTAAAGCTTGAAAAATTTCTGGAGATAATACATATCTTCCAATAATTGCTAAATCAGATGGTGCTTCTTCAGGATCTGGTTTTTCAACAAAATTAGAAACTTCGTACAAACCATCTTTTACTTCTTTGGTAGGATTAATTACCCCATACTTGTTAACTTCTTCATGAGGAACTTTCATAACTGCTAATGTAGAGGCTTGAGTATCTTCATAACAATCAATTAACTGTTTAGTTAAAGGAATTTCATCTTGCATGACATCATCACCTAATAAAACAGCAAATGGTTCATCTCCAATGAAATCCTTAGCTGTCAAAATTGCATCCCCTAAACCACGCATATGTGTTTGACGAATAAAGTAAAGCTGATCATCATTAATAGCCTGAACTTCTTGCAACATTTTATCTTTACCTTTAGTTGCTAATTCAGCTTCCAATTCAGGTGCTGAATCAAAATGATCTTCAATTGATCTTTTACCACGTCCAGTAACCACACACACTTGATCTATACCTGATTTATGCGCTTCTTCTACAATAAATTGAATAGTCGGTTTATCAACAATTGGTAACATTTCCTTAGCAATTGCTTTGGTTTCTGGTAAAAATCTAGTTCCATATCCTGCTGCAGGAATAATTGCTTTTCTTACTTTTTTCATGACTTCTCCTTATTTGAACTCTAATTTTTCTTCCCGATTAATTAAATTATCAATTACTTGATTCAACTCAATTCGATTATACAACAAGTCATATATAGCTTGTGTTATCGGCATATCAATATTTCTTTCATTAGACAATTCGTATACTGCTTTGACTGTTGATATTCCTTCTGGTAAATGCTGCTTGTCTGCTAAAATTTCCTCAATATTTTTATTCTTGCCTATTTTGTATCCAATAATCCAATTACGAGATTTCTTTTCTAACGTGGTTAAAAATAAATCTCCTACACTAGCTAATCCACTAAAAGTAATCGGATTAGCTCCAAACGCCTGCCCAAAACGAGCCATTTCTGATAATCCTCGTGTAATTAAAGCTGCAATTGTATTAGAACTGTAATCTAACCCATTAGCAATTCCAATACTTAAGCTAATAACATTTTTTAACGCTGCAGCTAATTCAACACCAACTAAATCATCATCTGCATAAACTCTTAAATATTCATTACTAAATATTTTCTGAATTTGTTGTGCATTAAATAAATTATCTGAAGCTGCAGTTAATAAAGTCATATCATGATTAATCAAATTTTGTGAATAACCCGGTCCTACTAAAGAAACTACATCTTCTTCCTGAACTGTAGTCATTGTCTGTGCAATTACTTCTGACGCTCTTAAATTGCTATCTTTTTCTAATCCTTTTACTGTATGAACAATAATTACATTATTCTTCTTAATGTAATCATTTGCTTGTTCACATACAGAACGTAAATCATCAATTGATACGGCTAATACTATTATGTCCGTATTATCACTCAATACGTCTTCTAAACTAGAACTAATCGTTATTCTATCATTATTTATTAATTGATCATTATCGTTATTTGCTTGAGTATTCCATATTTTTACTAAATATCCATTTTCTGATAACAATCTAGTTAATACTGTTCCCCATAATCCACTACTTAAAACCGTAATGTTTTTCATAAGTTAAACTCCTGATAAATATAATGGTTCTTTTTTATGTCTTCTAATAATAATCAACACTATGGAAACAAAAAATATTATAGCAGATAATAATTGCGATATTCTAATTGATCCTAACATCAAGCTGTCGGTTCGCATACCCTCAATAAAAAATCTACCAAAAGAATACCAAGATAAATATCCTAAAGTTATTTCACCACGTAAATATAACTTTTTAATATGTCTTGTAGAAATCAAAATTATAAATCCTAACAGATCCCAAACAGATTCATACAAAAACGTCGGTACTCGATAATATCCATTAATGTACATCTGTGAAATTATAAAATGTGGCAAATGTAATGAGTTTAAAAAATGTAATGTTGTTATTTTTCCGAAAGCTTCTTGATTCATAAAGTTTCCCCATCGCCCAATACCTTGAGCCATCAGTACTGTAGGCGACAACACATCTAAAAATAGCATTAACGGTATTTTATTCTTCTTAGTGTACCAAATAACAACTAATAAAGCTCCAATTAGTCCACCATAAATAGCAATTCCACCATGCCAAATAGCAATTATCTGTCCAGGATTTTGTTGATAATACGACCATTGAAAAACAACATAATAAATTCGTGCACAAACTAAAGCTACTGGCAATGCATACAATAAAATGTTATAAATATGGTCTTGATCTATACGTACTAATTTAGCTTCTTTTAGTGACAACCATAATGCAATAAAAATTGCACCAGTAATAATTACTCCATACCATCTAATATCCAAATCACCAATTTTTAAAGCTATTGGATTTAAAGCTAACCATAAAAAATTATGCATTGTCTTTATCCTCAGTGTTCTTTTTAATTAATTTAGTTAAATTATCATTAAACACTTCTGTTGCATTAAATCCCATAGATTTAGCATGATAATTCATTGCTGCTGACTCAATAATAATGGCTAGATTTCGTCCTGGTTTTACTGGAATTATAATTTGCGGTATGTCAACGTTTAATATTCGTTGATATTTATTATTGCCGCCTAATCGATCAAAGTCATCTTTTTCATCAACCCAACGTTGTAAATGTACGATGAACTTAATTTCACATCTTTTCTGAATTGCACCAGCTCCAAATAAATTCATTACATCAATAATTCCGATGCCTCGAATTTCCATTAAATGCTCCAAAATGTCCGGAGATTCTCCCATTAATGTATTGTTATCTCTTTGATATACATCAACTCGATCATCAGACACTAAGCGATGTCCTCTACGAATTAACTCTAAAGCAGCTTCAGATTTACCAATTCCAGAATCGCCAGAAATTAACACTCCTAATCCATTAATATTAACTAAAACACCATGAATAGCTTGTCTTTCGGCTAAAGCATCACTTAAATATGAAACTATATCAGTTAACACCCTAGAAGTATGTTGGTCTGAAAGTAAAATTGGAATGTGCTTCTTTTTAGCTACTGATAAAAATGCTTCTGGAACTGTTAACTTACTTGAAATGACAAAACATGGTGTAGATTCACTACCAATTTTATCCATCACTGACGATAATTTACTAGGTTCCATTTTTTCTGCAAAAGAAATTTCTGCTTTGCCAAATAATTGGATTCTTTGAGGAGAATAATGTTCAAAATATCCTGTCAATTCTAATCCAGGTCTAGATATATCTAAAACACTAATATAACGATTAGTTAAAAACTCATGTCCGTAATGAACTTTCAACTGTACATGATCAACTAACTCTTGAATACTTATTTTATTAGGCATTTTAATACCTCACATTAATTGTGTATAAAATAATTAGAAATTACTGTATTACAAAACGACATAATCAATGCTGCCAAAATAGCCATACCAAAATTAACAATATGAAAATATTGATACCCGATTAAAATACTTGTCATTTCTAACATTAGACTATTTATAATGATCGAAAATAACCCTAAAGTTAAAAAAGTAATTGGTAATGACAATAACATTAATAAAGGTTTAAGTACCGCATTCAAACACGATAATATCAACCCAGCAATGACAGCATATTTAAAACTGGCAATATAAAAATTTTCTTTAAAAAAACCTGCAATTGCTAAAAATAAAATTGTATTAATACAAAACCTTCCTAAAAAATTAAATATACCGGTTTTTTTCACCTATTTAATATCCCTTTCTTCAGCATGTATTTTTTTACGTTTACGATAGCTTTTTTTCTTCCCATTATAATCATTATTATTAGGCATTAATATAAATAAAATGACATATATAAAAATAAATAACGGAACCACAATCAAATGTGGAATTAAAATTAATGTTAGCACAATATAAATAATTCTTACTACATTAGGATTAATATTAAAGTATTCAGCAATTCCTGCTAAAACCCCACCTATCCATTTATTATCAGATTTAGTCATTTTCTTTTTCATAATTTATTTTCCTCTATATAAATAAAACCTTAAATCTAAGGTTTAAGGTTTTATTTAGGATTATTATTTTGTAAATTCCATTGTAAGTAAGCATCGATAAAAGGATCTAGATTGCCATCTAATACATCTTGACCATTACTAGTGCTGTAATCAGTACGATGATCTTTCACCATCGTATATGGTTGAAATACATAAGATCTAATCTGTGATCCCCAACCATTTTCTAACTGTTTACCTTCTAACTTAGCCTTTTCTTCTGCTTTCTTCTTTTCTTCTAGTGCATATAATTTTGATTTCAACATATTCATAGCAGTTGCTTTGTTTTGAAATTGCGATCTTTGTGCCTGCGAAGAAACAACAATTCCAGTAGGAATATGAATTAATCGTACTGCTGAAGAAGTTTTATTAATATGTTGACCTCCTGCACCGCTAGAACGAAAAACTTCCATCTTTATATCATCTGGATTTAAATCTATTTCAATAGAATCGTCTAACTCTGGCATTACATCTATACTAACAAAAGAGGTATGCCTTCTTCCTGAAGAATCAAAAGGTGAAATTCTTACAAAACGATGCACTCCTTTTTCACTTCGTAAAAATCCATAAGCATTAATACCCTCAATCAAAAGAGTCGCACTACTAATTCCTGCCACTTCACCAGCTTGATAATTAACCACAGAAACTTTAAATCCATGATTTTCTGCCCATCTAGTATACATTCTTAACATGATCTGTCCCCAATCTTGAGACTCTGTTCCTCCTGCACCTGGATGAATTTCTAAAATGGCATTGTGATCATCGTATGGCTGACCTAACAATTGTTGAAGTCGATATTGTCTTAAATCATCATTTAAGAACTGCAATTGCTCATCTAACTGTTTTTGTAAATCAGGATCTTCCTCTTCACTTAATAAATCAATAAGCACTGATACATCTGCACTTTTTTGTTCCAAATCAGTGAAATTAGTTACTTTTTTCTTTAACTGATTTGTTTGATCCACAATTTTTTGAGCTTTAACTGAATCATTCCAGAAATCATTAGCTAACATTTTATTTTCATTGCTAGCAATTTCTTGCTGAAGTGCTTCTAAGTCAAAGAGACCTCCTAAACTGATCAATTTGATCATTGATTAATTTCAATTGATTTTTAGCATCAATTAATTCCATAATCATCGCTCCATATTTTGACGGATTTCACTCTTCATAAATAATCTTGTTGCATCATATTCGATGTTGTAAATCATTTCTTCAAACATTTCAAAGGCATTGCTTTGATATTCAATTAATGGATTTAATTGTCCATACCCACGCAATTGAATCGCTTGTCTTAATTGATCTAATGTATCAATATGATCTGTCCAATAAGAATCAACGCAACGTAGAATAACAACTTTCTCAAATTCTAACATTTGTTCCGCATTAACTAATTGCTGTTGTTTTTCTTTATAAATTTGATCAACACGTTCTAACAAAATTTGTTTAATATCGTTTGCTGAACGATCTTCCAAGTCTTTAACAGATAAACTACCTTCTTTAATAATGGCTGACTCAGCAAAATCGATAATTTTATCTAATTCCCACTGCTTCTTATCACCATTAGTATGAGCATTAACTGCACGATCAATTGTTCGCTTAATCATTGGCATAATAACCCAGTCCAATGAATTATTTTCATCAATCACCATTTGACGTTGCTTATAAATTACTTCACGTTGTTCACGCATAACATCATCATATTGCAAAACATTTTTACGTGAATCATAGTTATTACCTTCAACTCGCTTTTGAGCTGCTTCTACTTGACGAGTAATTAACTTACTTTTAATCACAGCATCTTCATCTTCTACATTCATCGAATCTAAAAATGACTTAACTCGATCTGATCCAAATCTAAGCATTAAATCATCTTCTAATGACATGTAAAATTGAGAAAATCCTGGATCCCCTTGTCGACCCGAACGTCCACGTAATTGATTATCAATTCTTCTAGATTCATGCCTTTCAGTTCCGATTACTGCTAATCCACCAAGTTCTTTAACACCAGGTCCTAACTTAATATCAGTACCACGTCCCGCCATATTCGTTGCTATAGTTACAGAGCCTTTCTGACCAGCATTCATAATAATTTCTGCTTCTTTAGCATGATTCTTGGCATTTAAAACATTATGAGGAATATTTTTTTCATCTAATCGATGCGATAAATATTCAGAAGTTTCAACCGCTACCGTACCAACCAAAATAGGTTGTCCTTTAGCATGTAATTCTTCAATTTTACTTAATACAGCATTAAATTTACTCTTTAAACTAGGATAAAGAAGATCAGGTTCATCAATACGTTGTACCGGACGATTAGTTGGAATCGAAATAACTTCCATATTATATATTTCACGAAATTCTTCTTGTTCTGTCTTAGCCGTTCCAGTCATTCCAGATAACTTACCATACATTCTAAACAAATTCTGATAAGTAATATTAGCCATAGTCTTAGTTTCTTCTTGAATTTCAACATTTTCTTTAGCTTCCAAGGCTTGATGTAGACCATCAGAGAAACGACGACCATCCATAATTCGTCCTGTAAACGAATCAACAATCATAACTTCACCATCTTTAACCACATAATCTTTATTATTAGACATAATATAATTGGCTCTTAAAGCCTGATCAATATGATGAGTTAATGCAGTATTATCAGCATCATATAAATTATTCAACTTAAAGTACTTTTCTGCTTTGCGATTTCCTTCATCAGTTAGCGCAACAGTTTTCGTTTCTAAATCAACCTTATAATCTTTCTTTTCACTTAACGTTTTTACAAAACGGTCAGCACGTCTATACAAATTAGTATTACCAGCTGATCCCCCAGAAATAATTAATGGCGTTCTAGATTCATCAATTAAAATAGAATCTACTTCATCAATAATGGCAAAATTCAATCCTCGTTGCACTTGTTGTTCTTTATAAACAACCATGTTATCTCTTAAATAATCGAACCCAATTTCACTATTAGTAGAGTAGGTAATATCACATTCGTAAGCCTTACGTTTTTCTTCAGGTGTCTTATCAGCACCATTAATACCTACTGATAATCCTAACCAATTATATAATTCACCCATTTCTTCCCCATCACGTTCAGAAAGGTATTCATTAACTGTAATGACATGTACACCTTTACCAGCGATAGCATTTAAATAAACAGGCATTGTGGCAGTTAAAGTTTTTCCTTCACCAGTACGCATTTCTGCTATATCACCACGATGTAATACAATTCCTCCAATGACTTGTACTTTAAATGGAAATAACCCTAAAACTCGTTTAGCTGCTTCTCGAACCACCGCAAAAGCTTCTGGTAACATTGCATCCAGACTTTCACCATTTTGATAACGTTTTTTAAATTCAGGCGTTTTATCTTTTAATTCTTGGTCACTTAATTTAGCAAATTTGTCTTCATATGCAAAAACTTTATCAGCTAAAGCCGCTAATTTTTTTACTTTTCTTTTATCCGATTCAACTACTTGGCGTAATAAATTAGCCATATTAAATAAATTCTCTCCCTTAAACTAATAAATTATACAAAATCACATTGTATTATTTTAACTGTTCTTTGACTACAATACAATTTCCTTTATATTTTGTTAACAAAAATTAATATCAATCAAAAAACGGAGGTAAAAAACCTCCGTTTTTCTAACTAAATCATTAATTGTTAACTTTTAATAATCCATAATGTCCATCATTACGACGATAAACAATACTAGTTATCCCAGTTTTATCATTTTCGTAAACATAAAAATTATGACCTAACAAATCCATTTGTAAAACAGCTTCTTCGTCATCCATTGGTTTAAGTTGAATTTGTTTAGTTTTTACAATGTCTAAATCAACATTAGCATCATTCTTAGCTTCATCTTCATTCACTAAGAATTCTAAGCCTTTGTAACCCTTTTCTCTAGATTTACGGTTAACTTTAGTTTTGTATTTACGAATTTGACGTTCTAATTTGTCTGAAACATGATCTACACTTTTGTATAAATCATCACTCGTTTCTTCTGCTCGCAAAGTTAAGTAAGGTAATGGTATAGTTACTTCTGCTTTACCAGTTTTATTTGGATAAACAACCAAATTAACATGTGCTACAGCTTGAACACTATCATCTAAATAACGTTCAATTTTGTTAATTCTTTTATTAACATAATCCTTTAAAGCATCTGTTAATGAAATATTTTCCCCATGAATTTTAATTTCTAACATGGATATCACTCCTTACTAACTATGTTCTTTATACTTTTATTATACTGCTATAACAAAATTAATATAAATAAAAAGAACCATGTAAAAACATGGTTCTTTTTATTTATTACATCATTGGAGCAGCAGGTGCTTGACCAGCTCCATCAGCATTATCGTCTTTTGGTTGTTCAGCAACAACTGCTTCAGTAGTTAATAATAATGAAGAAACAGATGCTGCATTTTGTAATGCTGAACGAGTTACTTTAGTAGGATCAAGAATTCCTTCTTCAATCATATCTACCCATTCATCCTTAGCAGCATTATAACCAATACCTGGTTTTTGATTCTTTAATTTCTCAACAATCACAGAACCTTCTTTACCAGCATTTTCAGCAATTTGACGAACTGGTTCTTCTAAAGCTCTAAGTACAATGTTAATTCCTGTTTGAACATCGCCTTCTTCATGTAAGTTTGCCACTGCATCCATTACATTAACTAAAGCAGTTCCACCACCAGGAACAAATCCTTCTTCAACAGCTGCTCTAGTTGCATTTAAAGCATCTTCAATACGATAACGACGTTCCTTTAATTCTGTTTCAGTAGCAGCACCAACATTAATACGAGCTACACCACCAGCTAATTTAGCTAAACGTTCTTGTAATTTTTCTTTATCAAAGTCAGATGTTGTTTTAGCAATTTCATTACGAATGTTTTCTACTCTTTCAGCAACTGCTTCTTTACTTCCATTACCTTCAACAATTGTGGTTGTATCTTTAGTAACAGTAACTTTACCAGCTTGACCTAATTGATCAATAGTAGCATCTTTTAAGCTTAAACCTAAATCTTCAGTAATTACTGATCCACCAGTCAAAATGGCGATATCTTCTAATTGTTCCTTACGACGATCACCAAATCCAGGAGCTTTAACAGCAACAACGTTGAATGTTCCACGCATCTTATTTAAAACTAAGGTTGGTAAAGCTTCTCCTGTAATATCGTCAGCAATAATTAATAATGCACGGCCTTGTTCAACAACTGATTGTAATAATGGTAAGATATCTTGAATATTTGAAATCTTCTTATCAGTAATTAAGATATAAGGATTATCTAAATCAGCTACCATTTTATCATTATCAGTAACCATATATTGACTCATATAACCACGATCAAATTGCATTCCTTCTACAACATCAGAAGTTGTTTCAATTCCTTTAGATTCTTCAATTGTGATTACTCCATCATTACCTACTTTTTCCATTGCGTCAGCAATTAAATTACCTACTTCTTCATTAGCAGCAGAAATGGAAGCAATCTGTGCAATATCAGATTTAGTCTTAACATCATGGCTGATTTTGTGTAAAGCATCTACAGCAGCTTGTGTTGCCTTTTCAATTCCAGTACGAATACCTACTGGATTTGCTCCAGCAGTAACATTTTTCATTCCTTCATTTACAATGGCTTGAGTTAAAACTGTTGCTGTTGTTGTTCCATCACCAGCGATATCGTTAGTCTTAGAAGCAACTTCAGCTACTAACTTTGCACCCATATTTTCAAAATGATCTTCTAATTCAACTGCTTTAGCAATTGTTACCCCATCATTAGTAATAGTTGGAGCACCATAACTTTGTTCTAACACAACATTACGTCCCTTAGGACCAATTGTAGTTTTAACAGTATTTGCTAATTTATCTACTCCTGCTAGCATCTTTGTGCGAGCATCTTCAGAAAACTTAATATCTTTAGCCATAATTTCACCCCTAATTAATAATTCTTTTAACTAAAAATTATTTAACAATAGCTACAATATCACTATCATGTAAAACTAAATAATCGTTACCATCGTCTGTTACTTCTGTACCAACATATTTATCAAACATAACAACGTCACCTACTTTAACTGACATTGGTAAAGTATTTCCATTGTCTAACACTTTTCCAGAACCTACAGACACAACTTTTCCAGTAGTTGGCTTTTCTTGTGCATTGCTTGCTAAAACAATGCCTCCTACAGTCTTTTCTTCTTCATTTAAAGTTTCAACAATTACACGATCTCCCAATGGTTGTAACATGTTAATTCCTCCAAATAATAAGTTTTAACACTTAATCTCAACAAATAATCTTCCACAAATTATTTGCCTTAATTAATGACAATACAATAATACTTCATGCTAAAAAAACAATGCAAGCGTTTTGGTCAAAATTAGTCAAATTTTTTTAATTTATCTTTAATCTTCTACTTCATCAGTATTTTTTCCATAATTTTCAACGAAATAAATCAAAGTTTGTAATTCATTCGTCAAATCAACACTTTGTACTCGAACATTTTCTGGAACAGATAAACGGCGAGGCGTAAAATTCAAAATTCCACTAATATTCGCTTTTACTAATCGATCAGTAACATTTTGAACACCTTTTTCAGGAACAGTAATGATAGCAATTTTGATTTGTTGATCCTGTAATTGTTTTTCTAATTCATCCATAGAATAAACAGGTACACCACTTTTAACTGTGTTAATTAACTTAGAATCAATATCAAACGCTGCGCTAATTCTTACATTACTATTTTTATGAAAATTGAAATTTAATAAAGCTTGTCCTAAATTTCCTACACCTACCAAAGCAACATTCGTTAATTTATCTTGATCTAAAATCTTTTTAAAAAAATTAATTAATTTAGGTACATCGTAACCATATCCACGTTTACCTAGAGCTCCAAAATAAGAAAAATCTCTTCTAATAGTAGCTGAATCTACTTTAATAGCTTCAGAAAGTTCAGTAGAAGAAACCCGTGTTTTATTTTCATCAAGTAAAATATTTAAATATCTATAATAAATAGGTAATCTTTTAGCAGTAGCCTTAGGAATTATTTGATCATTAAACATTACAAACACTCTCCTTATAAATAAAATTCATTTGGCAATCTATTTGTGAAATTAATATTGTGAAATGATAAGAAAAATAATAACACATAATATTATAAAAACAAGTAATTACCCTTAACATCGCTTGTGAATTAATATTAATTAGTAATTAAAATCACAAATTATTATTCATCCATAAAGAGTTATACTTAATTAATGCACTATTTATAAAGGACCATCTGTACATGAATTTAATACAAATCAATAATTTAACTAAAGAGTTTAATGGTAAAACACTATTTAAAAATGTCAATTTAACGATATCAGATAAAAATAAATATGCACTTATCGGTCAAAACGGTGCCGGAAAATCTACCTTAATAAAAATTATTTTAGGTATTGAATCTTCAACTGCAGGAAAAGTTATTACTAATAACCAAATTAAAATTGGTTATTTACCACAAAACCCTAATTTTAATTCCCAAAAAACCGTTTGGGACGAAATGCTAGATGCCGTCCAAGATTTAGTTTCAGAAGAAAAAGAAATTAACCGTTTAGAAAAAGTTATTGCTCAAGGTAGTGAAAATCCAGACTATCAAAAAGCACTTAACAAATACGATTACTTACAAAATGACTTTTTAAATAAAAACGGTTATGCTTACTCCTCTAATATTCGCAGTATGCTCCACATTTTCCATTTCAAACAGGAAGATTATAATCGAAAAGTTAACAGCTTTTCAGGTGGTCAAAAAACGCAATTAGCATTTATTAAATTATTACTACAAAATCCAGATTTATTAATACTCGATGAACCTACAAATCATCTAGATATTGATACATTAGTCTGGTTGGAAGACTACTTAACCAATTATTCTGGTGCTGTTTTAATTGTTTCACATGATCGTTTCTTTTTAGATAAAGTTGTAGATAACATTTATGATTTAAGAAATAAAACTATTTCTTTTTATAAAGGAAATTATTCATCCTATCTACAACAATACGATCAACGTTTGCAAACTCAAATAAAGCAATACAATAAACAACAAAAAGAAATTAATAAATTGCAAACTTTTATCAACAAAAATATCGTTCGCTCCTCCACTTCTAAACAAGCTCAAGCTCGCCGTAAAAAGTTAGAAAAAATGGAAGTTATCCAAGCTCCACAAACAAAAAACAGACAAATGCACATCTCGTTCTCGCCAAACGAAGATAGCGGTAAAGAAGTATTAAAAGTCGAAAATTTATCAATTGGTTACAATAACCAAATTTTGGCCAACAACATTAATTTTTTAATAAAAAAACAACACATTGTAGGAATCATTGGACCTAATGGGATCGGTAAATCTACTTTACTAAAAACAATTATGCATTCCATTAATCCTCTTAATGGTTCAATTAAATTAGGTGCTAATGTATCTATTGGTTACTACGATCAAGAGCAGCTAAATTTAAATAATAAAAAAACTGTTTTAAACGAAGTATGGGATGATCATCCTTTAATGCCAGAAACTGATATCAGAAATATTTTAGGCAGTTTTTTATTTTCAGGTGACGATGTTAAAAAATATGTTTCAGAATTGAGTGGAGGAGAAAAAGCTCGTTTATCTTTAACAAAGCTATCACTTAATCATGATAACTTTTTAATATTAGACGAACCTACCAATCATTTAGACATTGATGCTCGTCAAATTTTAGAAAATACTTTAGTTAATTTTTCGGGAACAATTTTATTTGTTTCACATGATCGTTATTTCATTAATCAAATTGCTACCGATATCATTGAAATAAATAATAATTCTGCTAAATTTTACCCAGGCAATTACAACGATTATTTAATAGAAAAAGAAAAAGAACTAAACAACTCTAATAATAAGAATTCAAAAGAACATAATTACAAAACCAATAAAGAAAATAAGCCAATTGATAAAGAAAAACAAAGAGAAATAAGAAAAATCAAACGCCAAATAGACCAAAAAGAAAAAATAATAAATGAAGCAACTAAAATTAAAAAAAATATTGAATCACAAATGCAAAATCCTCAATTTTCTTCAGACGTTAAAAAATTAACCGATCTTCAAACTAAACTCAATGAGCAGACAAAGATTATTGATGAAAACGAAAATGAGTGGTTAGATTTATCTAATAAACTAGAACAACTGAATTTAAACAATTAAAAAAGAGGCATATTAGCCTCTTTTTTAATTGTTAATAATGTTCAAATGATAAATTAGGTACTGCATTTAAATCTAAATGTGAAAAATTACCTTGTAAAAATTGATCATAAGCTGCTGCTCCTATCATAGCTGCATTATCACCACACAATTTCAATGGTGCTGGAATAAAATCAATATTTGGATAATCTTTAATTAAATTAGACAAGCTAGCCCTTAATTGAGAATTGGCAGCTACACCTCCTGCCAAGACAAATTGTTTAATACCTGAAAACTCATTAATTGCCTTTTCAGTTTTAGTCGTTAAAACGTCAACCACACTATTTTGAAAACTAGCTAATAAATCATTCTTATTTAATTTTTTTCCAACCTGGTCAGCATTATGAACAGTATTAATGAAAGCGCTTTTTAAACCACTAAAACTAAAGTCATAATTATCATCTTTTATCATTGCTCTTGGAAAATGAAAAGTATCTGAACCACTTTTAGATAGTTCATCAATTGCCTTCCCTGCAGGGTAAGCCAATCCTAAAACACGTCCTACTTTATCAAAGACCTCTCCTGCTGCATCATCTCTAGTAGTTCCCAAAATTTTAAATTTATATCTTTGAGGCATATAAACCAATTCTGTGTGTCCACCAGATACTAATAAAGCTAATAATGGAAATTGTAATTTTTTGACATAATTGGCCGCATAAATATGACCTGCCATATGATTAACTCCTATTAATGGTAAATGGTATTCACATGAAAATGACTTAGCCGCATTAATGCCTACAAGTAATGATCCTACTAATCCTGGACCATAAGTTACTGCTACTGCTGTTAAATTTGATATCTTAAAATTAGCATCCGATAACGCTTTTTTAATTCCTATTGTTATCTCTTCAATGTGATGTCTACTAGCTACTTCAGGAACAACTCCTCCAAATCGCTGATGACTTTTAATTTGAGTTGCAATAAAATGACTTAAAATTTCATTTCCATTTTTAACAATTGCAACACTAGTTTCATCACAACTACTTTCAATAGCCAAAATAAATTTATCTTTTTTTAGCAAAACATTCTCACTCTAATCATTAGATAGTATAACTCGCATATCTAGCGCATCTTCATTACTAGAAGAATAATAATTATGCTTAATATTATACTGTTTAAATCCTAATTTTTTATATAATTTTTGAGCACTACTATTATTAATCCTAACTTCTAAAGTTATTTCTTTCATGTTCATATAACGTGCTTTATATAATAAAGTACGCATCAAGAACTCACCTAATCCTCTTCCTTGATAATTCGGCAAAACCGCTAAATTAGTTATATGTGCTTCTTTGGTTTCACAGTTCATAGAACATCCAGCATATGCTAATAACTTATCATTTTTACGAATAATTAAATATAAACGATCATCTAAACGTGTAAGTTCTTTTTCAAAAGTTACTTCATCCCAAGTTGTATTACCATTACTTACTGATCTTTGAACATCAATCATTTCGGTAATATCTGTTACCTGTGCTCTAGCTAAAAAATAATTAATACCTCTAATTTTTAATTTATGATTGTTGATATCTAAATTGTCCAGTTGTTGTTCTTTAGTTAATGTTTCAAAATGATTATGATACCATTTTTGAAATTGACTTTTATATTTCTTCCACATAATTAGTCTGATCTTCTTTATGTTCTTTCATCCAATTAGCCTCGGCTGGAGACAATCTTAAATAATTAGGAACCAAGGCGTCTACATCTTTTACTATATTTTCTTCACTACTTATTTTTAACATATTTTTTGCTTGTGGAACATTTAAAATTCCATTTACAAAATTTGCAGTAGAGAATAAGTTTAGAATATTTTCTTTTAAATGTTCAAGTTCTCCCATAAAGTAAACATTTTGAATTTCTTTTTTCATCAAAAAATTAATCCAATTGTCCAAATAAATATGACGATCCTTGAATTTATTAATCGGTCGGCCGTTTTCTATTTTATATAGTCCTGTATATATATTATTATTTCTAGCATCAAATATAGGACTAATATATTTTCCTTCTAAAAAAGAAACATTAGTTGCTAAACTTTGTAAACTTGACACTGTCTCTAAAGGAATTTTTTTACAACTACTTAAAGTTTTTGCAGTCGTTACTGCTATTCTTAACCCTGTATATGATCCAGGACCAACAGCAACAATTAACCTATCAATGCTTGTAAACGATAAATTAGCATGTTTTAAAACACTATTGATAGTTGGTATCAATTGTAATGTATGATTTTTACGAATTAAAGTAGTTACTTCTTCATAAAGTTTTCCATCAACAAACAAAGCAACACTCATCGGATTATTAGAAGTATCAAATGCCAAAATTTTCATAATTAACACGCTTATTCAATAAAAAAACGAAAATTAGATAAATATACTATCAATTTTCGTTAATAAATTTATTCATCAAAACCATTAGGGTGTTTTTTAGACCATATCCAAGCAGTTTCAATTATTTTATATACGTCATCATATTTAGGCTTCCAACCCAGTAACTTTCTTGCATCTGTAGAATCAGCTACTAATGAATCAGGATCTCCTCCTCTTCTAGCAGCAATCTTTGCAGGTATTTTTTTACCTGTTACTTTCCGAGCGGTTTCAACAATTTCTTTTACTGAAAACCCAGTAGAAGATCCTAAATTAAATGACCTACTTTCTTTACCATCATTTAAATAATTTAAGGCTAAAACATGTGCATCTACTAAATCAAGAACATGCACATAATCTCTTACATTAGTTCCATCAGGAGTATTATAGTCGTTCCCATAAATATCTATGTGATCTCTTTGCTCTAACGCAACTTGCAAAATTCTTGGAATTAAATGAGTTTCAGGTCGATGATCTTCTCCCAAGGAACCATCTTCTTTAGCACCAGCGGCATTAAAATATCTTAAAGCAACCCATTTTAGACCATATGCCTTGTTACACCATTGCATTATTTTTTCCATCATAACCTTAGTATCTCCATAAGGATTAATAGGTTTTAAAGGAAAATCTTCTTTAATTGGATTTTTATCTGGTATTCCATATGTTGCTGCTGAAGATGAAAATACAATCTTTTCACAATCATATTCTTTCATTACTTCTAATAAAGTAATAATCCCAACTAAATTATCATCGAAGTATTTTAATGGCTTAACAACCGATTCAGGAACTAATGAAAAAGCATCAAAATGTACAACTGCTTCTATATTTTCTTTTTTAAAAACATCTCTTAAAAATTCTTTATTCCTTGTGTCACCAAAATAAAATTTAGCTAAGGAATTTATCGCTTGTTTATGTCCAGTAGATAAATTATCAATAACAACTACATCTTTTCCTTGATTTACTAAACTGTCAACCATATGTGATCCAATATATCCAGCACCACCAGCAATCAAAATTGACATATTAAAATACTCCTTTTCAATAAATTAAAAATATTATACCACATGATGGTTATTTTTTTTCCAGCTTAATTCAGCTTCCGCAAAAACAACATCATCTTTGCTTATAGAGTGAATGGTATGAACTATACCATTGTTTTTTTCTTCTTCAATAACTGAACTTTCAATTTTTTGTCCATAAGTAACTTCATTTTCAAACTTAATAATCATTTTATTTATATTAAAATTATCTAAAAAGTGGCTAGGTAATACATCCATAATCCAATCAAAATAATTAACATTATTTACATGATCATTAGTATCAATATCAAAATATCTAACCAGATATTCTTTACAATAATCAGCTTTTTTATCCAAAGATTTTAAAGAAGTAGGTTTTTTTAATCTAGGAATTTCTTTTACATTATTAAAATTATAACCATCTACAATTTTTTCAGGAATAGATACAATACATCGTTTATTTTTATCTATAACAACACAAATAGCATTAATTTGTACTAAAATATTATTTCCATCTTTAACAAAAAATTGACGATATGCAAAATAACGATTTTTACATGTAGCTTTTGTTTCTAAAACTACTTTATCATGCTCTTTAGGTAATTTATTAACAATAACTTCATACTCAGTAATTACCCATCCTAAATTCAATTGCATTAAAAGATCTGTACCAATATTTAAACTATCAGCTTGATGAAAAGACAGAGCTAACAACATACTCATTAATTTAGACAAAATAACTCTACCGTTTTTATCACATTCATAATACTGAAATACATGATCACAACTTATTGTATTATTTAAATTACCCATACAAAAATAACTACTCCAGTTAATTTATATTATGATAAAAATTATAAACTATTTTTTTAGAAAGGCCTTTGATTTTAGACACTTTTTTTATAGCATCATTAGGTCTTATTCCTTTACTAATTAAATTATCAACTAAAGTATTGATAGGTATATCGTTATCTCCTTCTGGAACAATAGGAGTTTGATTATCAATTAAAATAACGAACTCTCCTTTTATTTTATCGTTACCTTTACACCACTCTAAAACTTCATCCAAAGATCCCCGAATAAAAGTTTCAAACTTCTTAGTCAATTCTTTACACAAAGCTACATTAGGATTATTAAAAATTTTATTAATATTTTCCAATGTATTAACTAATCTATATGGAGATTCATAAAATATAATCGTTCCAAAAATAGATTTAACTTTATCAAAAACTTTAATTTGTTCTTTATTTTTACGTGGTAAAAATCCATAAAAGTAAAACGGTTGGGGCAAACACCCGCTAGCAATCAACCCCGTTAGTGCTGCATTAGCTCCTGGCAAGGGAACAACATTTATTTCATGATGAATAGCTTCTAACACTAATTCCTTCCCAGGATCACTAATAGATGGCATACCTGCATCGCTTACCTGAGCCACACTAATTCCCTCTAACAATTTTTGAATTATTATGGGAATTTTTTCTAATTTATTATGTTCATGGAAGCTAATCTGTTGTGTTTTAATTTGATAATGATTTAACAACTTTTGTGTAGTTCTCGTATCTTCCGCAGCTATTAAATCCACAGATTTTAAAACTTTTAAAGACCTTAAAGTAATATCATCCAAGTTTCCTATTGGTGTGGGTACTAAAAAAAGAGTTCCTCTATTTTTAACATCTGTATAACTGTACTGTACGTTTAAATTCATATTAATTATTTTTTTTGATATTATCTAATAATTCTAAACAAAAGATACATTGTTCATCTGGTTCTCTATGCTCTCCATATTGTTCTCTGCAAATATGAAAACCTGCCGCATACAATTCATCTAAATTTTTTAAACTATTAGAACTATTTTTTTTCTCTTCTTTATTTAATTTCAATAATTGTTTATTTTCTAAATTCAACCGATCATTTTCTTGTATCAAAGAAATCATTTTTTGTTGAAGAGAATTGACCTTTAACGAAACATTTCTTAATTGTGCTTCTAATTCATTAAATTCGATTAATATTTCTTTTTTATAATTCTTCATTATCTATATTCTCACTAGTGAATAACATCGTTTAATATTTTCACTGTTATATATTCTATTATATTTTGTAAACTAATATTATTATTAATAAATCTTTTTGCGTTAAAAACAATATTTACAAAATTCAACATATCAGACACAGTATAAGTCTTTACAAATTTATTTATATCAACATTTGTTTCTAAAAAACAAACACCGTTAATATTAAGCTTTTTAAACAAAATATCTCTAAAGGGTAAAACTAACGTATTCAATATTATCTTCTGTTTTGTTTTATTTTCATTTAAAGATAAAAATTGCGCAATTAAATTAAATGATGCCAAATCTTTATTCAAAAGTTTTAAAAACCAAATTTTAGTTAGATTAACTAACTCATTAAACCAGTCATTAGGAATAAATTCATTTAATACACAAGTAGAGTCTTGAGTTAATTTAACAGCTGATTTAGATAAATCTTTAGATAATCCCATTTCAGTGAATTTTTTTATTTGATCTACTTCATTATTTAACTTCATAAAAACAACTTGAGTTCTCGAAACAATAGTAGGTAGAATCACATTTAAATTATTAGTTAACAAAATTATATATGTATTTTTAGCTGGTTCCTCAATAAATTTTAATAATGAATTAGAAGCACTATTTGTTAATAGTTCTGCATTATTAATAATAAATATTTTTTTCCTACCTTCTACAGAATATAAGTTAGCTTCCTTTTTTAGCAATCTAATTTGATCAACTTTAATATTGTCATCATTTGGATCCAAAAAAATAACATCAGGATGATTGTGTAACAAAATTTTTGTACATTCATTACACTCACAACACGGAAATCCTGATTGTAAATTCGTACAAAAAAGCCGCATAGCAATCCACATAGCTAATGTTTCTTTTCCACTACCATTAGCTCCACTAAATAAATATGCATGCGACAATCGTTTATTATCAATAATTAATTGAAACCTAGTCAACAAATCATTTTGAAATAATTTTACTTCACTATTTATATCTTTTATCATAATTATTTTTTTCTAAAAATATTAGGAAAAGTATTAACAATTAAATTTTTAGTATCGCCTACAACTTGATCGAAATTTCTATTAGCATCAATTAATTTAATCCTATCATTATTGTCTACTAATTTTAAATATTCTTGTCTTACTCTTTTATGAAAACTAAGATTTTCCTGATCCAAGCGATTTATTTCATTAGATCGATAATTATTAATACGTTTCAGCCCAACTTCAGAAGGAATGTCAAAATAAATAGTTAAATCTGGTTGTAATCCTTCTGTAGCAAATCTATTTAAATCTGAAATTAATTGTTCACCAATTTGTCGTCCTGCTCCCTGATATGCCACAGAACTATCAACATATCTATCAGAAAATACGATTTTATTTTGCGATAAAGCAGGTAAAACAGTCTCTATTAAGTGTTGACGTCTGGAAGCAGCAAATAACAATGCTTCTGTTCGTGAATCCATATTATTATTTTTTTTATCTACAATAATTTTACGAATCTCTTCAGAAATTTTACTACCACCAGGTTCTCTAGTAATAACTAATCTTTCACCTAAAACAGATAAAAAATCCTTTTTTAGTGCATTCAAAATACTAGTCTTACCTGCTCCATCAGCACCTTCAAAGGTAATAAAAATACCCATTAACAAAATCCTTTCTAAAAATTTAATCTACTTGATAATACTACATTTCAGTTCTACCTTCGATAGCTTTTATTAAAGTCATTTCATCAGCATAGTCAATATCACTACCAACAGATAACCCATGAGCTAATCTTGTTACTTTAATTCCAGCTGGTTTAATTAATTTAGACAAATACATTGCAGTAGCTTCTCCTTCTGGATTTGCATTAGTTGCAATAATTACTTCTTTTATTTCTGGGTGTTTTTGCAATCTTTTAACTAAACCACTTATATTAATATCTTCAGGGCCCTTCCCTTCCACTGGAGACAACACTCCATGCAAAACATGATAAAGTCCTGTATATTCATGCATATTTTCCATAGAAACTAAATCTTTTGGTTGTTCCACTACTAATACTTTAGTTTGATCTCTATCTTTATCTTGACAAATTTCACAAGGATCATCTTCCGTAATGTTCCCGCATATAGAACAAAAATGTAATTTCCTTTTAGCATCCATTAAAGCTTTAGAAAAAATACTAACATCATCATCATTCATATTTATAGTATAAAAAGCTAATCTGGTCGCAGATTTAATACCTATTCCAGGTAATTTCATAAAACTATCTATTAATTTAGCAATTGGTTCTGGATAATTCATTAATAGCCTTCTTAATCATTAATTATTTCAATATTATTTTCCCCAAAAATTTTCTTAGCTTGGTCTACAGCAACATTTTGTTCACTAATTTCTTTACTTTGCTGCCTATTTTGTCGGTCATTTAAAAATTCCTGACGAACTCTTTGCCATTTATCCTTAATAATAAAGATAACCAAAACATCTTTACCTAAAAGCTTAGATATAACTTTAGTAACTTCAGTATTAAGGTTACTTTCCTGTGCTTTTTTGTAAATAAATGCATATTCAAAAGCTATAATAATAGCATCTTTGCTAGCGGCAACACAATTTGCAACATTTAACATGGCTCTATCAGTAACAGATAATTCCGACAACAAATCATTCCACAAATTTTTCATTAAGTTTAAATCTTTTTTAGTTGCAGAACATAAAACTTTATTAATGTCATTATCAATTGTGCCAATATTTGTCACTATATCAGATTTTTCAGACTCGCTTTCCGAAGATTTAACATTATCTAAACTCAATGATTTCGGTGAATCTTTTTTACTATTAACATCTACAGGATTAGATACATCCTTCTGTTTATCTAAAATTAAATTTTCAGAAACATCATTGCTTTGATTAAAACGATTAGTTTTCTTCAACGAATCACATAATTCTATAGTTAAAATATCTAAGTAAATATCTTGTTGATCAGTATATTTTAATTTATCAATAGTATCACTAACTAGACCTATAAATTTATAACATTGATTTGTCGTTAATTTGCTTACTAATTCTTGATTTATCGATATATCTTCCGATAATTGAATATTTCTACTAATCAACAAAACATTTTTAATATATTCAGACAAATCTTCTAAAAAACGTTGATGCCCTTGACCTTTATATAATAAAGATTGTACTAAATTAATAGCACTTTCTATTTTTCCATCAACTATATATGACAAATAATCCGATAAAACATCACTATCGGTACTGCCAGTCACTAACAAAGCGTTTTTCACAGATACTCTATTAGGATCAAAAGAAATAACTTGATCCAAAATACTTAATGCATCACGCATTCCACCTTTTGCTGACTTAGCAACTATCCTTACAGCCTTTTCTTCAAAATCAAGATTCATACTGTTAATAACTTCTAACAAATGTTGATAACACTCTTCTGTAGAAATACGATTAAAATTAAATTTTTGCGTTCTAGAAATTACAGTAGCGGGAATTTTATGTGGTTCTGTAGTCGCTAAAATAAAAATAACATTAGCAGGAGGTTCTTCTAAAGTCTTTAATAAAGCATTAAAAGCTCCGTTAGATAACATATGAACTTCGTCAATTATATATATCTTAAAGCGTGCCTCTGTTGGTAAATATTTAACCTTATCCCTAATATCTCGAATTTCATTAACACCATTATTTGAAGCAGCGTCAATTTCAATGACATCATTTAACTGATTATTCGTTATTTTATTGCAAATATCACATTTATTACATGGTTCCCCTTCACTTTGATTAGGACAATTAACAGCTTTAGCCAAAATTTTAGCTGTCGATGTCTTACCCGTTCCTCTTGGCCCACAAAACAAATAAGCATGACTAACTTTATTATTCATAACAGCATGTTTTAATGTCTGAGTTATCACGGATTGTCCAACAACATCCTTAAAAAATTGTGGACGCCATACACGATATAAAGCTTGATAAGTCATAAAAAATCCTCAAATGTTTTCAGTTATTAAAATGTTTAATAATAAATTAATATTTATAAAAATAAACACTAACATGTTAAATTATTTATGATATGATTAAATTGCAATGGTTATTCCTTCCCAAAAGATCATTGCAAATCACTTAAAACACTATTCATCAATACTTTTTACAAATTAACCTCTAATAAATTAATTGTTATTAATTTTATTAATAAAGTATTGGTCGAAATCCGTTAAGTTTACTTAACGGATTTTTATTTGCATAAAAAACATGAGGCACAAGTTACTACATACTTAGTGCTGCTATCTTCCGATCCTGACACGATTCATAAGAGTAACTTTGCCTCATGGCCTAACGGCAAATACTATATTACACCAAATTAAATAAATTAGCCACTTAATAAAAAGCAAACTACTTCCTTTTTTTAGAAAAAAATAATTTCATCAATGTTCTAGCTTCTTCCTCGCATAAACCTTCATGAACATTTACTTGATGATTTAATCTTTTATCAGATAAAATTTGATATAAAGAACTTACAGCTCCAAATTTATTATTTTTAGCTCCGAAAAAGACTTCATTTATTCTAGAATTAATTATAGCTCCGCCACACATTAAACAAGGTTCAATAGTTACAAATAATTTACAATCGCCTAGTCTCCAACTATGCAAATAATTATTTGCTTCATTGATAGCAATAATTTCAGCGTGTGCTAAAGAACTATTTGTAGATTCTCTTAAATTATAACCTCTACCAATAATTTTATCTTTGTACACAACAACGGCTCCTATAGGCACTTCTCCATTAATAAAAGCCGTTTTAGCCAAATTTATCGCTTCTTTCATATAAGTTAAATTATTATTTTTCATAATTTACCGACTTCAAAACAAAATATCCCTTATTTTTGTATATAATTCTACAGTTTAAAAAAATAGTTTCCAGATATTTTTTGATAGAAAGAGCTCCTTGTTTTTTCTGTATAACAGCTAAACAAACTCCATTGGACAATAAATGTTCTTTTGAATTTCCAACAAATTTTTTTACAACACTTTTACCTGCTCTAATAGGCGGATTAGTAACAATTAATCCATATTTTTTATGAACGCCATTGTAAACGTTAGAAACACCAATATGTACATTATTTATATCGTTTAATATGGCATTTCGTTTAGCTAAACTAATAGCTCTTTCATTAACATCTACCATGTCTACACAACACTGTGAATACTTCTTAGCAATAGATAATCCAATAGCTCCATAACCACATCCTAAATCTAATATTGATGAACTTTTATCAATATTTTCATCATTAAATAATGAATCAATTGCTTCTAATAAAGTTCTAGTACCAAAATCTATTGTTTTCTTAGAAAAAACCCCATTATCGGTAATAAAATTTAAAGTATTTCCTAACAGAGTAAAATTAAATTGATTTTCATTATGTTTTAATTTGTAATTATTTACGTAATAATGATCCATAAGTTTCCTTAACCAAACACAATATTTAGTATTTAAGATTTTTTAAAGATACAAAATATTGTGTTTAAACTATTGCTTTTTTTTCTGCTTGTTTTATACTAAAAAACGTTGAAATTTTTATCAAGCGAGGATTATTATGGCAGACAAAGTAACAGTTTTCACTAAAAATAACTGCATTCAATGTAAAATGACTAAACGTTTTCTTAAAGAACATAACATTGAATTCGAAGAAAGAAACATTAGCGAAAATCCAGAATTAATTGATAATCTTAAAAAACGTGGTTTTTTTGCTTTACCAGTAGTAGATATTGAAGGAAATGAAAGTATATCTGGATTTCGCCCCGAAGCATTGTCTAAACTGTGTTCATAATGCATAAGTTAATACAAGGTATAAGTTAATTATTGTTACGTAACATTGTAACTATAGTTAACTTTTTTATTATCCTAAAAAATTAATTAAAGGAATCTAATATGAGTTTAAATGATATTAAATTAAGCAACGTTTCATATTTTGACTTAAATAACCAAGTTAACATACCAGTAAATAATAAAATTCCACTAGAAAAAGATCAAGAAGCATTAGAAGCTTTTCTAAAAGAAAATGTTAAACCTAATACAATGAATTTTGATTCTTTAGAAGATCGATTTAAATTTTTAATTGAAAATGATTATATTGATGAAAAAATTATTAAAAAATATGATTTCAATTTTATTCATAAATTATATGAATATTTAGAAAAACAAAATTTTCATTTTAAAAGCTTTATTGCAGCATATAAGTTCTATGCTCAATATGCTTTAAAAACAGATGATAAGTCAACATACCTAGAAAATTATATAGATCGAACAGCAATGAATGCTCTTTTCTATGCAGATGGAAATGAACAGTTGGCATTAGACATTGCTGATGAACTAATTCATCAACGTTATCAACCTGCTACCCCTAGTTTCTTAAATGCTGGTAGAAAGCGTAGAGGAGAATTAATTTCATGCTTCTTAATTCAAATGACAGATAATATGAATTCTATTGGTAGAACTATTGATTCATGTTTACAGCTTTCTCGTATTGGAGGAGGCGTTGGCGTCAACCTATCAAATTTACGTGAATCAGGAGCTTCAATTAAAGGAGTAGCTAATGCAGCTTCTGGTGTAGTTCCCGTAATGAAATTATTAGAAGATTCTTTTTCTTATTCTAATCAATTAGGACAACGTCAAGGCGCTGGTGCTGCTTATTTATCAGTTTTTCATCCAGATATTATTGAATTTTTAGGTGCAAAAAAAGAAAACGCGGACGAAAAAATACGTGTAAAAACATTATCTTTAGGAGTCACAGTTCCTGACAAATTTTATGAATTAGCAGCTAAAAATGAGGACATGTACCTATTCTCTCCTCAAGGGGTAGAAAAAGAATATGGCGTCCCCTTTTCATACGTAGACATAACAAAAGAATATGATAATTTAGTAGCCAACCCTAATATAAGAAAGAAAAAAATTAAAGCTCGAGATTTAGAAAACGAAATTAGTAAATTACAACAAGAGTCTGGATACCCTTACATAGTGAACATTGATACTGCTAACTGTACAAATCCTATTGATGGGAAAATTATCATGAGTAATTTATGTTCAGAAGTATTACAAGTAATGACTCCTTCTGAATACAATGATGATCTTAGTTACCAAAAATTAGGGCGTGATATCAGCTGCAATTTGGGATCTACTAATATAGTTAACTTAATGCAATCAAAAGATTTTGGACATTCTATTGAAACAATGGTTCGTGCTTTAACTTATGTTTCTGATAATAGTGACGTTCCTACTGTACCAAGCATAAATAATGGTAACAATTTAAGTCATTCTATTGGATTAGGTGCAATGGGATTACATGCTTTCTTTGCTAAGAACAAAATGTTTTATGGTGATGAAGATTCTATTGATTTTACAAAAGTATACTTTATGCTCTTAAATTATTGGACGCTTAAAGCTTCTAATAAGATTGCTCGTGAAAGACATAAATCTTTTTATAATTTTGAAAAATCAAAATATGCAGACGGTTCTTACTTTGACAAATACATAAATAAAGATTGGATTCCAGAAACTAAAAAAGTTAAAAATATTTTTAAAGACTTTTTTATACCAACTAAAGAAGATTGGAAAAAATTAAAAGATGATGTTATGAAGTATGGACTATATCATCAAAATCGAATCGCTATAGCACCAAATGGATCAACTTCATATATTAACGATACAACTGCTAGCTTAAATCCTATTGTTAACTATGTTGAAGAAAGACAAGAGAAAAAAATAGGAAAAATTTACTATCCTGCTCCATATTTGTCTAATGAAACCCTTCCATATTATGAATCTGCCTACGACATAGACATGAGAAAAGTAATAGATATTTATGCAACTGCACAGCAACATATTGATCAAGGAATGGCTTTAACCTTATTTATGAAATCAACATTATCTGAAGATTTATACGAATGGAAAAAAGGCAGAACAAATAAAATGACCACGCGAGATTTAAATATCTTACGTAATTATGCTTGGAAGAAAGGCTGCAAATCTATTTACTATGTAAGAACTTTTACCGACGATAATAACGAAGTAGGCGTTAATGAATGCGAAAGTTGTAGTATTTAAGGAGAATAATTATGTTAGAACCATATAAAGCAATTAATTGGAATCAAATTTCTGATCAAATTGATAAAGCTACTTGGGAAAAATTAACTGAACAATTTTGGCTAGACACTAGAATTCCAGTATCAAACGATCTTGACGATTGGAGAACATTAGATGATAACCATAAATGGGTGTTTAGTCATGTTTTTGGAGGATTAACTTTATTAGATACTCTACAATCTCAACACGGTATGGCCTCTTTGAGAGAACATGTTCATACACAACAAGAAACAGCCGTGTATAATAACATACAATTCATGGAATCTGTACATGCAAAAAGTTATTCAACAATTTTTGAAACTTTAAATACTCCAGAAGAAATAGATGAAATTTTCGATTGGAGTGATTCAGAAGAATTCTTACAAACTAAGGCAAACAAAATATATAATATTTACAAATCTGACGGAAATCATTTAAAGAAAAAAATAGCAAGTGTTTTCTTAGAAACTTTCTTGTTTTATTCTGGATTTTATACTCCTCTATTTTATTTAGGTCATAACCAAATGAATAATTCAGCTGAAATCATCAAACTTATTTTAAGAGATGAATCAGTTCACGGAACATATATTGGATATAAATTCCAAATTGAATTTAATCAATTATCTGAAAACAAACAACAAGAACTGAAAGATTGGTTATACGATTTTCTATATTCATTATATGAAAATGAGGAAAAGTATACTCATATGGTATATGACAAAGTCGGTTGGAGTGAAGACGTATTAAAATTTATTAGATATAATGCTAATAAAGCATTAATGAATTTAGGACAAGATCCATTATTTCCTGATCGTGCTGAAGATGTTAATCCTATTGTCATGAATGGAATTTCAACATCAACATCAAATCACGATTTCTTCAGCCAAGTGGGTAACGGTTACTTACTTGGTAACGTAGAAGCAATGAATGATGACGACTACAATATAGGTGGTCTAAAAGAAAGATTGTACTAATTATGAATAAAATAAATTCTATTTGTGTTTTTTGTGGATCAAATTATGGAAGCAATCCAATATTTCAAAAAAAAGCCGAAGATTTAGGAAAATATTTAGCTAATAACAAAATTACACTAGTATTTGGTGGTAATTCTGACGGTATAATGGGCACTATTTCAAAAACTGTTATGAAAAACAATGGAAAAGTTATTGGTATAACCGCCCAAAATATTGAACAAATAACTACAACAAGTACAAACATTACTCAAATAATTAAAACACCAGATATTAGCGAAAGAAAAAAGAAAATGCTAGAATATTCTGACGCTTTTATTGCTTTTCCTGGAGGTTGGGGAACATTAGAAGAATTGAGTACAATTATTTCATGGAAAAGAGCCGAATTACATAACAAACCATTAGCTTTATTAAATGTTAATCATTTTTATGATAAATTATGGGCATTCTTTCAAATAACATTACAAGAAAGTTTTATAAGCAAAAAAGATCTAGACAGCGTTATTTGTTCTAGTGACATACAAGAAATAATTAACTTTTTCAAAAATTTTTAATCTAAAGTAAAAAAAAGAAGCAGCATATAATTATGCTGCTTCTTTTTTATTTATTTTTCGATTTACAGTTAATAAAATTTGAACCATTGTAAAAATCAAGGAATTGCGTTTTCTAAATGCTATATATTTTGAATGCCATTCACTAGCATATTTATCTTTATATTTACGAAGTCCTTGAAAACTATAAAAATTATAGCCATATTCATAAATAAATCTAGCAATTTTTTCCTCAATAAAACTAAACCTAGATGTTCCTACATTAGATAAAGGAGCCATTCCTAAATTAAATTTACTTTTACCTTTTTCAATACCTAGTTTAAACAAATTAATAAACATTACATCCATTGTTCCAGTCGGAGCATCGTCACTATATCTCATCAAATCAATTGAAGCATTGTCTCCTTGAGGCATATTAGTGGTAAAAGCTATAATTTTTCCTTCATTATTTCTAATAACATATACAGATGATTTATTTAAATAATATTCGCTAAAAAATCCCATAGAAAAACCGCTTTCGCGTCTTCCATGTAACCATTCATCAGAAATATTACGTAATTCATTTATAATTTTTTCACTAAAAGGCGGTGTTATTTCTTCAAATTTGTATCCTTCTCTCTCAAATTTACTCATTAAATTACGATCAGATTTGCGCTTTTTACCTTCCATACTAAAACAAGATAAATCAACAAACCCCTCTTCTCCAAATTTTAGAAAATCATATCCAGATTCATGTAAATCCATTGTCAATTGATCATTAATTTCATAAAAAACAATAGAATATCCTTCTTTATCTGCATCATTCATAAAAGCATTAATTGCTTTATTAATAAATCTATAATCTCCAATAGGTTCCCCCATAACAATTAATTTATTGGCCATTTTTCGATACATAAAAAACAATTTATCTTCATTTTGCTCTTGATAAAAATAAAAATATTTATCTCTTAAATAAGCTAAATGACTAACTTCATTATTTCCATATTCATTAATGAGTTTATTTATTCTTTTATAATCATAATTATTTATAAACCTTGTATGCTTTGAATCATGGATATATATATAGAGACCCCATGAAATTATTATAGATAAAAACATAGCTACTAATCCACTTAGCCATACATGTTCAGAGGGAAATAAAATCATATCTGATACATGATGCTGTTCTTGATAATTAGGCATGTTATATAGTCCCACAATTATATAAGTTATCATAATTGCGCCAAAAATCATTATATCGAATCCAAGTGCCCCCCATGAATACTGAAAATTAGTTCGATAAAATCCCTTTTTTGAAATCATTAATGCTAATAAAACTATAGATAAAAAGATTAACATTTTTATTGAAGGATCTTTCCATAATGTATTAATAGAACCAATTAAAAAAACTATTGTTGTAGGCCAAAAAGCTTTTTTTACCCTTGAACTAACACCTCTAGCCAAAATTATAAGAATAAACCCTACTATAATGTTGGTTACTTGATTAGCAAAATAAATAACATATCCATACAAATTACTATATATTTGATTATAATCTTGCAATTTAGGAAATGTAGCAACCAAAATAATCATGATTCCTGAAAACCATAAAAAGCCTACTAATATATAATGAGCCAGTTTCCTAAACAGTTGCATTGGGATTTCATCTAAAGTTCTATTTACTTTATGACCTAAATCATGGATAAAAAATACTACACCCAAAATAAAAGGAAATACATAATAAAAAAGTCTATATAATAATAACCAAACTAAAACATCGGCCTTTCCTAAACCTAAAATTGACAATCCTGATAACATGCATGCATCAAAAGATCCCAATCCTCCTGGAATCATAGAAATAACACCAATAATAGAAGAAATCGCAAAAATAGGTATTATAGCTAACCAATTTGTTTTATTTCCCATTAAAAAACCAATTAAAATGAATAAAGTACAACAACTAATCCATTCTAAACTGGATCCCGTCATTAAAGAAAACTGTCTTTTCTCAGTTAAACCGTCAAAAAATTCTCCATCTATTTTATGAGTAATTAGTAACAATATTGGGAAATATAATGCTCCGCCAAATAAAAATAACCAATATCGATTAAACTGATAGCCTATATGCAGAATATAAACCAAAAAAGAAGCAATCCAACATAATAATGACAATCCAGTTAATAAAAATAAGGCTATTTTAGAAATAGCAAATAAAATTTCTTTCTTTGATGCACCTTTACTATAAAAATTAGCTCTCAGTGCCGCTCCTAAAAATCCACCAAAACCAGCAATATTAGTAAAGGTATTACAAGCCCATCCAGCTCGTAATATATATAATTTATTAAATGTTCCTGGTAAAAATTTAACAATATTAAAATCATAATTTAACATCGGCAGAACAGCAATGAATCCTAAAACAAACATTAAACATAAATGACTAAAACTTTGTTGACTAAAAATTAATAATACCTGATCACCATTAATTTCATGAAAATCATGAATTAATTCATGAACCACAAAAATTAGTACTAATACCACAAAAATTATCTTCAATAACGTTAAATGTTTTTCTATTTTTTCCCACGTATTTTTAAAAAAATTAGTCAATATTAAATTCTCCTAATATATTCGGTACATTCAATATCTTAATAAATTTTACGCTAATATCAAATAAAAAAGAGAACCAATAATATTTCATTAGTTCTCCTTTATAATTTACTTATATTCATTAATTAATTTTTTAAGTTCATGTTGAGCCGCTTTATCTTTAGAAACAACCCACTTTCTATCAGTCTGTGTAAATTCATTTGGATTAGTTCCATCATCACTATATTCACAAAAACCAGTTGTTTCATCTAATACACCTTGATTTTTTAATTCGTAAACAACTCCATTATCAGCCAGTAAATATTTATCCATAGGCTTGTTATTATCTAAAGATTGATATTCTTCTGCACAAATATCTAAATCATCATCGCGTCCAACTTTTCCATCAGTACTTGTACCAAAAATACATCCACCTATTGCATGTAATTTAAAATGATTACTACCAGGATTACCTTGATTTTGCACTTGCACTCTTCCATTAGGAGTATTAGCAAACCAATCACCCATTCCAGCAGCACCGTGATTAAAATAATCGTCAGACACTACCATTCCTCCAAGTTGAGCACGTTTAGCTGCCCAATTCATAAAACCATTTTCTATCTCATCTTTTTGATTATCATTTAGTTTTACAATATTGTTATCATTATTTTCATCTGATGATGCATAACAATGTAAATTTGTTAAACAAAAATAACCTATTAAAAATGAAAATATAAAAGTTATTAAAAAGCATTTAAATTTTGCCATATTAATCACCATTTGTTACTTTATCGATTTCAGTCATTATATCTTGATTTTTTATATTTTGAGTATTTACTATAGACAATTTATTCATAAAAGAATTTATCCAAGAATGATCAACTGCCTTTTTCAAATCATTAATATTAACTACAGCAATGGGATTTTTAGTTGACGTAATATCAGGTCCAGCTCCATCACCAATATTATAAATATAAACTAAATTATTTTTAATAGAATAAGTAGGAATATCACTATTAGTGGAAGTATAAATTGAATACACAAATCTTCCATGTTGTGATAAATGATGAGTTGGATCGTTTAAATATTTACGATTATTATATTTAGTTTTCACAACAGCCAATTTTTTAGCATGAATCCCATTATTGAGTGAATTCACAACTGCATTATATCCTTCATTATTATCATTAACCTTTTTAATACCATAATAAAGAACTTCTGCAGCTAATTGTTTTTCATTATTTTCTTTCAAAAAGGAATCAGCATAAACATTATTATTAATACAATTACCAATAGTTGTTAACGACATCGTTAAAAACGATAAAAATAATATTCCAATTACTTTTAAAATATACTTTCTTTTCATAATTACACCTCATAAATAACATGTTATATAAACATTAGTATATAATTAAACTA
>JADIMP010000061.1 GCA_017694665.1 Candidatus Gallilactobacillus intestinavium
GATTTAGATGATCAATTATTTGATACCTTTTCAGCTGCCCATGAATTTCTTCGCCAAACTCCTGAGCATGCGGAATCAAGTGAAGAATTGCGTCAATATATGGATAAACAGGCTGGAGGAATTGTTTTTTCAACGATTCAAAAGTTTTCGCCAAATTTTGATAAAGGTGAGACCGAGATGCCAGTTTTGAGTAATCGAAGCGACATTATTGTTATTGCAGATGAAGCACATCGTACTCAGTATGGACTAAAGGCAAAGTTTACGGAAAATGGTTTACGATATGGTTTTGCTAAGTATTTACGGGACGCCTTACCAAATGCAGCATTTATTGGATTTACTGGAACACCAATTTCCAATGCTGATAAATCTACCGTAGCGGTGTTTGGTAAATATATTGATGTTTATGATATTACTCAGGCTGTTAATGATCATGCAACGGTAAAAATTTACTATGAGAGTCATGTGTTTCCACTTAAATTACGAGATGATGCACAAGAAAAATATCAACAATTACTTAAAGAGGCAAATTTAGATGATGATCCGAATATTGAGGAAAATGCTCGTCGAAATCGAGAATATTCCCGCTTAGAGGCACTAGCAGGGGCACAACCTCGGCTAGAAAGTATTGCTAAGCATTTTGTTAACCATTTTGAGTCGCGTCAAAAAGAAGTATTTGGCAAGGCAATGATTGTTGAAATGTCCCGTCGCAATGCTGTTCGACTTTATAATGAGATTATCAAGTTGCGTCCTGAATGGGAAAGTGACGATCTAAATAAAGGAAAGATCAAAGTAGTAATGACGTCATCTGCTGCGGATGGACCGGAGATGGCAAAATTTCAAACCAATAAAAGTGAACGGCGTATTCTTCAAAAGAGAATGAAAGATAATAACGATGAGCTTCAAATTGTCATCGTTGTTGATATGTGGTTAACGGGGTTTGATGTTCCGTCAATGAATACAATGTATATTGATAAACCAATGAAGGGACACAATTTAATACAAGCAATTGCTCGAGTTAACCGCGTTTTCAAAGATAAGGATAGTGCATTAGTTGTTGACTATATTGGAATTGCTGAAAATTTAAAAGATGCTTTAAATGTATACTCAACAGAGGACCAGGGACAAGTAGGGATTAATATGAACAAAGCCTTGTCCATATTAAAGGAAAAATATAATATCATTACCAATGATTTCTTATATGGTGTAGACTATTCTGACTTTGATTCTGAAGATAAGACCGTACGTCTTAAGGTAACTCGCCGAGTGGCTAATGAAATTCTTCATGAAGACGAAGAAACACAGAAGAAATTTTTAGACGTAGTTACTGAATTACAAAAAGCATATGCATTAACTTCAACTCAACCTGAGGTACAAGTATATAGTAAAGAAATTGCTTTCTTTAAAACGGTTAAGGTTTTTATTCAAAAGCTAAAACAGCCAAATACTGAAACAAAAGTTGGAGAGCATGTTGATGTAAAGTACCAGATGCAGCAATTGTTGGACCAATCGATTATTTCTGAGCCTAACATTGACTTATATGATGAGCTGGGAATTAAACGTCAAAATATTGATTTAATATCAGACGAATTTTTACAAAAAGTTGATAAAATGCCTGAAAAAGATGTGGCAATTATCTTATTAGAGAAATTGCTTAAAGGAAAAATAAAAGCAATGACGAAGACAAATAAGGTCATGTCTGAAAAATTTGAAGAAATGCTTAGGAAATCAATTGACGAATATAATAAACGAGGAATTACAAGTGAGTTAGTTATTCGTAAACTAATAGAAATGGCCAAAAAAATTAATGCTGAACAAGAAAAAGGTAAAAATTTAGGATTAAGCCAAGAAGAAATTGCCTTTTATGATGCTTTAGCAGACCATGAAAAAGCTATTGAAGTCTTAGGCGAAGAGAAACTTCACTTGATTGCGCAAGAATTAGTGAAATTAGTGAAAAAAGAAGCTGGAGTAGACTGGGAAAAACGCCGGAATATTCAGGCCAAAATGCGTGTCGCTGTAAAACGTCTATTACGGAAATATGGCTATCCACCAGATATTGCTCCCGAGGCGGTTAATACGGTTGTTGAACAGGCTGAATTAATGGCTTCAAATGGATAGCTTTAATCGTTAATTAGAGGACAAAGAAGTATTGACTTTTGTTATATAGTTGATACTTCTTTTTTGATATGTAATATTTTATTAATGATAATTCCTCTTAAAATGCTATAATTACACTACTTAAATTAATAGACAAAAATTAAAGGGGAAAAGTATGGAATTTTTAGAGCATTTAAAAAATAACAATGAATTTCCAATAATCTTTATTGGTTCAGGTATAACTCGCCGATATTTTATGGATGCACCCACCTGGGATGATTTGCTTCAGAAACTATGGGAAGAGTCGAATATCGATAGTTCTTACTTAGCTAGATTTAATGAACTTGAAAAAGATAAAAATACAAGTTTTGATATATATACTAATTTGGCAGAAGAGACAGAGAAAAAATTCGATTCAGAATTTTATAATGGAAAAGTAACATTGAAAAATCTTTCACCTGAACAGGCGCATAAGGGGAAAATATCACCATTTAGATGCCGAATAGCAGAGATATACTCTAATCTTCAACTAAAAGATGGCATTGAAGAAGAGCTAGCTTTATTTCAACAAATGCTCCAAAAAGCGAGGCTAATTGTAACAACAAACTATGATGGATTTATAGAAAAGCAATTTGATAACCGAATCAAAGTCCGTATAGGAAATAAAGGATTATTTGAAAATACAGCTGATATAAATGAATTATATAAAATTCATGGTTCAATAGATGATCCGAACAGTATTGTTATTACTGCAAGTGACTATAAGAATCTTAAAAGAACATCTGCAATAGTGAATGCAAAAATTTTAAGTAAACTAACTGAATCGCCAATTTTATTTTTAGGTTATTCACTTACGGATGAAAATATTCGCTGTTTGTTAAAAGATTTAGCAGATAATATGCCGTTTTCAATTGAAGATGCGGCTAGGAGAATTGGAGTTGTTGATTATAAAAAGGGTCAGTCAAAGGTTAGCGAAGTAATTTGCGATACATTTGGAGTTCACTATACGCAACTTTCAACTGATAATTATTCTGAAATATATGAAAAGGTTGCTGAAATAGATCAAGGAGTATCACCAAGTGAAATTGCTAAGTATCAAGCAGCGTTTAGAAAAATTATCGATATTAAAGGTAAAAAAGGTGAATTAAAGAATGTTCTTACTTCGTTTGTTAATCTTGACAAATTACCAGATGAATTAAAAAAGCGAAATCTAGTTGTTGCTTTTGGGGATAATAGATATTTATATAAATATCCAAGTTATGCGGATTATGTTAAAAGCTACTTTCTTGAAGAGGATGATATGCCATTAGAAATAGCAATAAAATTTATAACAAATTTATCGCCACAATCTGCATTACCAATTTCAAAGTATTTATTAAAATTAAAAAATAATGGAGGAATAACTTTAACGGAAAAAGATAAGATTAAAATAAATAATCGTTTAAGAAGATTTGAATCTCTTTCTTTGTTAAATGTTAGTGAACCTGGAAATAAATATATTGATAGACTAAAAAAACTGGATTTTACTCAACCTGAAAAGATTTTTGAAAACAATGACCTTATGCATCGATTAAAAATCATGTATTTTATTAAGCATATTAATGATTATAGTCAGGAAGTAATAATGAATATGATTAAGTATATTTTAATCAATGAGGACGATAATTTTATAGGTGAGACGAATTGTAGAAAATTATTTCTAGCGTACAGCTTAAAGTTCGAAGAAAAATTTGATAAAATTTAGCATAAAAAAGGCCTCAATCGTAGGAGACACCTACGTGAGGCCTTTTTTGTTGGACAACAAAACAAGCATTACAGAACGTAACTGTTTTTTGTTACTTTGATTATAACAATCCATATTTTATTAGTCAAAAGTGTAATTTGGAGATGCTTTAATTTATCTAAAGTATAAAATAGGGGGATGTTGCAATTGATTATGTGGACGAATCAACCTTACTGCGTTTACCAACAATTAAAGCGAGACGGAATTTTTAACTGTGATCCGCATAAATCCATTCTTTTAGAAGAAGTCAATTTTC
>JADIMP010000062.1 GCA_017694665.1 Candidatus Gallilactobacillus intestinavium
TGATATCCATTAAAGAATCCCGCAGCAGCAGTATTAGTCACGCAAATATCAGTTACAACTCCAGTCAAAATAATATTTTCAACCTTTAATTCACGCAAAAGACTGTCTAATCCCGTTTGGAAAAAGGCACAGTAAGTTCTCTTACATAACGAAAAATCATCTTTTTGAGGAGTTAATTCAGGGATGATTTGAGCACCCCAAGTGTTCTTCATACAATGTTCACCCCAGATTTTTAATTCAAAATCAGCAGGAAGATGTGAATCTGAGCAATAAATTACCGGAACATTATGTTTGTGAGCTGCTTTAATCAATTTCTGAATTGCAGGAACAATCTTCTGTGCACGTTCATTTTTGAACTTTCCTGTTACAAAATCATTAATCATATCAATAATAAGAACTGCGTCTTTCATTATTAGCATCCTTTCGTGAAGATCGTAATTACCTTTTTTATAATAAACTTTTCCTATACTTAGTTTTACTACACGTGCGATAGTTTAAAAATATTTAAGTTTATTTTTAGCTTGTCTTTTTTGATTACGCTTGCTACAAACGAAAATATTTTAGATATAGTTATTATATCAGAGATGATAAGGGAAGCCTATCAATATATCTTAGGTAGACAAAATCACTGTTAGATTTCTTGAAGTTTTAATCTGTTTTCTAAAATTAAGGTTGTAATAACATCAACACCAGTATCATCAGAATAGTGCTTCAATAAGTTATATACACTATCATAGTTATCTTTCTGAATTTCTTCTTTTCTTTCAGAATCAAAAATACTGTATTTAAATATTAATTTGACTGAGGATTTTAACAAATCTCCCCTATCAAGTATGTTTTTAAAATATTGATAATCTGCCAATGCTAAAGAATGACCATAAAAAACAATTGTGTTAATGTTAGTCAAATCCAATTTATTACCAGCAGGTGCAACAATTAATTGATATTGTTTAGTCATCTTAAAAGCATTGTTTTTCACATTATTATTAAATCATTAACATTAATTCCAATAATTGGTGGAGTTACGTCCAAATCATTTATACTCCCATGAATGTGAATTTGCTTTACACAATTATCGCTTTCGACTCCAGTGTAATTAAAATTCAGCAATTCGAATTTCTCATTGTTCAATGCAATATTATTGATAAACGTAGATAAATTTCTTCCTTTTTTATCCACTGCAAAAGGTTTAAATTCATTTTTTCAAAAAGTTACAAATCTTTTTGAAAAGCTCACTAATTCATCATATAGATAATTATCAAAATTATTCTTTGGAAAATTAAAATCTTCAACCAAAGTATATATTATTAACCAAAATTCTTTTTTTGAAATTGATTCCAATTTAATGGTCTATTTCCAAAACTTTGAATTATTTTATAAATATTTTCATATTCTGTTACTTCTTTTGAATATGTTCGATAAAGAGGCATATTATAAAAGTCTAAAAGTCTTTTTTCTACATCGCTCCAATTTACATCATTCTTTAATTCATTAGTATCTTTTAAAAACAGAAAGTAAATATCCCAAAATGTTGGTCGATTTTCAGCAATTTTTTTCAATCTTATCTTTTTAATAAACTCATTTAATAGACTGCCTCTTTCATTGTAAATATTAGAATATGCAGAATATTTATCCTTTTTCAATTTAGGAATAACTTCTATTTCTAATTGATGACAACAAACTTTTATATAAAATGCTAGTATTTTCCTTTCACTTGAAGATAAATTTGGAATATCACCATCTAAACAACTAAAAATTTCTTCAATTTTAACTTTTATATCATGAATACTATCATTTTCAATTTGTCCGTTAGCTGGATTCAAAGAAATATCTTTATTAACTAAAAAAGTTAATTCCTCAAATAATTTATTACTTTCATCGGAAACAGAAAGACTATCAATGTAACTTTCAAAACTTGTTTTTTGATTAAAATGTAAATCAAATCCATTCCCAATAATAACCAATTGTTTTATGATTTCTTCATTTTTCACACTATATCCCCCTAACAATTATTTATAACTTTATTTTTTCTTTTATATATTGGAGTAATTTAATATCTTTAATCATCTTTTCAATCTTAAAATCTGTAATCTTATTCCCATTACTTATAGGAAAACATCTATCAATTTCAGCTCTCAATTCTTCAATTTCCTTCTTATTGACGTAAAAACTAGATACCCCTGCTTTCTCCAATTGATCTAATAACTTTCTAAGATCATTTTTTGTATTAAATACTATAATATTTGATATAAACCTATCTAATTCGTCTTTGTCAATCTGATTCAATCGGTCATTAATAAAATTCATTAATTTATACTTTAAAGATTTCCTTACTAAAAAATACACGCATAATTCTGGATTATTTTTAGGAATCCCATATTATTCTGGAACTGGAACAAGTATTCTACCACCATCCAACCATATTCCCAAAATTGTTTCTATCAAAACATCTCTATACCTAAATTGTATTGATTGAAAGCTTAAATCTAGCCTTATTTGTTTCAATGAATATGTCTCTACAGTATAATTAGTTTCACCATTATCTACTAGAACTATTTTAAAATCCGGATCCTTTTTATACAAAAAGCCTATAAATTCATTATTTTCGACATATTCCCAATTATTTATTTCTCTTTTCATTAAATACATAAAACGATCCATTATATCTGTATCTTCATGAAATCTTTTTTTCCAAAGAAGTTCAGTTTCTTTATCTGTTGCGGTTAAATTTTTGGGTGTATTACTATCATTTGTTCTGCAATATATTGCTCCTGCACCTAATTTCCCATATTTTTCTTGTAAAAAGAATGGAACTTCATCACTGTTATATATAGTTATAACATCCACTTCATGATTTTCTATCTTCAATGTTTCTACATTCGTTTGAGGGTATGTCCTTTGTGCAAACTTTTTTCTTCGCAAAAAGTCTTGTAACTGTTGTTTATTTTTCCTATTTTCATTCTTTTCAACACCGACTATTTTTTATCATCTGAAACACCAATAATTAAATAACAATCTTCATGATGAACAGTATTCGCAAAACTTATAATATCTCTTAGTAATTCATCCTTCTTATTTTTTTCATACCATTCTTTTTTAAAATCCCAATACTCATTTTCATGTTCTGAACTGTTAATAATGTTTTCTAATTCTTTTATGTTCATAAATTATAACTATCCTCTCAAAAAATCTTATCTAGATTATATAAAGCTAACATCATTTAATCAAAACTTTTTCTTAACAAAAAACACCCCCAACCATTCCGTCGAGAGTGTTTCCAATCTATTCAGTTATTAACTATTCTTCACTATCTTCCTTGCCCTCATCTGCAACTTCGATGTGCAAGTCTTCAAGCTGTTGCGGTGCAACTTCGCTTGGAGCGTGAGTCAATGGTTCGGTTGCCTTTGAGTTCTTCGGGAAGGCGATG
>JADIMP010000063.1 GCA_017694665.1 Candidatus Gallilactobacillus intestinavium
TTTTTTCCGTTTATTTTTAATTGTCTTCTTCTTTACCAAAATTTCACCTAATCTTTTAACTTATCATTTTCGTAATTAAAAATCTTATCTAACCCAACAAAATTTTGTTGTCTTAGCGCTTCGTAAATAACTATGGCAGCAGTGTTAGATAAATTCAAAGCACGAATATGTTCGTCATTTTGTGGAATTCTTATTGCTAATTCTTGATATTTTTGCATAAACTTTTCAGGTAAACCAGTAGTTTCTTTACCAAACAAAAACCAATAATCAGATTTACAATCACTATAGTCACAGTCAGTAAACACTTTAGAAGCAAATTTTGAAACAATAAACAAGTTATCAATATTTGGAATACTATTTACAAATTCAATTAAATTATTATGATAAATAACATTTACTTTATCCCAATAATCAAGACCTGCTCGTTTCAAATATTTATTTTCAGTAGAAAATCCTAAAGGCTTAATTAAATGTAAAATTGTATTAGTACCAGCACAAGTTCTAGCAATATTTCCTGTATTTGCTGGCATCAAGGGCTCAAATAATGCAATATGATTAGTCATAGATATTTACATCCTTCTTATTATATATTATTTATTAAGGGGAATTAAAAATGCTAAAAAAATTTCTTATTGGTTGCTATACCAAACACCATGTAGGTGGAATTCATCAAATAATTTTTGATACTCAAGCACTAAAGATAATAAACGATCAATTAATAATCCAAGCAAATAATCCTACATATTTATCACTTTTACAAGATGACATTGTATATTTTATCAATCAAAATTCTAACAAATCTTTAAGCGGATTATCAGTTTATAATTTTAAAAGCCAAAGTCTGTCACAAAATTTTTTTGAGCCAGGAACGACTCCTGCACATATTTTTTTAGATCAAACAAATAGATATTTATATGAATCTAATTACCATATGGGGACAGTTAAAGTATTCAAATTAAATGAAAAAGGATTATTGACAATAACAGATAAGTTATTTTTTGGAAACAAATCTCATCCACATTATACAGGTTTAACACCAGATAAAAAAATAATAATTAATGATCTAGGATTAAATAAAACCTTAATTTTTCAAAACAAAAATGGCAAATTAATTAAACTAAGTGAAATAAAATTCACAACCACAATAGGCCCAAGACATTTAATTTTTCATCCTACAAAAAATATTTGTTACATATTAGGTGAATTAGGAAATAAATTAATTACACTTAAATATCACAATAAAATTAATAATTTAGAAATTATGAATATTAAATCTACAATTGATCAAAATTGGACAAAATATAACGGTGCAGCTGCAATACGCATAGATTGTACCGGAAATTTTTTATATGTTAGCAATAGAGGAATGGATAATATTAATGTTTACCGTATTGAAAAAAACGGAATCCCTCATATAATTCAAAAAGTAAAAGTAAAAGGAAAATTTCCTAGAGATATTTTTTTAGATTCAACAGAATCCTTTTTATTATCTGCAAATCAAAACAGTAATAACATTAACATATTTCAACGCAATCCACTGAATGGTAAATTAAAATTTTTATTGTCACATAATTTACCAGAAGCTGTGTGCATAAAAGAAATAAAAGAATGAAAGAAGAAGTTAATCAAATGAACTTATTAGAATTTAATATAGATAGTTATCAAGATCTTATAAACATTAATCAAAAAAAATATAATAAGGTTGAATTATGTAGTAATAAGTTTAAACCTACAACTGCTAGTCGTGGATTAATGAGTGAAATTAGAAAATATACAAATGAAAATAATATATCTTTAAATGTAACAATTAGTCCTGATTCAACAAAATACAATTTTAATGATAATGAAATAAAAATCATGGAAGCTGATATATTCTCAGCACAGGAATTAGGTATTGATGGCATAAAATTAAATATATTATCCGATAATAATGAATTAGATAAAGAAGCATTAAAACAATTATCTGCTGCTGCTGCAGGTATGCAATTAACTTTTGGAGAAGCATTTGAAGAAATTCCCAATGATAAACAAAAAGAATCTTTGTCATGGCTAAATAAGCATGGGATCACAAGATTAAAAATATTTTCCAAAAATATCAACGATAATTTACTAAAAGAAGCTAAAAATAATAATATTCAAGTGGTTCCTATTATTAAAGATATAAATTTAATTGATAAACTAAATGAAAAATTTCCTTTAAAGGAATTTAGTTTAATAAATTAAATTTGATATTTGTTGTGGTAAATTTATTTTTATACTTATCTTTTCATTATCAAAAACATTATTAAATGTAACTTTATAACAAGTTAGTGCTTGATATCTAATACCATAATCTTTACCCCCATAAAGCAAATCATTAACTAATGGGTGACCGATATACGAAAAATGTACTCGAATTTGATGTGTTCTACCAGAATGCAATCTAATTTTAACTAAAGATTTATTATTAAACTCCCCTAATAACCAGTACTCTGTATAAGATGATTTGCCACAATTTATAACTTGACGTTTGATAATTGAATTAGGGTCTCGCCCTATCGGAGCATTAATAAAACCGTGATTTAACAATCCATTTCCTTCAACTAAAGCATAATATTCTTTAACCAAATTACTTTTTACTCTATTACTTAAAAATGCATGCATTAGTTTATTTTTAGCAAAGATGACTAACCCAGATGTTCCTTTATCTAACCTAGTTACAATATGAGGTATTTGAAATATACACCCATTATTAATTAAATATCCCTTAACACGGTTAACTAAAGTATCATTACTATAATATTTTGAAGGAATAGAAGCCACTCCTGCTTCTTTATTAATTATCAATACATTATCATCTTCATAACAAATATTAAGATCATCATCAGAAATCATAACCATTCTATTAGAACATTCTGGTGGCAAAACTAAATCAATAACATCACCTTTATGTAATTGAAAATTATCATAAACATTATGTCCGTTTACAAAAAGACCGGACTTATACTTTCTAATATCTTTTAACACAGAATGAGAAACACCATTATTATTTAAAAATTTTTTTAAGACAATGGAATAGTTTTTTTTATAAACAAAACGAAATGAAGGCGTCTCAATTTTACTCATTGTATTTTTCCTATAAAAGAATTCTTCACTCTACTAATAAAAGAATCTTTAGAATAATCCAAAAAATGAATTCGTTTATCTGATAAAGAAAATGAAACTTGAGAAATAGGTTTCTCAAAAATCAATTGTTGATCACTATTAAAACTAATGCTATCAGGACTTAACATTGATATTTTTACTTGAGTTAATTTATCTAAAATAATAGATGCTCCTAAAGTTCTGTAAACTTGATTATTAATAGATGCTATTTCTGCCAATTGAAATACATCTAAAGTTGGAGATATAACAGCTCCACCTAAAGACTTGTTATAACCTGTTGATCCTGTAGGTGTTGAAATGCATAAACCATCTCCTCTAAATCTTTCAAACAATTCACCATTGATATAAACATCACATATTAATGTCTTATTTTCTTTTTTTATACTAATTTCATTTAAAGCCAAAAAATTATCCTTTTTTTGACCTTCAGCATAAGTTACATTTGCACTTACCAATGGATAACTAATATCGCTAACATCGTTATTAACCAAATAGTCTACTAGTTCATTAATATTCTCACTACGCCAATCAGTATAAAATCCTAAATGTCCTGTATGTATGCCCAAAAATTTAATATCATTTATCCGTTCTTTATATTTATGAAATGCAGATAGCAGTGTTCCATCTCCACCGATGGAAATGACAATATCGGGATGATAATTATCCAAAATCATTCCAGCATTAATTAATTTATCTTTTAATTTTTGATCAATACTTTTCGTATTATGATTTGCATCATAACTACAAACAGCAATTTTCATTTATTATTTTTCCTTACAATTTAAAATTTTATTTCTAATACTAGACATTTCCTGATCTAAAGCATAAACCTTTTGTCCCATTTGCTCTAACTCTAATTCAATATCACTAGTAAAATTACCATTCTTTTTATAATTCAAAGAATGTTCCAAAGTTGCCCAAAAATTCATTGCCAAAGTACGTATCTGAATTTCAGCCAAAAATTCTTTTTTACCATTAATTAACTCTAGAGGATATTTTATGACTATATGATACGATCGATAACCACTAGGTTTAGCATTAGTTACATAATCACGTTCTTCAATAATTCTCATATCAGAACGTTTTCTAATTAATTCAACTACTTCATAAATGTTTTCTACAAATGGACACATCACTCTAACACCAGCAATATCTTCCATATCATTTTCTAATCTTTCTTCGCTTATGTTGCGTCTGACCATTTTCTCTTGAATACTATCAACCGGTTTTACCCTTCCCGTTACAAATTCAATAGGAGAAGTTTCAGATTTATCTTTATATTGATCTCTTATATTTCGTAATTTTTCTTTTAATTCTTTAACTACATATTCATAAGGCATTAAAAAAAGATTCCAATGTTTTCCCATATAAACACCACTTAACAGTAAATTCTTACTGTTTTATTATAACAAAACAAATTATTTTACATTTATAAAAAAATTGTTCATTATACTTATGGAATAAAGTAACCATTAATAACTTTTATTTATCAAGGACTAGTAAAATGATTGAAATTTATTTTTTTACCAATCTTTTTGACAAAAATTGTTATAAAAATGAAACCTTACTAGAAGAACTACATAATAATTTACCCATAAAAAATAAGTTATATTTTATACCGTTAATAAATATTAATATCATTGAAAATACATTTAATACTCTATCTAAAAAAATAAATTTAGATAGAAATAAATTTATTACAACAATTAATCAACTAGCATTAGATTTTAAATCCGCTTCTTTTCAAGGACAAAAAACTGGAAGAACATTTTTAACTAATGCACAATATAATTTAATATTTAGACATGATTCTTACAAAAAACAACTATCTTTTCAAGAAAATAATGGAATTATTGATAAAAAACTATTTGAATCAGAACGTAATAATAAAATTTATGTTGAAGAATTAATTAATGATCAAAATTTAGCAAAAGAAATGCACGTTTCTTTACCTAATCAAACAGTTATCGTAGATACTAATAATTACGAAGCAATATTAATGAAAAAGTTTAATTATCAAAACATTTGTAATGTTTGTTTACATAAAAATATGTGTACAGTAAATTCTAAAATTATCCATATAAAAGACTGAGTTTAAAGAAAACTCAGTCTTTTATTTACATTTGTTATTTATTTTTATTTAATTTATCATGATTTCTTAGAGGTGAATATTTTGAAATCCAAATTAACTATAACTTCATTCATTACACTATTAATACTAAGTATTTGGTGTTTAGTTATTATAGCTACTGGTAATAGTCTTCCAGGACTATCTAACGGAAACAGTAATAATATAAAAATTGCTGCTCAAAACATGACAGAATCTGAAATTATAGCTCAAATTGATAAACAAATGATAGAACATTATACGAATTATCATGTAACTATTATTCCTAATCTAGGATCAGGTGTTGTTACATATAATGCTCAAAGACATCACATGGCAGATATGTCAGCAACAAGATATATGGCTACAGATCAAGAAACTGTTTTACATTATCCATATAGAAAAGGACAAACAACAAAAAATATATATCATCATTTAAAAAAACAATTTGCTAAAAAAGGTATAGATTATCTTCCATCTTATGGATTTGCAGATACATATTGTTGGATGATAACCCAAAAGACTTCTAAACAAAAAAATATAAAAACTATTGGTCAACTAAAACCATATGCTAATTCATTAAAAGCTGGAATTGACCCTATGTGGGAAAATATGAAAGGTGATGGATACAAAAATTTTAAAAAAACATACTTTTCTTTTGGCTCTATCTATCCTATGCAAGCTGGATTAGTATATCAAGCATTAGCCCATAACAAATTAGATATAGGATTAGGTTATTCTACTGATGGACGAATTAAGGATTATAATCTTAAAATTTTAAAAGATAATAAAAACTTTTTCCCACCATTTGAATGCAGTCCAGCAATTAATTTTTCTACATTACATAAATATCCTAAACTAAAAAATGTTATTTTAAAACTTAGAAATAAAATTAGTTTAAAGCAAATGCAATATATGAACAGCCAAGTTGACAGTCACTTTAAAAGTACTAAAACAGTAGCGCATAATTTCTTAACAAAAAACAATTATTTTAAATAAAAAAAGAAGATGTTATAACATCTTCTTTTTTATTTAATTTCATTTGAAATAAAATCATTCAAAAATTCTTTTATTTTAAATTTTTGTAATTTACCACTTGAATTTATAGGTAAACAATCAACTTTATAAAACTTTTTAGGAATCTTATATTCACCTATTTCTTTTTTACAATATTCTACTAAATCTCTTTTATTAAGGTCCCCTTCATATTGAACAAATGCAACTGGTACTTCTCCCCATTTCTCATCTTGCAACCCTATTACTGCAACATTAACAATATTATCTTTTTTTAAAAGTACATTTTCTATTTCGCTAGGAAAAATATTTTCTCCACCTGAAATTATTAATTCTGATTTTCTTCCATCTATATAAATGAAACCTTCTTTATCTACATGAGCTATATCGCCTGTACGATACCAGCCATTACTTAAATATTTATTTATATTGCAATTTAAATATCCACTAATTAATGCAGGAGTCTTTATCAACAATTCATTATCTTTACCTAATTTATACTGAGTAAGAAAAAGAGGTTTTCCAATAGAACCCAATTTATTTTCAATGGAATCAAAATTCAAAGATATTATATTAGAGCATGTTTCTGTCATACCATATGATTGAACAACAGGTATTTTATTTAACAAACATTTATGTAAAGTGAATTTATCTATTGGAGCTCCCCCTACAAACATAAATCTGAATTTATTTTGATAAGTAGTTGTTAATTTATTTAACATTTTTCTTAGCATATAAGGTACTACCGATATTATGGTAATAGGTTCAACCGAAAGAATATTATTAATATCATTTTCATTAAAATGATTCACTAATCTAACCGAAAAACCATAGATGAGTCCTCTCAAAATAATAGAAAAGCCACTTATATGAAATATCGGCACCACACATAACCATTCATCATCACTAGATAAATTTAAATTAATTCCTGTAGATATTGCAGAACTTAAGTGATTTTTAAAACTCTGTAAGCATGCCTTGCTAAATCCAGTAGTACCAGAAGTAAACATAATACTAGCAATATCATTAACATCAAATTTTTCCTTTAACTTAACTTTTGGATTACCATTACTAGTTTTAATATCATTAAAATAAATAACGTTGCAATTTAAATTTACCTTTTTTAAACACAAATCATCTATTAAACAATAACGCACTCCTGCGTTATTTAATTGCCAATTTAATTCCGCATTGCTAAGTCTCTTATTTAAAAAAACAATAGACGCTCCAAAAGAAATAATAGATAAAGACATTAAGTAACCCAATATATTATTATCAGTTATAATAGCTATTCTTTTTTCATTTAATGGTATTAAATTTCCTAATTTAGATACTATTCTGCCAACAATAGTTTTTAATTGTAAAAAACTTATCTGATGAGTATTATCCCTAACAGCAATTTTATTTGGAGAAATAAGAGCTCTTTTCAATATCCAATTATCCATGAATCAATTCTCCTTAAGGAAATTTAGGAAATTTATCAAAATCTGGATTCCTTTTTTCATTAAATGCATCTCTACCTTCTTTTCCTTCATCCGTTGTATAAAACAGCATAGTTGAATCTCCACCCAACTGTTGAAGTCCTGCCAATCCATCAGTATCAGCGTTCATCGCTGATTTAATGAATCTTAAAGCAGTAGGAGATTTTTGTAATAATTCATCACACCATTCAATTGTCGCTTCCTCTAGCTCATCTAAAGGTACAACACGATTAATCCAATTCATTTTTAATGCTTCATCTGCACTATAAAAATGATTCAAAAACCAAATTTCTTTAGCCCTTTTATGACCAACAACTCTAGCTAAGTATCCCGACCCGTATCCTGCATCAAAACTTCCAACCTTAGGACCAGTTTGCCCAAATTTTGCGTTATCTGCTGCTATAGTTAAATCACAAACTAATTGTAAAACATTACCTCCTCCAACAGACCATCCCTTAACCATGGCAATAACAGGCTTAGGGATAATTCTAATTAAGTGTTGTAAATCTAATACATTTAATCTTGCAATATTATCAGGACCTACATAACCTCCATTGCCTCTAACACTTTGATCTCCTCCTGTACAAAACGCTTCATTTCCATAACCTGTTAAAATAATTACACCTATACTACTATCATCACGACAAATAGAAAAAGCATCAATCATTTCTTTAACAGTTACAGGAGTAAAAGCATTTAATTTTTGAGGCCTATTAATTGTGATCTTTGCAATTTTATTACTTCTTTCAAATAAAATATCTTTGTAGTCGTTTTTTATTGTTTTCCAAACTTCTTTCATAAAATATTCACCTACTTAAAACGTAATTAATTAATATAATAACCTATATACATAATATAAAAAATATTTATAATATAAAAATAAAAGAAGGCTAAAAATCACCTTCTTTTATTCGTATAACTTATTTAATTCTGTTAAAACATCAATATTTAAAATGTTTTTACCATGTTCTTCAATAATATCTACAGATAAATCTACTTTATTTAAAAATTCTTCAACAATAGGAATGCATTTATTTAAAGAACTCATATTTTTAAATTTAAATAACAAATAATAGTTACCATTGTATAAAAATAAACTATCATCATAATAATTTGAATTATCTAATAATGATTCTTCTAATAACTTAATATCATGTAAATTATCAACTTTAAATAATTGTTTCAAAGAACTGTTATTATAATTATCTATTTTAGTAGTATTTGAATCTGTGTCTTTAAAATCATTAACTTTATTAGAAATATTAGTAAATTTATTTAATAATTCTAAATCTACACCATTTTTTGTAACTAATAGCTCTAATCCTTCCTTATTAGGAATAATCTGAAAAGCCACTGAATCGTTATGTTTAAAATCTCCATTATCATCAATTTCTTTCAATAAATCAAAAAAGAAATGTTCCATTTCAGATTTATCACCTAACAAATTCATAACGCTCATTCCACGGTCTTCTAAATCTTGTTTAGATAAAAAAATATGAATTGCATCATTATTTATATGTTCAAATTTCAAATTAAATCATTACCTCAATTAATTTTTAATGAACATATTATGACACAATTCATTTTAAAAATAAAATTTATAAATTATTATATAGCTCTTGTTATCTTATCCAATTCTAATTCTCTGACACAACGAGGCAAAAATCTTCTAATTTCATCCTCATTATAACCAATTTGTAAACGTTTATTATCAAATAAAATAGGACGTTTTAATAAAGATGGATATTTATAAATTAAATTAATTAATTCATCCATTTTCAATTCATCAAAATTTATATTTAATTTTTGAAACACTTTAGATCTCTTAGAAATGATATCATCAGTTCCATTTTCAGTTTTCATTAATAACTTTTTTATTTCTTCTATTGATAGTGGATTTTCAAAAATATTTCTTTCTTCAAAATCAATTTTATGATCTATTAACCATTTTTTTGCTTTTCTACATGATGTACAACTAGGTGAAACATATAATTGAACTTTATTCATTAAATCACCCTTTCTTATAATTTATTTTTAATGATAATTATTATATGTAAATTATATATCATGTATCTTTTTTTGTAAAATTATCTTTCAATAAAACAAAACCAGTCTCTTAACTAGAGACTGGTTTTGTTTATATATCATATTGCGGGAGCTGGATTTGAACCAACGACCTTCGGGTTATGGGCCCGACGAGCTACCAGACTGCTCCACCCCGCGATAACATATGACCCCTACGGGATTCGAACCCATGTTACCGCCGTGAAAGGGCGATGTCTTAACCACTTGACCAAGGGGTCAATTATCTTTTTATACGGAGAAGGAGAGATTCGAACTCTCGCGCCGTTTTCACGACCTATACCCTTAGCAGGGGCACCTCTTCAGCCACTTGAGTACTTCTCCAATGGGCACAAGTGGACTCGAACCACCGACCTCACGCTTATCAGGCGTGCGCTCTAACCAGCTGAGCTATGCGCCCATAAAGCGGGTGACGAGAATCGAACTCGCGACAATAGCTTGGAAGGCTATGATTTTACCACTAAACTACACCCGCATTATGCGGTTCCAACGAGACTCGAACTCGTGATCTCCTGCGTGACAGGCAGGCGTCCTAACCAGCTAGACCATGGAACCAATTGCGGGGGCTGGATTTGAACCAACGACCTTCGGGTTATGGGCCCGACGAGCTACCAGACTGCTCCACCCCGCGATAATATTAAAAAATAAAGGAGGATAAGAGATTCGAACTCTTGCGTGGATTTGCACCCACCTGACGGTTTTCAAGACCGTTCCCTTCAGCCAGACTTGGGTAATCCTCCATATCACTCATTGATGTAAGCAAATTAATGGACCCTGTAGGACTCGAACCTACGACCGGACGGTTATGAGCCGTCTGCTCTAACCAACTGAGCTAAAGGTCCAAGTTTACAATATAGCGGCGGGGGGGATCGAACCCTCGACCTCCCGGGTATGAACCGGACGCTCTAGCCAGCTGAGCTACACCGCCAAAATGTAACCAATCACCATTAGATTACAATCGGGAAAACAGGATTCGAACCTGCGACCCCCTGGTCCCAAACCAGGTGCTCTACCAAACTGAGCCATTTCCCGTTATATGCGCCCTGAAGGATTTGAACCTTCAACCTTCTGATTCGTAGTCAGACACTCTATCCAGTTGCGCTAAGGGCGCATCATCAATGCCGGGGATCGGAGTCGAACCGATACGGTTGAAACCAACCGCGGGATTTTAAGTCCCGTGCGTCTACCAATTCCGCCACTCCGGCGTGTTGATGAAAGCGGAAGACGGGATTCGAACCCGCGACCCCCACCATGGCAAGGTGATGTTCTACCACTGAACTACTTCCGCAAAATATAAATGCCGATTATACGACTTGAACGTACGACCCCCTGTTTACAAGACAGATGCTCTACCAACTGAGCTAAGTCAGCTTATAAGGATTTTGCTCCTAATAATTCGACTACTGACGCACCACCTATTTTTACAAAAATAGGAAAATCAATAATAACTTATATTAAGCTATTAATTCCCTAGTTAGGAATTGAACCTAAACCACTAAATTGTATGCTAATAAAAACTTACACCGCTAGGGAACAAATTTATAAAATGACATAATTTAATAGACCTAATCTCTGAAAGGAGACTAATAATATCATTATTTATTCTTAATAATTGAACATTATTTTAAAATAAATAATGAACGGTTTGTAGGGGACTTGAACCCATATTACCACTGTGAAAGTGTGGTGTCTTAACTATTAGACCAACAAACCATAAGGCAAGAAATTAATCTTGCCAATAATAAAGTAAAGGAAAAATAAAAATGAAACACAATGGGAAACGTTTTTACCGATTACGCTCAACGATTTAGTGCCATTTTAAACCTATAAACAATATAATATATTGAATTAGTGTTTAAAATGATTACACACAATTAGACCCCTAGTGCCTAATTTACCTAATATTAATTATTAGGTAACGCCACCTGTAGGACTTGAACCTACGACCTTCGGTTTAACAGACCGACACTCTAGACCAACTGAGTTAAGGTGGCATTTAACCCCATATCTAAATGGGAAATATTGAATATGACTAAATACTCACTATAAGGAGGGTAAGGGATTTGAACCCTTGAATGATAAGTAACCATTACTGGTTTTCTAGACCAGCTCCATAAACCAGACTCGGACAACCCTCCAACATAAAGGTATAGTATATACCTTTATAAAGGGATCATAATTAAATTTAATTTAATTTAATATTATTACTTCTGTTGATATTATTAATTTAACAATATTAATATAACAT
>JADIMP010000064.1 GCA_017694665.1 Candidatus Gallilactobacillus intestinavium
CATTGCAACCACACAGGCCAAGCAAACTAAGGAACGACGACCTTTTAACATGTCTGAAACTGATCCAAAAATAATAACTCCTGGTACAGCAGATAATTCAAAAATTCCGACTAACCATTTAGCCCAAGAAACACTAAATCCTTTAGTAGGTAAATAACTTGGAATCCAGCTCATAATACCATAACGAACTAAATAAATGGACATTGAAGTTAATGTAACTGCCCAAACGACTTTATTACAGAGAATATCGTGAAAGAAAATTTCCTTAAAAGATTTATTTGAAACATCTTTATCAGTTTTGTTTCCATTTTCGTCTACTTCAATATAACCGACATAATCAGCAACGTTTGGTAATCCTTCCGTTTCAGGACGTTCTGAATTAATGAGTAACATAACAGTTGCAATAATGGCAGATACAACAGACGCAGTTAAAAATACTGCTCTTAGTGAACCGGAGAATAAAAATGTTGCAATTTGAATGCATGCTACACAACAAAATGCACCAGCATTATGTGCAGATGACCAAATGGAGAACATTGTTCCACGATATTTTTTAGAAAACCAAATGTTAATTTCTCTTTGACAAGCAGGAGCACCCATGGCTTGGGTAACCGCTATTAGTAGCATTAAAGCAACAATTACATAAAAGTTTTTAGTGAACCCTAATAAAGCATTCAAAATACATGATAAATATAACCCAAATGCTAAAAAACGTTTGGTGTTAGATTTATCAGCTAATCCACCCATAAATAATTTAGAAATACCGTATCCAATTCCAAAGGTAGATAAAATTAAACCAATTTGTCCAATATTAAAATGGTAAGCTTTCATAATTGGTTTTTGTTCTGTTGTAAAAATCAATCGAATAATGTAATAAGCTAAGTAAGAAATACAAGTAGCTATAATTACACCTGTTTGTTTTTTTACATAAGTGCTTTTAATTTTGTCTTTTGGCACTAATTTAGTTGCATTTGGCGAAGACTTTAAAAAATTAAACATAAATAAAACCTCACAAATAATATATACCAATTTAAAAATAATATCTTTTAAATCACGGTGTATAGTATATTTGTTCTTTTAAATAAAATCAATACCATTTAAAAAATATTTTATTAATTAATGAAAATAAATATAATTATTTAATATTTACAGAGAAACGTTCTAATTTTATAATATAAAAAGAGAGATGTTCTAATTTCGAGGAGAAAATATGACAAAAGAAAATAAAAGTAAGCAAAAAATAATAAATATAGCTACAAAAATGTTTGCAGAAAAAGGAGTAGATAAGGTATCGGTTAGAGATATTTTACGAGAAATAAATGGAGCATCAGGAATGTTTTATTATTATTTTAAATCTAAAGAAGATCTTTATAAGGCTACAGTACAACAATTTATAGATAAAACTATAAGTAAAAAAAGACAGATCATATTTGATGATGATCTGTCTTTAAGAGAAAAATTATATTTTATATATAAAGCTGTAATAAAAGATTACGAACAATTTAGTAAAAATTATATTTTAAAAGATGAATTTAATTTTAATAAAGAATCTTACTTTTTACCTATTTTTTATAAAATGTTAGAAACTTTATCTTTAGATTTAAAAGTAATGTTTAACAAAGCTATTGATAATAATGAAATCAATTTAGATATGTCCGTTGATACATTTGTTGATTTTATGACTTATGGTATTTGGGGTGTTTTATACAACAATTTAAGTATTTTATCTGAAGATAATATTAAAAAAAATGAAGAAAAAGTAAAGAAAATATTTACTTTAGTATTTTCATTATTAAATGATGAAAATCATTCTATTTAAGGATGATTTTTGTATGTAGAGGAGATGATTTTATGTCATTTATAGTTGCTAATTCTCTAACAAAAAAATATATAAACGGTGATAATAGCGTTATTGCATTAAATGACGTTAATTTTATTTTAGATAAGGGGAGTTTAAATGTTATTTTAGGGCCAAGTGGTGCTGGTAAAACAACATTGTTAAATATTTTGGGAGGTATAGATTGTTTAACTAGTGGCAAATTGTATGTAAATAGTAAAGATATTTCTAATATGACAGATTCTCAATTGACGGAATATAGAAGGAATTCTATTGGGTTTGTATTTCAATTTTATAATATTATTCCTTCCTTAACAGTGTTAGAAAATGTTGAATTAGTTAATAAATTAGTTAAAGATTCTTTTGATCCAAAAGAAGTTATTAATTTTGTTGGACTTGGTGACAGAATGAATCATTTTCCAAGTGATTTGTCTGGTGGAGAACTACAAAGAGTATCTATAGCCAGAGCTATTTGTAAAAAACCAGAATTATTGTTATGTGACGAACCTACTGGAGCATTAGACTCTGTGACAGGGAAACAAATATTAAAATTAATTAAAAAAATGTCTAATGAACAAAAAATAACTGTGGTACTTGTTACTCATAATTCTAAAATAGCCAAAATGGGTGATAATGTGCTTACAATAAAAGATGGGCAAGTAGATAAACTTACGCATAATACTTCACCATGTCCTATAGATAGAATTGCGTGGTGATTTAATTGTTTAAATTATTGTTTTTAAAAAATATAAGAGATTTTAGAAAAAATTTTGGTGAGTTTTTATCTATTTTTATTTTAGCTTTTATTAGTTTATTTGTTTTTTCAGGATTGTTGTCGGTATCTAATGGAATTAATAATTCTTATGAACAGTGGGCTAATGAATCAAATTTAGCTACTCAATTTGTAAAAGTAAGAAACCACGATCATCTTAATCTTTTAAAAGATAATAAAAAAGTTGTTAATATAGATGGACAATTTCAAACTAATTGCACGCTAAATTCTAATAAAAATAAATTATTGCAGTTGAATATAATTCAAAAAAATGATGTATCAAAATTTTTTGTGAAGAAAGGTGCTTCTTTTAACAAGAATGCATACGGTGTTTGGTTAGATTATAATTTTGCTAAAAAAAATAAGTTATCTGTTGGTGACAAAGTTCAATTAAACATAGGAAATAAAAATATAT
>JADIMP010000008.1 GCA_017694665.1 Candidatus Gallilactobacillus intestinavium
AATTTACTTTGTTGGTTCTTGACATTCATTTTAAAGTTTAATAAGATAAGAAAGTCAGGTTCTATTGGGTATTAGCCAAATTGGTAAGGCAGAGGACTCTGAATCCTTAATGTACTGGTTCGAATCCAGTATACCCAATTAATATTTATTCGTTCCGTTATGTCAAATTGGCATAGCGGTTTTTTTATTACTTTAATCGTTTCATATGTTTTCATAGAAAATCACAGTTTTCACTATAAACCTAGCCAAAACTTAGCCAAAAAATCTTAGTCAAGGTCGTAACTGTTAACTTAATTGCTAGCAGTTTTTTATTTATCCTTTAGTATTACTAATTAGTTATTTTCTGACTTTCAAATTATATTTTTTTACCTTTATCCTAGTTGAATAATTATATATAATTGTGAATAATCATTTTATTTTAAAGGGGTCTTGTAATGAAAAAAGTAAAATTTGGAAAAGACATTGATAGGTTAATTGAGCATATCAATAATAATCATCAAATTCAACTTAAAAGTGAGCGCCAGAAAAAGGAATTACTAAATATGGGATATTTTCATTCATATAAAGCATACTTATTCCAAAAAAATCCAGTGAATAAGTTACCCATTCAAAATTTCGATGAAATTGAGAAAATCTACCGTTTAGATAACAACTTAAAAGCGCTAATTTATTCTAAAATTATGATGCTTGAAACTGCTATTAAGGCAAGAGTAATAACATGCATTGTATCAAATAATGAATCGTCAATTTACTCGATTATAAACAATGAAAAAAATAATATTTACAAATCGTATAATTCAAAGAAAGTGGAATTAAAATTAAAGAAACAAGATTTTGAAAATAAATTAAGTACTCATGAATTTGATAACGGAGAGGATGCTTCCATAAAACATAATATTCAAAACATCGAAAAAAGCATAAAAATTTTAAATACCAATTATAAAAAACAAAATAAGTCAATTTTAGAATTACAAAACAGAATTGATTCCATTATTTCAAGAGATTATAGTCAATCTGGCATAACACAACACTATATGCACAAAAACGAATCCATTCCTTTGTGGGCCTATTTTGAATTGATTACTTTTGGCGACTTAGGCAAATTTCTATCCTGTTTAACAGAAGAAATGAGAGTTAACATTTGTAAAGCCGTAAAAATATATGATTCAAGATTTAGCCCTAATATATTAACTAACAGTGTTTATTTGCTTAAAGATTTAAGAAATGCCGTTGCACATAATAAAGTTATATTTGATTGTCGGTTTAAAACTAACCGGCTAAATATAGAACTCAGACAGTTCTTTAATCGACATTTATTAGTTGATGTAGATATAACGTTTCAATCTATTACAGATTATATTTTAACAATATGCTACTTTCTAAAATCATTAGAATTCGCTAATTGCGAAATATCAAGCTTTTTTAATGAATATAAAAAAATCATCTTTGAGCTCAAAAATGATAATTCATTCAACAAACAAATCTTTGACAAACTTTTTAATGACATCGAAATTACCAAAATTAATAAGTTTAGTATTGACAACTTATAAATCAACAATTAGGATATGAGTATAATCTAATTGCGGTGTGATCTTGCGGGACACACCTTTTTTATTATCCTTTATTAATTTTAAGGATGAAAAAAGAAGCGATCACAACATCGCTTCTCAATTCAATAGTCTTTATGTTACTTTTCATCCATCAATCCAACTTCGCTTCCGACCGCTTATACAAGATCCAGCCAACAACCCCAAAGAAAATCGGACCAAATGCTGTCCAGAAAGCAGTCATGTAATCATGACTTAAAATCGGTTCAACGCAAGTAAAGACAATTCCGGCAGCAACAACAAGCCACACAATGCTTGTAACTGTCCAAACCACCTTTTTATTCTTGTAGAAGACAAATGGCCGGTCAAGATTTTGCTTTTGCTTAAAGAACGGAAAGGCGGCAATCAAAAACAGATACGGAGCTGAAGATGAAACGTTCATCATGTCCGTTAAAATCGTATAGAACTGCGTTGCCGCTTTCCCACCGAATGCCACAAATAACATGATCAAGCTGACCACAAGGGCTTGCAGCCACATTGCGTTGGCGGGCATTCCCTTATCATTCAGTTTCGTAATCTTCTTTGACAAAAGGCGCGAATCGCTTCCTAATACAAATGACTTAACTGGTGAATAAATCATTACAAAAGCAGCACCTAATCCCGTAAGAACGTCTGACAATGCAGTGATGTGAGAAAAAAGTTTCCCAATTCCAAGCGCCGCTGCTCCGGATAATCCAAATGCCTTTCCAACTTCGATCCCCAGATTATTGATCAGAACATATTCGCAGTTTGCCAAATCAACTGAACTTTTTCCTAAAACCGAATGCCAGTTGGTTGAAATCCCACACATTGTAATCAAAATCAGATAGAACAACGTCATCAAAATCATTACCGTGATCAAAGCTTTGGGATACGTCTTTTCCGGCTTATCAACCGAATCAATCACCCCGGACGTTGTTTCTAGGCCGCCATAGGCAAAAATTGCATATACTAAGAACGAAATAATAGCAATTGGCGACTGAAAATTACTGTTCGGCGACGTCGTAAAGCTTTCAACTCCGGTAATTCCTTGGGCTAACACCCCATGATGAGCAATTAAAACCACAATACTGAACAAACTGAATAACAACGTAATTCCAAAAGCAAAGATTCCACCGAATGTGGCAACCTTCGCAATTTTATCAATTCCCCGGCTGGCTAAGAATGTAACTAACAAAATAAAAAGCACGCCTAAAATTCCGACAACTTGGTTCGAGTTAAACGGGACAAAACCCCACGTTTGGGTTTTGTCCGATCCAAACAATGCGGTTGAAACCGCCACGATGAAGAACTGGGTCGATGATACCAACCAAACAACCCAAGCAGCAAGCCAAATAAAAGTTCCAATAAAAGCAAACTTTTCATTGGTTGAACCCTTTAACCATGAATAGATTCCCCATTCAGCAAACATTAGCGCTGACGGCAAGAAAAACGCCACGGCGGCAACAATGTACCAAATAATACTTGAATATCCCATTTGATAAAAGGCAGTCATCGAATTACTAAACCCAAAAATTGCTGAAAAAATCATCAAAACCAAACTGCCATATGTAATCTTTCTCGACTGAGAATCCATAAAACCATCCCTCTTATGATTAATTTTTAATTAGTTAATAATTGAAATATCTTAATTTTGATGATAATATTTTAATCTGTCAAGGATGGATTTTAAATTAATTGCCGAATCATCAGCATTTTATCGAAACATTAAGTTCGATTGGATCATTTAATTTATGAGAATTTTATAATAAAAAGTCCTGAATTGGCGTTTAAGAGCCAGTTCAGGACTTTCGTC
>JADIMP010000065.1 GCA_017694665.1 Candidatus Gallilactobacillus intestinavium
GTAACGTCAATTGACGGGATGACCGCTGATTTTGCTCAAATTCCATGGGATGTTTTGCAAACCATCTCAGTGCGGATCGTGAACGAAGTCGACCACGTTAACCGCGTAATGTATGACATTACGAGTAAGCCACCGGCAACAATTGAGTACGAATAGTTGCAGGTATTAGAAAAGTGATTATATCAATTACTTTTAAAAATTGTTGACCAAAAATTGGTGCCAAATAGTGCCAAGAAAAATATATCGATAAAAGGCTCTTAAATAAGGGCTTTTTATTTTTGGTGCCAGATTGGTGCCAGCGGAAAATGGCAGAAAAAGATACTATTCTAAGGTTGGGCTAAGCTGAAATGGAATTTTATCAGAAAGTTGGTGCCAAATTGGTGCCAGCAAGATAAGAAACTGTTATCCAGCTTATATCAATTTATTTCTATGCAGTTGAATATGAATAGTTGCAGGTCTTAAAAAAGTGATTATATCAATTACTTTGAAAAAGTCTTAACTGAAAATCGGTGCCAAATTGGTGCCAAGAAAATATGCGAATGAGAAGCTCTAACTGATTAATTTCAGTTAGGGCTTTTTTTGATGAAATGGCCTTTATAAGCTGTTTAAAAATAATGACTCTTTTTGTTGATATATCAACGATTTGGCCTGATAAAGGTCATTTTTAAAAAAATGGTATAAATAAAAATGCGGATTTTTTGAAGTTAATAAAATTCAAAATAAATTTTTAATTACATTAAACAAAAAGTATGAAAGGAGGCTAACAAAATGAAATTTATTGTTAGTCAAGATAAAAAAATTGAATTGAAAGGAACCGTTGTAAAGGCGGGAGAAATAAAAAATAAGTATCAAACGAAGGAACCGGAGTGCCAAATTATTACGATTTTGCCAGATGGCTTTTTGGAAAGTTTTGCAGTCAGTGGATTAGTTAAGATTAAGCTTCCTTTGGAACTTGACGTTTCAAATTTAAAGAGTGGCGACAAAGTTGAATTTGATGTGGCTTCAATTACACCTTATTCTTTTGCAAATTCGACTTTTGTAAATTATTCAATTAAAGCTGAAACAATTAAATTACTAAAATAAAAAAGTATAAATGGAGATTTCGGGATAGTGGTGGGGATAAAAAGGAGGCGTGTTGAATGTACACGTTAAAAGTTAAAGACACGATTACTTCTGTAACGATTCGAAGAGATAAGTATTCAATTCGCGGAATACTAACTGAAATGAAACTTTATCGCGCGATTGATGAGACAGTAACCATTGAAGTTGTTTTGCCAATTAGTGATTACTTAGAGCCAGAAACGATTGTGATTGCTGAAGATTTAATTCTTGGAGAAAACGGGAAGTTTATGATCACAACTTTTAAAGTGATTGGAAAGGGTGTGAATAGAAATGAATACGAAAACAAATCAGTTTAGGCATCGCAAGAAAATTATTATTGAGCCTGAAATTGTCAATCATGTTAATTATAAGCTACTGATTGAAATGGGCTTGATATTATGGACAGTCCTTTTTAGCAGTGGATTATTAAGATTTATGGGAATTGCCTTAATACTGGTAACTTTTCAATTTAATTATATTTTAAATTGGATTGAAGAACTACAATTGAAAAATTGCCATAGTGTAAAAGATTTGGCTTTAAGAATGATCGTTTGTTATCAAATTAAAAATTTATTGGTCGAAGAAGCCGAAAAGGAAAGGGCTTTATGGAATTTAGCGGTTAATGGAAGAATTTTAATTCCGTTCGTTAATGTTTATATCGCATATGAAAACCACCGGTTTAAAGGAAAAGTTGAGATTGAACTGACACATACATTTACTCAAATGTTAAGTGATGATCTATTTGTAAATCAGTTGAATAGTGCTTTGCAAAACGTGGCTGAAGGCCTTAGAGCCAAAAGCCACGAATTTAACAAGACAGGAAATTCAGTGATTTTTGAATTAGAGGATACAACAATTGATGATCAGATCGAAATTAGTTCGGTAAATAATTTAATTAATGTTGGTGGTGGGGGTGTGGTGTTGGACGCCAGTCATGAATTCGATTGGAACAAAATCCATCATGGAATCGTAAGTGGAGTAACGGGAGCTGGGAAAAGTACGTTGATCGAGTACATGGTTGCGAATGCCATGCTGAATGATTACGAAATTGTGATTATTGATCCTAAGCAGTCAGATTTGTCTTTGATAAAGAATAGTCAAAAAGTCAAAGTTGCTTGGGAATGTGAAGATATTATGCAGTTACTGGAAGATACCTTGGCTGAAATGAAAGAAGTACAGAGAAGTTATCATCAAAATCCCGAAGGAAAATTAAAACAGCATTTGATTGTAATTGATGAGTTGGCCGCTTTAAAGGCGATGGTTAATAAAGAACAACAAAAACGACTAGATGAAATTATGAAGCAAATTGCTTTGTTAGGTAGACAGTTGAAATTCCATTTGTTGCTTGGAATGCAACAAGCGAATGCGAATAATGTTCCAACTGAAATTCGAGAACAAATGGGACTTAGAGTTTTGTTGGGAAATAGTACAGAAGCAGCCCGGAAATTTTTATTCCCTGATGATGATATTCAAGTTGAGTCTGAAAATAAGTTAGGACAAGGAATTTTAAGTATCAATGGGTCGGTCGCAGAAAAATTTCAAGCGCCGTTAATAAAAGTCAATTTGATTGAGCTTATTAACGAAAAATTGCTAAAAGTGAAATGAAGTCCAAATTGAATATTCAAACTTAAATCGGAGGTAGTTTTATGGGCTTGTTTATAAAACTACCTCAGTGTCTATTTTTTTAGCTAACTATCTTTATTTCTAAATTTATTAAAGTTAATTTGTCAAAACCCAATTAAGTTCATTGAGTCCAAATTTTTTACAAAAGCTATAAACCGCTACTTAATAGGCTTTTTTAAGCTAAATGGTTTATTTTAAAACTTTTGTACAATACCAACAAAGGAGATTTTTAATATGGCTTTTAATTACGAACCTCTAATTCCCAATATCACTAAATACACAGCAAAGGAGAGACCTTCCATGCAATTCAATGTAAACAAAGATTATCTTAGAGATCTCGATAGTTACTATACCCAATCAGACTGGGATTGCTTCGGTATAGATCCAGAAACAGGCAAAAATTATCCTGAAGCATTTAAAGAACTGCAGGAGTCTTTAAGCAAAGCTAGAGAAAGAAGACACCATATTCGAGCTAAGCCAAATGACCTTAAATCAAATCATAAGTTACAAGGCCTAGCCCCAAATAAGAAAAGAAAGAAGCGCCAAAAATGATTAACAACGATTTAAATCCTGATAGCTTACCAGATGAATTTTACGAACGGTTATTGAAAGACTTAAAGAGCCGAAATCAGGGCACGCCGGATAGCTCAGAAATGACAGATGATGAATTTAATATCTTCCTCATTGAAGATTACTTACAAAGCCGTCATCAAAAAGATTTGGATAAATCCAGCATTTCACTGGAAGATTTTATAAACAATAACTTTAAGGAGGACAAAGACAATGAAGAGTAATGTAGATGAAAATAAGATGAAAAATGTTAAAAGTAAGTTATTTATGTATGTTCAACAAATCAAATGGTTACCGTTTGAAAATGTAGAAGCATTGGAACGGCGAGTTAAGACCCTCCATAATCTTGATAAGTATGCAATGATTGTTCATGACAAGGACGATGCTGAACCACATGTTCACGTAGTGATGTTATTTGAGAAGCGGGTTTTATTAAGGACAGTTGCGAAGCACTTAAATGACGACCCTAGTTATATTGAAGTTGGAACGAAAAAAGGAATAAGCTTGGAAATGAGTAAGCAGAACAACTTTTTATATTTAATTCACGGTACAAAGAATTCTTTGAGTAAGCATCAGTATTCGGCTGATGACGTGAAGGCAAATTTCCATTATAAGCAGTATATTGAGGTTGTTAAAAAGAAATATCAAGGGAAATTGACCTATAAAGAAATTGTATCAATGTACAGTCAAGGTAAGTTATTGAAGCTTCAAACGATGAGCTTGGTGAAAGAATATTTTCCAACAAAGATAACCAGCCTCAACAATACTATGAAAGCGCTAGATGAAGTTAGTCAAGAAATGAAACAGGCTGAATGGCTTGAAAATACTGATAAAGATTCCAAAAAAGTCTTTTGGTTTTATGGAGCTGGAGGAGTCGGCAAGTCAGCAGCAGCCAAGCATATTATGGAAGCAAAATATAATGATTACTTTGACAGTGGAGCAAGCAGAGATATTTTTCAAGATTATGCTGGTCAGCATGGAATAATTCTTGATGACTTACGACCAAATAATATTGATTATAGCGATCTATTGAAAATGCTTGACCCGTTTAATATTGAAGTGGCAGGAAGTTCACGATACCACAATAAAAAGTTATTAGCGGATATATACATTATCACGTCGCCGTTTAGCCCGTATGATTTTTACAGCGCTTTAAAAGAAAACGGAAAGATCAGTGAGCTTGACGGGTATGATCAGCTTCAACGAAGAATCGATAGGGTTTTGGAGTTTAACACTGACATCAAGCTAAAAGAGATAACGGAAAAATCAGGAAAAGTAGAGCAGCATGATGTTGAGACTACCTCAAATCCAATTTTTGAGAAAAAGGGTCAAAAGCGAATTCCTAAAGAAGACATGGATGAACTGTATGGAGTGGTCGATAAATTACTGTCAGCTCAAGAATAACAGCTGTTGCAAACGTATGTTCGAGTTTGTAGAATAAAGATAGGAGGTGCCAATAATGGCAAAAACAATGCAGTCAACCCGTTATCACGGAGTTTACCGGGATAAGAACAATGCCATTTTTTATCAATTCAATCTTGGTAAAGATGAGAATGGGAAGTATCCCAAAAAGAAAAGCCGCGTTGATAAAAACGGGAAATTATTTGAAACAGAAAAAGAAGCGTATGAAGAAATGTTACGCGTGAAGCAAGAATATAAAGCAGTCGCGGGTAAGGCAACGTATGCTTTAACATACAAGGTATTTATGGAACAGCAATTTATTCCGATGTATAAAGGCGAAGTGGAAGAGAGTACATTTCTCAATCGGAAGAATACCTTTGAAAAGTTGATTAAAAGATTTGGCGATAAGAAATTGATTGATATTACCACCAAGGATTGCGAAACATATCGTACATGGCTTTTATCAAAAAGTGGTTTTTCAAAGTCGTATGCTTCACTGATATATGGAACGTTGAGAAGATCGCTCTCTTATGCGGTGCAATTAGACATCTTAAATAAGAATGTTTCGCTGAAAACGAAGTCAATTGGAAAGTCTAAGCAGCAAACAGAAATATGGGATAAGTCGGATTTTGAAAAAGTGATCTCAAAGATGTGTACTAAGAAATATTATGGTCATTTGGAATTTGTCCTAATCTGGTTATATTACATGACAGGTGTACGAGTAAGTGAGGGCTTAGCATTAACTTGGAAAGATATTGACTTTGAAAAGGGAAAGTTGAAAGTCATGCACACCATTCAATTTAAAAAAAGACATGATTATCATATTAAACCGTACACAAAGACCCAAAGCGGTTTAAGAACAATCATGCTCGATAAGGATACGTTGAGTATTTTAGAACAGTGGAAGATCAGACAGGCTAAGCATTGCGAAAGTGATTTGATTTTATCTTACGACGGCCAGCCGTTGCATCGTTCAACCGTTAATCGGATAATTAAACGTTACGCTAGATTAGCGGGAGTGCCAGAGATATGTGGAAAAGCTCTAAGGCACTCACACGTTAGTTATCTTATTAATGAGTTTAATGCTGATGTTTTAATGGTGTCAAGAAGATTAGGGCATTCAAGTCCAGAAATTACTTTGAAGTATTATGCACATTTATGGCCACGGAATGATGAATGGATCGTTCAACAAATGGCAAAGAACATTAAGGTTAAGCTATCAGATAAGCCGTTAGTTGATTTTATTGGGAACGCTAATGTACGCAACTAAATAGAATGTTATAAGGGAGGCCAGTTGAGCCTCCCTTTGATTGTATATTAATTATTTGTCATCAATTAAATTCTTATATTGTTTAACTAACGGAATAAGAATAGCTGATATTTTATCAGAATCTTTTGAATTAAGAGTACGAAGAATTTTAACCAGCTCTTTGGTAGAAGTCGATAAGCCATTGATATTCAAGTCATCATCAAGCAGCTCAGAAACAGTAATATTAAGTGCATTACAGATATTTAATAATTTATTGATACTTATATTTTTCTTTTGCCCACGTTCAAGTTTGGAAATAAAGTTAACGGATAAGTCGCTATATTCTGCAAGTTTTTCTTGTGTCATTTTCTTTTTAATACGATAGTTTCTAATCCGGTTACCAATATTGATGTTTTGGTACATATTTTCAACCTCAAAGTAATAATTTAATACTTTGAGAATACGTTTATTTTTACTATATTCACATATACCATAGTATCTTTATTAAAAAATAACTGTACCATAGTACAATTAATATGTTAAAATTAACAAGTAAAGTATTTTTTGATTTATTTTAAAAGAAAGGGAAGTAAGGCAATGAAGAAAAAAGCTTTAACGACCGTTGCTTTAGGAGCTGCAACATTAGCAGCCGGAATGGCAGGAAATGTTCATGCCGATTCTGTTAAGGTAACAAAACAACAAATTGGCGATGAAACTAAAATCACAACAACGACCACGAAAGATGTTAATCAACAAAAGATTGCGCAAGATAAGCAAAACATCTCAAGTCAACAAACAGTTGTAAGCAGTGCAAAATCAAGCTTGGATAAGGCAAAGGTAAACGCAAGTAGTGCAAGCCAAGTCGTATCAAGCGCTCAATCAAAAGTTAATGATACAAAAAAAGCTTTAGACACAGCTAAGGAAAATGTTACAAAGAATTCAGTTTCAGGAATGAAGCAACAAGTAGAAAAAGATCAGTCACAAGTAAATACTGACAAACAAAATATCAGTAATACTCAATCATCAATTAAGAGTGATCAAGATAATATTAGTAAAGACCAACAAGCAATGAATAATGCAGAGCAAGCTAAGAAACAAGCTCAAGATCGCTTGAATAATGATCAAAGCAAATTATCAAATGCTCAAAATACCCTTAATAATGATCGAAGCAAACTAAATAATGTTAAGAGTCAATTATCTGATAATGATATTCCAGCAGCTGTAAATGTTGATTCTCAATATCAAGATATTTTTTGGAAACGCTTGCTTAATGGTGATAATACAATTACAAATGATGTATTAAATAATAACCCAGTAGCATATCTTGATAATACTAATGAAACATTTAAGAAAGCTGAAGATGAATTAAAGCCATCACAAGCAGATGATTATCAAGTTGATCCAAGTAATTTAACAAATGATCAAAAGATGGAATTAAGTAA
>JADIMP010000066.1 GCA_017694665.1 Candidatus Gallilactobacillus intestinavium
CACTTTTAATAATTAATTTATTATGAGGAAATTATGACTGTTAAAGAACGAAATTCTAATTTTGAATTTTTAAGAATAATTATGATGTTATTAATTGTGTTTCATCATTCAATTGTTCATGGAGTTATTCCACAAGGTCCAAAATTAATATTTACTTTAAATAGAATATGGATACATGATTTTATTTGTTCTTGTTTTGCGATGTTTGGCAAGATGGGAGTAGTTGTTTTTGTAATGATTTCAGGATTCTTTTTAGTTAAGTCTAACTTTTCTTACGGAAAAATGTTATCTAAGGTTTTAAAAATTATTATACAAGTATATTTTTATTCTTTACTAATTTTTTTGTTTACTTGTTATTTCCATTTAATACCTATTAATGTTCATGTAATATTGCAAGCTGTTTTTCCGTTTTTTTATAATACTTATTGGTTTGCGCTTGATTATTTATTATTGTACTTAGTTTATCCATATATCAATATTTTGATTAATAATTTAACTCAGAAACAACATTTGATTTTGATTTTAATATTGATGTCATGTTTTACTATTGTTCCATTATTTGTATCGTCGTTTGTTAGTAATAGTACACTCGAAGCATTCATTCTTTTTGTAATGTTTTATATTATTGGAAGTTATATTAGGCTATATCCAATAAAAAATACCCTGTTTGATAAGAAAATGGGTAAATTTATATTTTTTATTACAATTGTAGTTACTATATTATTAATTTTGTTAAATGTTTATTTAGGTCAATACATTGGCAATATATCTTTTATTGATGAGAGTTTTAATATTACTGGTCAATATAGTTTTTTAACTATAATTATGGCTGTTTCATTAATGTATTGGGTCAAGAACTGGCGTCCGCATACTAGTAAAACTATTAATTTTATTTCTGCAACAACATTTGGAGTCTATTTAATTCATGATAATCCAATCATGGAAACAGTTTTATGGAATAATTGGTTACATATGCCGACGTTATTTATGGAGCCTACTTTACATCTGATTTTAGTGGTTTTGGTGGTTTGTCCCATTGTTTTTATAGTTTGTTCCTTAATTGATAGCTTAAGGTTAATTATTTTTAATTTTGTTCAAAAATTTTTTGTGGTTAAGAGTAATTGGAGGATACAAAACAATGTTAAATAAGATTATGGGGGGGAGAATAAAGCAGGAACATTATAAAAGTTTAGTTAAATTTTTATTTATATTTGTTTTATTTTTCATAATAACTATTGCAGCTTTTTATACACAGTTCAAATATAGACAGTTTCAGCTTAGAGCTGATGCATTTTTTCATTTAAATAGAGTAGAAGAAATTTATCAAAATTTAAAACATGGAACACTTTTAACATTTATTGCTACGCATACATTTCAAAAAACTGGAGTTGGTAATTTCTTATTTTATCCTGATGTGTTTTTGTATCCCTTAGCTTTATTAAGATTTATTTTTCATCCAGTAACTGCGTTTTACTTGTGGGATGGATTTATTTTATTTTTAACTTTTATTATTAGTTATTTCTGTATGCAAGATTACTCTCACGATAGTTTACGTAGTTTTTTATTTGCATTAATTTATGGATTAGCAACTTATCATATTTATTTAGGACAGTGTGATTTTGTTCTAGGAGAATATTTAGCTTACACTTTTTTGCCATTAGTTGTGTTAGGTATGTATCATGTTGTTTTTATGAATAAGAATAAATGGTATATATTGGCGATTGGAATGGCATTAATTACATACTGTCATCTTTTAACTGTATATATTATGACCATTTTTTGTGGATTATTTGCTATTTTGTCATTATTTTATACTAATTGGTTGAAAGAGTCTGGAAGAATATTGGCTATCGTTAAGTCTATTGGTTTATATATATTATTAACTGGTTGGATATTTGTCCCGTTTTTAACTGATTATATTGGACGAAATATTCAAGTTCCTGCAAATGGATTTATCATTTTATATTCTTTAAAACAAATGATAAATAATTCTTTAGATGCACAATTAGCTGTCACAAATCATTCTGTTGGGATAATAGCAATTTTGACTGCTTTAATAGGCTGGTTTTTTGTTAGAAAAAATAAACAAGAGCAAACAACTTATGTTATAGGAACTGTTTAACTTTTATTGACAACTACTTTTGTTCCATATTATAGAATGATGCGGATACATTTTTGGGTTAAATCTGTCGGATTGATTCAATTTCCTTATAGATTGTTAAGTTTAGTAACATTATTTTTATCGATTAGTGCATCATATATTTTATTAAAATTCATTCGTAATGCCCAAAAGAGAAAAAGCCAAATCGGATTATTAATTTTAACCTTAAGTATGATAATAATTTGTTATTATTCAGAACAATCACCTGTAATAGAACATATTTATCCTAATAGCGAACAAACTTTATTACCTAAATCTAAAATCCCTAATTCTGAGGCTCAATTATTAAAAGACGCTACTAATAAGTTAGTTAATAATCAAAATTATCATAATATTTTTGATTATGAAGTTTTATATGGAGAAACGGATTATTATTTACGTTCTGCATTTGATGTTAATCCAAATAAGGGATCTTTTGCTCCAAAAGCTTTATCTATTTGCCAACATATATCTTACATTAATCAGAAACAAAGTATAATTAATCCGATATCTAGTGGTAATAAATTGATTTATATGTTTACGTTAAATAAAAGAAGTAAAGTTAATTTGCCTGTAATTGCTTATCATAATACGAAAGTTTATGATAATGGCCAGTTAATAGATAAAAAAATAAGTAATAGAGGTACGGTTTTAGTTCATTTAAACCATGGATATCATAAATTATTAGTTTGTTATAGTCCAAACTTTATGTATTACATAATGTTATTTATTGCTATTTTTACATGGATTATTTTATTAATTATTTATTTTAAACAATCAGTGATTAATCTTAATATTTAGATTGATAAAATCAGTTAAAATTAATTTATTTACTAATAATTTATTTATTATATAATCTAATTGTACGTATTTTAATCTTGAAGGAGAATTTTAATGAAAAAAGTATATTTAGCTGGACCATTTTTTGATGATGAACAAATTGAACGTATTGAAAGAGTAGAAAAAGCTTTAGATAATAATGCGACTGTTAGTGAATATTTTAGTCCTCGTAAGCATCAGCATGATGATTTAAAATTTGGTAGTCCGGAATGGCAAGATGTTGTTTATAAAGGTGATGTTCAACATGTAGAAGATGCAGATGTGATCGTAGCAATAGCTGATTTTATTGATGATTCTGTTGATAGTGGAACAGCTTTTGAAATTGGTTATGCAGCAGCTAAAAATAAAAAAATTGTTTTGCTACATGAAAAAGACAGTATAGTTAATTTGATGCTAGCCCAATCTTTAACTACATACATTGATGATTTTAGTGAATTAAAAAATCTGAATTTAGATAATTTGCCAAATAAAAAATATACTGGAGAAATTGTATAATTAAAGTATGAAGAAGAGTACTAGTTAAATAACTAGTACTTATTTTTTTGATTTAATTTTTTATATCTGTATTATTAATAGATAAAGAAAGATGTTGAGGTTTTATTAATGAATAAAAAATTAAGTGAAGATGAATTAATTAATAGAATTAATGAATTAGCACATAAACAAAAAAAAGATAGCTTAACTGATGATGAAAAAAGTGAACAAAAAAAACTGCGACAACAATTTTTAGCTAATTTTCGTGAATCTTTTAAATCTCAAATTGAAATGATGCAAATTTATGATAAAAATGGTAAAGAAGTAACTCCTGAAAAGGTAAAAGAAATACAAAGAAAAAAGGGGTTACGTGACGATTAATTTTTAAAATATCTTTAAAATATTAAAAGAATTGTGTATTATGAATCATTGTAAGATTTAATTAGAAAAGGGGAGTTATATGCCAACTTTTGGATGGATTATAATTATTATTGTTGCATTATTAGCAGGATTAGTTGGTGGATTTTTCTTAGCTAGACATTATATGCAAAATTACTTCAAAGATAACCCACCTATTGATGAAAATATGTTACGAACAATGATGGTTCAAATGGGTCAGAAACCTTCTGAAAAGAAAATTAGACAAATGGCTCAAGCAATGAAAAATCAAGCTAAAAAAGTTAAATAAAAAAGAAGCTAAGATAATTATGTTATACATTATCTTAGCTTCTTTTTTAATCTTTAAAAGAGGGATCTATTTCTAGATCTAATTTTTTAAATTGTTCATTTAGAGTATTAAGGATTTGTTCGTTATCACTATCTTTATTTAAGTAAATTGGTTTACCAAAATTAACAGTTGTTTGTTGACGTGTAAATAATTTTTTAAATGATAATGGTCCTTGATATACTGTTGGAATAAGTGGAACGTTTGCCATTTTAGCAATGATTAAAGCACCGGCTTTTAACTTTTTTGAATAGCGGGTTCCGGAAGGAAATATAATTGTTGATAATTTTCCTTCTTTTAAAATCTTTACTGGTGTCTTAATAGCTGAAGGACCAGGATTTTGTCGGTTAACTGGATATGCATGAACGTGATTTAAAATAAATCTGATCAATGGATTTTTAAATAATTCTTGTTTAGCCATAAAAGAAAATTCTTTAGGAGAGGCAGCTAATGCAAAAAATATTGGATCAAACCATGTTCGATGTGGACCAACAAGAATATAAGATTCTTTAGGTAGATTTTGTTTATTTAAATATTTTGGTTTTCCATTAATTAAATAGACAAAATATTTAATAATAAATCTTGCAAAACGGTAAAACATAAAAGTCTCCTTAATAGTTCATAGGGTTAACTATATTTATTATATTTTATTTTTATTACTTTTGCTATATAAAGAAAGGCCACCTTATAAATATATAAGATGACCTTATAAATTACTAGTAATTTATTAATTGAATTATATGTTCATTTACATCTAAGTGGTGTAAATATAATACCAGTCGATCATATAAATTTTCATTGGCTTCGGAAAATTTATTTTTTAATATTTGTCCTATTTCATAAACACTTTTTTTACCATCAATCTGTTGAACAATAAAACTACCATATTTATCTAAGTCTAAATATGTTTTTTGAGGGATATTGAAGGATAGTTTACGTAAAAAATTTTGAATAGGATGATTTTGGATGCGAATGATAGTAATAATACCTTGCTCATTTAGTGAATAGTGAATGGAAGGATTAATTTGAAAAACCATTTGTTTTAAATCTTGAACTGTTAATTGTTTACGTTGCATATTATTTTTGTGATTTGTTATTTTTTATATTGTAAATTGGTATTAATATGCTGATAAGCATGATTACTAATAAAATCGTTGCAGTAATATTTGATGCAGCAAAACCATGTGGTATTTTGTTTGGTAAAATACCTGATACATGTAAAATAATACCTACTAAACCAATAATAGAACTACCAGCAATTAATCCAGAAGATAAACCAATTCCACCCTGAGTTCGGCGATCTTTTAAATTAGAATCTTTAGTTGTTTTGTCAACCAATAATCTTAAAAGTGCTCCTATTAAAATAATAGAGGTTGTAGAAATAGGTAAATAAAAGCCTAAAGCAAAGGTCATAATTGGAATATCTATCATCCATAATACTAATGCCATTACTGCTCCAGCTATAATCATAACCCAAGGCAATTTACCAGACATAATACCAGAAGTTAAGGTTGCTATTAGATTAGCTTGTGGCAAAGCAAACGGCGGATTAGAACCACTTATTTTTAGTTGTGGAGTAAGTAATACAGTTAATCCGATAATTACAATGACACCTACGATACTTGATAAGATGTATCGTTTCATCATTTCTTTGTTGGATCCTCCAATGACGAAGTTAACTTTTTGAGTTTGTGAGTAACCACTTGCAATAGCGATTGCTGTTACAACAAACACACCAAATAATAGTAAGATAGAAGTACTTAATTTATCTGTCCATCCCATAATTAAAAATACTAGCGTCATGATAACTAAGGAGGCAATAGTCATTCCTGAAATAGGATTATTAGAATGACCAATTGTTCCAGCTAAACGAGCAGAAACGATAATAAATAAAAATGAAAAAGCTAGTGCTAAAATAGCACCAATTAATCCCATTACAAAAGTTTTTGAAATTATAAAGCCAGTAATAAAAGCTAAAATTGTTGCAATTATTAAAGATAAAATACCAATAATGTTTTTATTATCATTATTTTGATCTTTGTTAGCATTAATTGTTTGCTTAATAGAATTAATAATAGTAGGGATTAATTTTACAGCACCGATAATTCCTCCACATAGCATCATACCAGCACCGATATATTTGGTATATGAACCAACAATATCATCAACTGACATATGTGCTAATGATAATGAAGTGTTATTCCAAACATGAGCATGAACTGCAAAATGTGCGAAGTAACTAAGTAAGGGAACAATAGCAAAATTAGCTAAAATTGTTCCAGCAAAAACAACTAGGGCAACATCTAATCCAACAACATAACCAATACCGGCTAGCATGGGATTAGCTTGAGTAGAATATTTCCAAGCATAAAATTTATTATTTACTAAAGTAATTGTATCGTTAATCCAACCGAATACTTGTGTGGTTAAGGCAGTAATAATCCCACCAATACTAAAACCTATTCCCATCATTTTTAAAGTTTCACCACCAGCATCAGAGGCTACTAATGCTTCTGAAATGGCCATTGATTCAGGATAGATTAATTTACCATGTTCTTGGACTAATAAATAATTTTGGACTAAAGATGTTCCACCAATAGCAAATAAAACGGCAGCAATACCTACTAATACACCTTGCCAAAAATGTACCTTACTACCAATTAAAATAATTGCTGGTAAAACATAAATCATTCCACTAGCAACGGCTTCTCCACCACTAGACATTCCTTGTAAAATATTAGCACCTAAAATGCCTTGTTTTTTACTAAAAATACTAATAAGACCAGATCCTAAAATTGCTCCAGGAATACCAGCTGATACTGTTAATCCAGCTTTCATTCCAGAATAAGCAGTTGAAGCAGCAAAAACAGCTGCTAAAATAATTCCAATGATGATGGTCGTTTTATTACTAATGTTTTTAGTATTACCGTCTGTTACATACGGTGTATAATCTTTTCCATCAATTCCTCCGTATGCTGATTTGGAAAGTGATTTTTTCATAATAATTTCTCCTCGAAAAATCCTTAATAATTTAAAACTTGTAAAGTACAAATATATAACATATTATCAATAATTAGACTAATTGTGAATTAAAATAGGAATTGTTATGGATGTAAAATTGAATCCTGATGAAAGAATTGATCAATTATATAGTTCTAATATTCAAATAATTCAAAATAAGAAAACGTTTAGTTTTTCTATTGATGCTGTTTTATTAGCTGATTTTGCCAAACCAGATAGAAGGAGACGAGGAATAACGGTAGACCTCTGTGCTGGTAATGGTGCAGTTGGATTGTTTTTTAGCAAAAAAACTAAAGGATTAATTCATGAAATTGAAATTCAACCTTATTTGGCTGATTTAGCACAACGTTCAATTAAGTTAAATCATTTAGAACAACAAATTGATGTTTTAAATATCGATTTAATTAATAGTTTAGAAAAGATTAAGCCAGATACTGTTAGTACAGTTTTATGCAATCCACCTTATTTTAAAAATTTATCTAGTTCTATTAAAAATGATAATCAATATTATGCTATTGCCCGTCATGAAATAAAAACTGATTTAGAAAAGGTTATTTATATAACTTCTAAGTTGTTGAAAATGACGGGACATGCATATTTTGTTTTTCGTACAGATCGGTTTTTAGAAATGATGCAATTATTAATAAAATATCAATTGGCTCCTAAAACAGTACAATTTATTTATCCAAAGCCAGGTAAGAATGCGGATATGTTTTTAATTGATGCTATTAAAAATGGAAAACAAACGGGTTTTAAAATTTTATCTTCTATTACTTTAGCTGATGATGAAGGAAATTATGTTGGTTATGTTAAAAAGATATTATATGGTGAACAATGAATAAAAATTATTACATGTATGTTTTGTTATGTGCTGACAATACTTTATATTGTGGATTTACAGATAATGTTGAAAAAAGATTAGCTACTCATCAAGCTGGTAAAGGAGCTAAGTATACACGACCATATTTTAGGCATCCATTAAAGTTAATTTATTATGAAAAATTTAATAATAAATCGGCTGCTTTAAAAGCAGAATATCAGTTTAAACATCAAACGAAAAAACAAAAATTGATATATTTAAGAGAACATGGTGTTAACTTGTATTAAGGTAATTGTTAACTTATTAAGTGTAAAGTTATATGTCAGTAAATAATATAAGAAGCATTCATTTTATCGAATGGTGTTATCCTTGTCGAATTTATTCAAAATGCAGTTTTAGAAAAAATTGAATATTGTTTGGATTATCAAGACGCCGTTGGGCTATACTCGAATTTGATGGGAAGACAGTGTCTAGCGAAGAAATTGGCCGAAGATTAGTTCTATAATATATTCTTAATTTAGAAACAAAAAGGAGAAGTTATATAAACTTTTCCTTTTTTCTATTTTTTAGGATTAGTATTTTTAGTAAAGCAAGCCAAAAAAATTCCAATAAAACAAATAATTAATGCTGTAAAGAACGCACTGCGATAACCATAAATTGATGCTTTAAGTATCAAATGATGTAACTGATTTTGAGAATTTATTGTATGAATATAACGATATATAAAATTGGTTTTTGTAGTAGTTAAAACACTGGTAAAAATGGCAGTAGCAATTGATCCGGAAACTTGTCGAAAAGTATTATTAATTGCGCTGCCTTGACTAATTTGGTCTTGAGACAAAGCGTTGATACTAGCTGTAGTAGAAGGCATTAAAATGAAGGAAACTCCAATAATTCGAATTGTATACATGATGATAATTCTCAAGATGGATGTATGAGCGTTGATAAAGACAAAATCAAAAGTTCCAAATGCCAGAATAATAGTACCAGCTAAAATAACTTTTTTAGGACCGAATTTATCTAAAAATTTGCCAGCTACAGGACTTAATAATCCCATACAAATGGCTCCTGGCAATAAGACTAATCCAGATTGAAGAGGAGTTAATTTATGAACAATTTGTAAATATAAAGGAATAATTAATTCAATACCGATAAAAGACATTCTAGCAATTGCACCAACAGTAGAATTTATTGTAAAAGGTTTGATTTTTAATAATTTAATATTTAGAAATGGATTAGATAATTTGGTTTGACGATGGAAGAATAACGTTAAAACAATGATTGCTATTATTAAACATAAAATAACTGTATGATTTGTCCAAGAACTTTTACCAACGTATGAAAAACCATATAGTAATGATCCAAAACCGATAACAGATAAAATGCCTGAATACCAATCTAAACTGTTAGCTTTGTTTGGCATAATGTTTCTCATATAAATAGTAGATAAAATTAAATCTAAAATAATTAATGGAATTAAAATTTGGAATAATAAATGCCAAGAGTAGTGCATTAAAATCCATCCAGATAGACAAGGTCCGATTGCAGGAGCAAAACCAATTGCTAGGCCACGTATGCCCATAATAAATCCACGTTTATTAATGGGGTACATATACATTGTCATAGCCTGCGTTAATGGTAAAACTACACCGCCTCCCATAGCTTGTAAAATTCTTCCTATTAATAAACATGGAAAATTATCTACTATACAGCAAATGACAGTTCCTATGGAAAAAATTACCATTGCAGATAAATACAAACTCCTACTGTTAAATCGATCCATCAACCATCCAGTGATTGGAATCATAACTCCCATCATTAAAAGATAACCTGTGTTTAACCATTGAATTGTATTTACAGAAACGTTGAAATCTTTCATTAATGAAGGCAATGCGGTGGTAAGTAATGTTTGTGGCAAAAAGCAAACAAAAACTCCTAAAATACCAATTGCATTAATCACGTTGCGATTATATTTTTTACCGTAAACGTCTGTTTGCATTTTATCTCCTTTTTAAATTATATTAATGTTTTTATAATTCTATAATTGATTAATCTAATTCATTTAAATAATAGTTGTCAAATTTATTGATAAGTAAACAATAATTTTGATATACTAATAAACGGCTTTTGCCAATTCACACTTATCAGGATGATTTGAATGTTGCTTATATAAGTTGTCAAATTATTGAATGATAGGGAGGAAATAAACAAACGGAGGAAAATAACATGTCTGTTATTTCAATGAAACAATTATTAGAGGCCGGTGTTCATTTTGGTCATCAAACAAGAAGATGGAATCCTAAAATGAAACCTTACATTTTTACAGAAAGAAATGGAATTTATATTGTTGATTTACAAAAGACTGTAAAAATGGTTGATGTGGCTTACAACTTTATTAAAGAACAAGCTGCTAATGATGCTAACATTTTATTTGTTGGTACTAAAAAGCAAGCACAAGATTCAATTGAAGAATCTGCTAAGAAATGTGGTATGTACTATATTAATCATCGTTGGTTAGGTGGTACATTAACTAATTGGAATACTATTCAAAAAAGAATTAAAAGATTAAAGCAACTTAAAAAAATGGAAGAAGATGGTACTTTTGAACGTCTTCCTAAGAAAGAAGTTGCTGTATTAACAAAACAACGTGAAAAATTAGAAAAATTCTTAGGTGGAATTGAGGACATGCCTGGTTTGCCAGATGTATTATTCATCGTTGACCCACATAAAGAACAGATTGCTGTTAAGGAAGCTAATAAATTAAATATTCCTGTTGTAGCAATGGTTGACACTAATACTGATCCTGATGATATCGATTATATTATTCCATCTAATGATGATGCTATTCGTGCTATTAAATTAATTACAGGTAAAATGGCAGATGCTGTAATTGAAGGACGCCAAGGAGAAGATAGCATTTCTGAAGATGATTTTGAAAGTGAAGAATCTGAAAATGAATCTAAAGATATAGAAGATTCTCCAGCAGCAGAAGATTCTGAAGAAAATGATGATAATGAAGAATAATTTAATTTAATTTTGGAGGAATAAAAATGGCAATTACAGCTAAACAAGTAAAATCTTTACGTGATAAAACTGGTGTTGGTATGATGGACGCCAAAAAAGCTTTAGTAGAAGCTGATGGTGATGAAGCTAAGGCTTTAGATATTTTACGTGAAAAGGGGATAGCTAAGGCTGCTAAAAAAAGTGATCGTGTGGCTGCAGATGGATCAACTAGTGTTTATGTAGATGGTAATCGTGCTGCTATTATTGAATTGAATTCTGAAACTGACTTTGTAGCTTCAAACGATAATTTTAAGAATTTATTGAATACTATTGCAGAAGCAATTGCTAAAAACAATCCTTCTACTGTCGATGATGTTTTAAAATTAAAAGATAGTGAAGGTAATACAATTAATGATGATATTATTTCAACTACTCAAGTAACTGGTGAAAAGATTAGTTTACGTCGTTTTAAAGTTGTTGAAAAAACAGATGATCAAGTGTTTGGTTCTTATATTCATATGGGCGGAGCAATTGCTGCTTTAGTTGTTCTAGATGGTAATGATGCTGAAGCTGCTAAAGATGTAGCTATGCATGTTGCTGCCATTAATCCTGAATATAGAGATCGTAATGATGTTCCTGCTGATAAGCTTAATCATGAAAAAGAAGTTTTAGCTAATGAAGATGATTTAAACGGTAAACCTGATAATATTAAAGAAAAAATTATTGAAGGCCGTTTAAATAAGTGGTTATCTGAAATTTCTTTAAATGATCAACCATTTGTTAAAGATACTGATCAAACGGTTAGCCAATATTTAGATTCTAAAAATTGTAAACTAGCTTCATTTATTCGTTATCAAGTAGGTGAAGGAATTGAAAAGAAAGATGACGATTTTGTAAGCGAAGTAATGAATCAAATTAAATAATTTCAAAAAAATGCGTACTTACGTACGCTTTTTTTTTGAAATCAAGGAGTTAAATTATGAGTGATATAAAATATAAAAGAATAATGCTAAAATTAAGTGGAGAAGCATTAGCAGGAGATAAGGGATTTGGTATTTACCCACCTAAAATTAAAAAAGTAGCAGAGGAATTAAAAGATGTTTATGCTTTAGGTGTTCAAATAGCTATTGTTGTTGGTGGTGGAAATATTTGGCGTGGCGAAGCTGGATCAGAAATGGGAATGGAACGTTCTCAAGCTGATTATGTTGGTATGTTAGCAACTATTATGAATGCATTAGCTTTACAAGATAGTTTGGAACAAATTGGGATTCCCACGAGAGTTCAAACTTCTATTGAAATGAGACAAATAGCTGAACCTTATATACGTCGTAAGGCAATTCGTCATTTAGAAAAAGAGAGAATTGTTATTTTTGCTGGTGGAACTGGATCGCCATACTTTTCTACTGATACCACTGCAGCATTACGAGCTGCTGAAATTAATGCAGATGCTATTTTAATGGCGAAGAATGGTACAGATGGAATTTATTCAGCGGATCCAAATAAAGATGACAGTGCAATTAAATATACTGAATTAACTCATAAAGATATTCTTGATAAAAACTTACATGTAATGGATACTACTGCTACATCGTTGTCTATGGAAAATAATATTCCTTTAGTTGTGTTTAACTTTAATAAATCAGGTAATGTGTTAAAAGTAGTTAAAGGTGATAATAGTATTGGAACTACTGTAAAAGGAGAGTAATTATGACAGATAAAAATAATATTTTACAGACTGCTAAAGAAAAAATGAAGAAAGCTGAAGACGCTTTTTCTCATGAATTAGGCTCTATTCGTGCAGGTAGAGCTAATGCAGGTTTATTATCTGATATTAAAGCGGATTATTATGGGGTAGAAACACCAATTAATCAAATGGCTTCAATTACGATTCCAGAAAGTCGAGTTTTAATGGTTACTCCTTTTGATAAAAGTAGTTTAAAGGCTATTGAACACGCTATTTTAATTTCTGATTTAGGAATTAATCCTGAGAATGATGGGGAAACAATTCGTTTAGTTATACCTCAGCTAACTGAAGAATCACGTAAAGATTTGGTTAAACAGGTTAAAGCTAAAATGGAAGATGCTAAAAATACGGTTCGTGGTGTCAGACGGGAAGGTAGAGATAATTTAAAGAAAGCTCATAATAATAGTGATATTACAGATGATGAACAATATGATTTGGAAAAACAGTTACAAAATTTAACTGATGAGTCAATTAAAAATGTAGAAAAAATTGCAGAAGATAAAGAAAAAGAATTAATGAATGATTAGTTTGTTATTTAAAATCTAAAACCATTGTAAATATGGCTTTAGATTTTTTATTAGCTATTATTTAAAGGTATTAATATGAAAAATAAAAATTATTTATTGAAAAATTTAGGAATAATTATTAGTTTTGCTTTTTTTAGTTGTTTATTTGTTTATCCATTTTTAAAAACAGGTCACTTTTTTTTAGGAGATGATATTGCATATCATTTCAACCGTATTAACGAATTAGTATATGATATTCGTCATGGAAATTGGTATCCATATTTTTATTCTCATAATTTTGATAAAGTTAATTTTCCGTTAGGTATTTTTTATCCACAAATAACATTAATTCCTTTTGCTGTATTAGTTATTGTTACAGGAAGTTATGTTAAAGGTATTTATTTTACTTACGCTTTAATAATGTTTGTTGCTTTATGTTTAACTTTCATTGTAAGTAAAAAAGTAACTAAAAGTAATATTTCATCATTTTTTACTGCAGTTATTTATGGTTTTAGTTTGTATTTTTCTTTGAATGCTTATACTAGATTTGATGTTGGCGAATTCATAGCTATGGCATTTTTACCATTAGTGTTATATGGATTTTATGCTACGTTATGTGGTAATTATCATGATTGGCCGTATCTTGCTTTTGGTCTATCTTTTGTTATGTTGACCCATGTTTTAAGTACTTTTATTGATGTGCTGTTCATGTTTATTATTTTTATTGGGTTGATTTGGCAAGCGAAAGACAAAAAGAGAAGAATAATATCGTTTATAAAATCTGTAGGAATTTTTTTATGTAGTTCTGCAATATTTTTAATTCCGTTTATGGAGCAAGAACATTTTCAAAAATTTAACAAACCTACACCAACTATACTCATAGGTATGCCTTTAGATAAAATTATCATATCCATGTTGGATAATTCAATGACTAAGGATGGAACGTATACAGTTGGATTAATTGGATTAATAATTATTATATTAGGAATAATATTTTATAAAAGATTAAGTAAGTTAAATCGTTTTTCTTTAATTACAAGTGTATTTTTAATTCTATGTACAAGTTCTGTTTTACCTGTGTTTATTTTGAATAAGACGTTTATTAATGTTATTCAATTTATGTTTAGAATTTTAGGAATTTCTACATTTTTATTAGCTATTGTAGGTGGACAAATAGCATCTATATTAATTAATCGAAATAATAGAAATGCACGTAAAAAATTATTATTGATTACTTTAATGACTATTGCAATTATTTGTCCTTGGTATTCATCGGTACATATGTATAAAGAAACTAATCCTATTTTATTAAAAAAAGATTATTTTCAAACGGATCCTCCTTATGCTACTGCTTGGTATTTAGATCAATATATGCCTGCTAAGAGTATGCATATATTTAAAGATATTAAGAAACATGTTGCTTTAGCAGATAATAAAAAAATTAAATTATCAGAATCTAAAAATATTAAAAGTATAAACAATGGAATTATTTTTAAAAGTAGAAAATTTAATAAAATTCATAAATTATCTTTACCTGTTCCTGTTTATACAAACGAAAAGGTAAAATTAAATAATAGGAGTATTAATTTTAATATTAGTAAACAACACACTATTCAATTGTCTAACGTTAATTTAACTAAGAATTCGCAAATTAAGGTTTATTATCGCATGAGTATGTTTGATAAATTAGGTATAATTTTAAGCTTGTTAACTTGGATTATAGGTATTTGTTGGTTAATTAAACATAAATTAATGAATTAATTAAAAATAGCTTTATCAATTAATGATAAAGCTATTTTTATTATGAATTTTTTGATAGTTATTTGAATAAATGAGAAATAATGGTAAAAATTGAATTAAATATCTAGATCTTCCTCCTTCAAAAAATAATAAGAATAATAGTCCACCCATAATTCCTAATTTAATAATAACGTCAATGACATTTTTATTTTTCCAATTTAATGAATTACGCAATATAATACATAAAATAACGATCCACCATAGTTGACATAAAATAAAAGTTTTATTTAAGTTTTTACCATTTTTATATAAAAACGAAACAATAAAATTATTGATTTTTCCTTTAACTGGATGACTATCTATCATGGTTGTACCTTCTTTTTGCCATCCCATAGATCCATCAAACGTATTTAAATAATTTTTTTGAATAAAAAATTTAATTAGTGAAGATGGTTTAGTTTTAGTAAATCTATTAACAATAATCTTTTGAGATTGCTTTTTAATGAAAAACGTGGAACGACCTCTATCGCTGTTGACTAATTGTGGATTATAACCACCATCACCAGTAATGCCCATAGCAAGAAAGTGATTGGGGGGGAAGCTAGTATTTTTAATTATCTTATATGTTGATTGGTGTTTAATGTATATTTGATTAACTTTAGTAATCGCAACAAAACTACATGTTGAAATTAATAAAATGATTAAACTCTTTAATAAATTTTTCTTATTAATGTACATTAAACCAACAAAAAATGCTGCAAATAAAACTATTATTGCAGAAGGTTTAATTAAATAAGTAATTCCTACACTTAATCCAAGTAGTATTGAATAAATTATTTTATGAGTTTTATGTTTTTCTAATTTATTTATTAATTGAGTTAAAAATAAAATGATTAATGAAACAAAGGGTAAAACAAAATTGTCGCTGTAAGAGATAAATAGATTGGGAAAAAATAATATCCAAGTAAATTCTATATATGCCATATTAGCTACTTTTGATGGGCTAATTAGATGAACTGTAAATAAATTAATTAATGCTGATAAGTAAACACAAATTAATGCGGAAATATTTAAAAATGTCCAAGATATGTTTTGATGAATTAAATTTTTAATATCGTGAAAAAATAAGATTATGAATAAATTATTAGGTGATTGACTAATATATTGGTGCATAAACTTATTATGTACTAATTCATGATAATTATTCATATTTATTAATTGATGAATTGCATAGGGATCCCAAAATGATATAGATACTTTGATTCTTGTTATAACAATCAATTGAATAATAAATAGAATAGCTAATAGTGATAGTGATGTTTTTAGTTTATGATCAATAAAAATATATTTACATAATTTTTTAACAGGTAAAACATAATAAACTATTAAGAAAGATAGAATTATAGTTAGGGGTAATAAGAGCAATAATTTACTATGAAATAATAATTGAAAATGTGAATTGATAAATGCTCCAATAAGTATAATAACCATCCAAAAAGTAAAAAGAATATTAATTACATTAAAAACAAAATTACGTATTTTGACCATTATATTGATAAATAATAAACTCCTATCATTAATGTTACATTTGAATTATACGAATTATATATAATAATGAAAAGATGTTTTATTTTTGATAGACTGATACATGTATAAATTTAAAAGGCTAATATCATGAATAAGGAATTGAAAAATGAGGTACCTAAACATGTAGCAATTATTATGGATGGAAATGGACGTTGGGCTAAAAAACGTCATTTGCCTAGAATTGCTGGACATAAGAAGGGTATGGAAATTATTAAAAATATAACTAAAGCTGCTAATCGTTTGGGGATTAAAGTATTAACAGTTTACGCATTTTCTACAGAGAATTGGCAGCGATCTCAAGAAGAAGTTAGTTATTTGATGAAATTACCTATAATTTTTTTTAATAGTTTTGTTCCTGAATTAATTAAAGAAAATGTTAGGGTAAATATTATGGGTTATGTTAATCAATTGCCCAACGATACTCAAAAAGCAATAAGTGCGGCTATACAACAAACTAGTCGTTGTGATGGAATGATTTTGAATATCGCTTTAAATTATGGGGGACATGATGAACTAGTAACTGCTTTTAAATTAATGGCAACGGATTTGCAAAAGGGCAAATTAACTATTGATCAGATAGATCAAAATTTAGTATCAGATTATTTAATGACTCATGAATTAAAACCGTACGATAATCCAGAATTAATGATTCGAACAAGTGGTGAACAAAGAATATCTAATTTTCTCTTATGGCAATTAGCATATAGTGAATTTATGTTTACTGATACTTATTGGCCAGATTTTACAGCAGAAGAGTTTTATGAGTTAATTCATGCATATCAAAAACGCGATCGACGTTTTGGAAAAATTAAAGATGAATGATTAGGAGATTACTTATGAAAACACGTGTAATAACTGCAGTTGTAGCATTAGCTATATTTATTCCAATTATTTTGTTAGGTGGCTTTTGGATTGAATTAGCGGCAATGGTATTGAGTATTATTGCTGTGGGAGAAATTGGTCTAATGAAAAAACGTTTTGCAGTATCATTTGAAATGATGATTGCAGCTTTAGGAACTTTAAGTATTGTTGTTTCTTCCAAGTATTTATCGTTTTTACCTAAGAGTTTTAATAATAATGCTTTGTTTTTAACTTTTATGTTTATTTTGTTAATTTATACAGTTGTAACTCATAATAATTTTTCATTTGATGATGCTGGTATTTTAACTTTAGGTATGATTTATGTTGGTGTGGGTTTTCATTATTTAGTACAAGCTAGAAGTGTTGGATTAACAACTTTGTTATATTTGCTTATTATTGTTTGGTCAACAGATTCAGGAGCATATTTAATTGGTAGAAAAATTGGTCAACATAAATTTGCTCCACGTCTTAGCCCTAACAAGACATGGGAAGGATCGTTAGGAGGAATTATTGTTGCAGTTATTATTAGTTTAATTTGGATACTAATTTTTCCACAAAAATATGGCATTTTTTCAATGTTATTTTTAACTGTAATTTTGAGTATTGGTGATGAGTTAGGCGATTTAATTGAATCCGCCTTGAAGCGTTTTTATGGAGTAAAAGACTCTGGAAAAATTTTACCTGGACATGGTGGTATTTTGGATCGTTTTGATAGTCTATTATTGGTTTTACCATTAGCACATTTATTTGGATTAATTTAAGGATTTTTATATGATTAAAACAATAGTTGCTTTTGTAATAATTTTTGGGATTTTAGTTTTAATACATGAATTCGGACATTTTTATTTTGCTAAACGTTCAGGAATTTTAGTTAGAGAATTTTCCATTGGTATGGGTCCTAAACTTTTTTGGATAAGAAAAAATGGGACTTTGTATACTATTCGTTTGTTACCATTGGGCGGTTATGTCAGAATGGCCGGTTTTGATGAAGATGATGATGAATTAAGACCTGGGATGCCTATTAGTGTTCAATTAAATGATCGAAACGAAATAACTAAAATTAATACTACTAAAGAAAACCGTTTTGACGGAATTCCTTTAATTATCACTGATTTTGATTTATCAACTGATTTATTTATTAGTGGTTATAAAAATGGTGATGAGGATAATGAAGTTAAATATACTGTTAATCATGATGCAACGATTATAGAAAATGATGGTTCAGAACTTTTAATTGCGCCTAAAGATGTTCAATTTCAATCAGCTAGTATAGGTTATAGATTAATGACTAATTTTGCTGGTCCAATGAATAATTTTATTTTAGCGTTTATCGTGTTTGCGATAATTGGTTTTGTAAATGGGGGAACGGTTAGTAATTCTAATCAAATTGCTGGGGTTATTAATAATTCTCCAGCTCAACGAGTTGGTTTAAAGGCCCATGATCAAATTGTTGCCATAAATGGTAAACAAACTAAGACCTGGGATAGTTTGACTACACAAATTGCTAAAAATGGACAAAAAGAATTAGACCTAAAAGTTAAACGTAATAACAAAATAAAATCGATTACCTTAAAGCCAAAAGTGGAACAAGCTAACGGACATAAGAGTGAAGTAATTGGAATTACTCGTGAAGTAAATCATAGTTTGTACGCTAAGTTATGTGGAGGATTTGTAAATACTTGTTCTTCTCTATTTAAAGCATTACAACATTTATTTGTACATTTCAGTTTAAACGATTTAGGAGGACCTGTAGCTATTTATGCTAATACTTCCACAGCAGTTAAATCTGGAATGAATGGAATTTTGTATTGGTTAGCATTTTTATCACTAAATTTGGGAATTGTTAATTTAATTCCAATTCCTGGATTAGATGGTGGTAAATTATTATTTAATTTGATTGAGTTAATCACACGTAAACGTATATCTGAAAAAGTAGAAATGATTGTTACCTCAATTTTCTTTGTCCTTTTGATGATATTGATGGTATTGGTCACTTGGAATGATATAGTTAGATATTTTTTACACTAAAATTAAGGATTGAATTATTTATATGAAACAAAGTAAATTATTAATTCCAACATTAAAAGAAACACCTAATGATGCAGAGGTATTAAGTCATCAATTAATGCTGAGAGCAGGTTATATTCGTCAAGTTGTTGCAGGATCATATGCTTACTTGCCATTGGCATATAGAGTTATGCAAAAAATTGAAACAATTATTCGTCACGAAATGGAAAAAATAAATGCGGTAGAAATGTTAGTTCCAGCAATTTTACCTGCTGATTTATGGAAACAGTCAGAACGTTATGATACATATGGACAAACTTTATATAAGTTAAAGGATCGTCATGATCGTGAATTAATTTTAGGTCCTACACATGAAGAAACTTTTACTAGTTTTATTCGTGATTCAATTAAATCTTATAAAAAATTGCCTTTAATTTTATATCAAATACAAAATAAGTATCGTGATGAAGATCGACCTCGTTATGGATTATTACGTGGACGAGAATTTATGATGTTTGATGCATATTCTTTTCATGCTGAAGATGATACTTTAGATAAAGTATTTACTGATATGGAAAAAGCTTATCAAAATATTTTTGATCAGTGTGGATTAGATTATCGTGAAGTATTGGCAGATTCTGGAAATATTGGTGGTAAAGATTCTCGAGAATTTAATGCAATCGCTTCAATAGGTGAAGATATAATTGCATATTCTGATACAAGTGATTATGCTGCTAATTTAGAAATGGCGACAAGTCTTTTACAAAAGAGTAATGATAATGAACCATTATTAGAGATGGTAAAAAAGGCAACTCCAGGAGCACATTCTGTTGATGAAGCAGCTAATAGTTTACAAATTTCAGTGAATAAAGTTGTTAAATCAATGCTTTTTATTGCTGATGATACCCCTGTTTTAGTTTTAATGCGGGGAAATGATGAAGTTAATCTTGTTAAATTGCAAAATTATTTAAATGTTAATAATTTATCATTGGCTACTGATGAACAAATTGAACAGTATTTACACGGACATGCGGGTTCATTAGGACCAGTTAATGTTAGTGATCAAATAAAAATTATTGCTGATAATCAGTTAAACGGATTGCATAATGTAGCTGTGGGAGCAAATGACGACGGATACCATTATATTAATGCTAATGTAAATCGTGATTTTAGAGTAGATAGCTATAGTGATTTAAGAACAGTTCAAGAAGGTGAACCCTCCCCAGATGGCAAAGGAATTTTAAAATTTTCCAAAGGAATCGAAATTGGTCATATTTTTAAATTAGGAACTCGCTATTCAGAAAAGCTAAATGCTCAAGTACTTGATCAGAATGGACGTCAAAAAAATATTATAATGGGTTGTTATGGAATTGGTATTAGTAGATTATTATCTGCCATTGCTGAGCAACATTCAGATGAAAATGGGTTAATTTGGCCTAAAAAAATTGCACCGTTTGATGTGCATTTAATTGTTATTAATAGTAAAAATCAAGAACAAATTGATATAGCTAATGATATTGAATCTCGACTAAGTAATATTGGATATCAAGTTCTAGTAGATGATCGTAGTGAACGACCAGGAATTAAATTTGCTGATAGTGATTTAATCGGAATTCCATTAAGGATTGTTATTGGTAAAAAGATAACAGAAGGCATTTTAGAGATTAAAATTCGTGAAACCGGGGAAACTATTGAATTAAATATTGATGATTTAGAAATGAAAATTAAAGATATATATACATCAATAAAATAATTGAGGATTTTTATGTCATTAAGTAAGAATGAATTGTTTAAAGTTTTATTAAAGCAACTAGAATTGAATAATTTGGAAAATAATGAAAATTTTTCTAATGCTGAAATTGAAAATTTAACTGTACATTCTAAAAGTGGTGCTTGGAATTTTAGTTTTATATTTGATGAAATTTTACCGTTTAATGATTTTTTATTATTTGTTGATAGATTAAACAATACGTTTGAAAAAATTGCTCAAATAAATTTTGAAATATCGACAAGAAATAATTCTGATTATGTAAACAGTAGTTTAATTAACCAATATTGGAATTGGGTCATTGAACATAGTTCTATTAATGAACAATTTATTAGACAGATTTGTAATGATAAAGAATTGCAAATTAATAATAACGTTGTCAATATATTATTACCTAATCAAGCAATTGTTGATTTTTTAAATAGCAAAGTTTTGAATGAATTATCATCAATTTATAAAGATTTAGGATTTCCTAAATTAACCTTAAATCCTATTCTTGATGATAAAAAAGCGGCTGAAAGTTTAGCTAACTTTAATCAGCGACAATCTGATAATGAATCTGATATTCAAACAAAAGCAAAAGCTGTTTTAAATTCACAAAAAGAACAATTAGAAGAAATAACTAAAGATAATTATTCTCGTAAGGAATTAATTGATAGTAATGCAGAAATTACCTTGATGAAAGATATAAATGAACCTGATAATAATATTACAGTAGAAGGATATGTTTTTAGTAAAGATTTACGTGAATTAAGATCGAAAAGCAAACTATTAACTTTAAAAATTACAGATTATACTTCTTCATTTATTGTTAAAAAATTTATTAATAGTAATGAATTATCTAGGCTAGAACAAATATCTGAACATTCTTGGGTTAAAGTTGCTGGGAGAGTAGAAGAGGATCATTATTTACATGATTTAGTTATTAATGCTAATAAAATAAACACCATTAAGGGATATTCTCGTAGTGATAATGCAGATAAAAAAAGAATAGAGTTTCATTTGCATACCCAAATGAGTACGATGGATGCGACAAATAATATCAATGATTTTGTTAAACAAGCAAAAAAATGGGGACATGAAGCCATTGCCGTTACTGATCATGATAATGTACAAGGATTTCCAGATGCTTTTCATGCGGCAGAAAAAGAAAATTTAAAAATGATTTATGGAGTAGAAGTTAATCTAGTAGATGATGGAGAACCCTTAGGATTTAATGATCAACATATAAAATTAGAAGATCAAACATATGTTATTTTTGATTTAGAAACTACAGGATTATCTGCTGTATATGATCGCGTTATTGAATTATCTGCTGTCAAAATGAAAGATGGTAATGTAATTGATAAATTTCAAGAATTTATTAATCCTGGATTTCCTTTATCTGAACAGACTATTAATTTGACTAGTATTACTGATGAGATGCTTAGTGATGCCAAACCAGAAAAAGACATTTTTCAAATGTTTAGAGAATGGTATGGAGATGCAATCTTAGTTGGACATAATGTTACATTTGATGTTGGTTTCATGAATGTTGGTTATAAAAGATATGGTTTAGAAACTATAACTAATCCAATTATTGATACTTTAACTCTTGCTAGATTTTTATATCCTAATTTAAAAAGCTATCGATTAAATGTGTTATCTAAAAAATTTGGTATTAGTCTGGAACATCATCATCGTGCCATTTACGATGCTGAATCGACTGGTCATTTAGCTATGGCGTTATTAAAAGAAGCTAAAGCTAATTATAATATTGAATTTCATGATCAATTAAATAATCATATGTATGAACATAAAGCGTATAAGCATGTTAGACCTTCTCATGCCATACTGTTAGCTCAAACTTCAAAGGGACTAAAAAATCTATTTAAGTTAATTTCTTTATCCAATATTGATTATTTTTATCGCGTTCCTCGTATCCCTAAAAGTGAGTTGAAAAAATATAGAGATGGTATTTTAGTAGGAACTGCATGTTCTTCTGGAGAAGTTTTTGAAACACTATTACAAAAAGGTTATGATTTAGCCAAAAAAAAGGCTGAATTTTATGATTATATTGAAGTTCAACCTAAAGAAGTATATCAACCTTTGATAAATAGCAAATTGATTAAAGATGAAAATCAAGTAGAAGAGTTAATTAAAAAATTGATTCAAATTGCTCAAGAACAAAATAAATTATTTATTGCAACTGGTGATGTTCATTATTTAGAACCACATGATAATATTTATCGAAAAATTTTAGTTAGCTCTTTATCTGGAATGAACCGTGCTAATAATTTACCTGAAGTTTATTTTAGAACAACAGATGAAATGTTAGATAGTTTTTCCTTTTTGGGTGATAGTTTGGCTAAAAAAGTTGTAGTAGATAATACTAACGAGTTAGCTAACTTGATTGAAGAAATTCATCCATTAAAAGATAAGCTGTATACACCTAAGATGGATGGAGCAGAAGACGAAATAAGAATACGTACTAATGAAACTGCTCATAAATTATATGGAGAACAATTGCCAGATTTAGTTCAAAAAAGAATTGATCGTGAATTAAAATCAATTATTGGTAATGGTTTTTCAGTTATTTATTTAATTGCTCAAAGATTAGTACATAAATCAAATAAAGATGGATATTTAGTAGGATCTAGAGGTTCTGTTGGTTCTTCTTTGGTTGCAACTTTAATTGGAATAACAGAAGTAAATCCATTACCTCCTCATTATTTATGTCCTAATTGTCAATATAGTGAATTCTATACACATGGTGAGTATGGATCTGGGTATGATCTACCTGATAAAAAATGTCCTAACTGTGGAACTTCTTTAAAGAAAGACGGACAAAACATTCCGTTTGAAACATTTTTAGGATTTAAAGGAAATAAAGTCCCTGATATTGATTTGAACTTTTCTGGAGATTATCAACCAGTAGCTCATAATTATACCAAGGTTTTATTTGGTGAAGATAATGTTTATCGTGCTGGAACCATTGGTACAGTTGCAAATAAAATGGCGTATGGTTATGTTAAAGCTTATGAACGAGATACTGGTGTATCAATTAAAAATGTAGAAATTGATAGATTATCTAAAGGTATTGCGGGGGTAAAACACCATACTGGACAACATCCTGCGGGTATCATCGTTGTTCCAGATTATATGGATATTTATGATTTTACTCCAATTCAATATCCTGCTGAAAATCAAAATGCTTCGTGGAAAACTACACATTTTGATTTTCATTCTATTCATGACAATATTTTAAAGATAGATATTTTAGGTCATGATGATCCAACAATGATTCGTATGTTGCAAGATTTATCAGGAATTGATCCAAGAACTATACCAACTGATGATCCTGGAGTTATGAAATTATTTTCAGGAACAGAAGTTTTAGGAGTTACAGAAGATCAAATTTATAGTAAAACAGGGACCCTTGGGATTCCTGAATTTGGAACTTCTTTTGTTAGAGGAATGTTGGAGGAAACTCATCCGCATAATTATTCTGAATTATTACAAATATCTGGACTTTCTCATGGTACTGATGTTTGGTTAGATAACGCAGAATCTTTAATTAAAGATGGAACGGCTACTATTGCTAACGTTATAGGTTGTCGTGATAATATTATGACAGACTTAATCAATTATGGGTTAGATTCTGAAATGTCATTTCAGATTATGGAACATGTTCGTAAGGGAAAAGGAATTCCAGATGAGTGGCAAAGTGAGATGCGTAAAGTTGGCGTTCCTGAATGGTATATAGATTCTTGTTTGAAGATTAAATATATGTTCCCGAGAGCTCATGCTTCTGCATATGTACTGATGGCGTTGAGAATAGCTTATTTCAAAGTTTATTTTCCACTAGTTTATTATTCGGCTTATTTTTCTGTAAGAGCTGATGATTTTGACATTGTTTCTATGGTTAATGGTAAAAATACAACTAAAGGTGCTATTGAAACAATTAAAAAGAAAGGCCATGATGCCAGTGTTAAAGATAAAAATTTGCTAACAGTTTTAGAAATTGCTAATGAAATGTTAGAACGTGGATATAAATTTAAAATGATAGATCTAGATAAATCTGATGCGGAGCAATGGTTAATTGATGGAGATTCTTTAATAGCTCCGTTTAATTCGGTACCTGGATTAGGTAGTAATGTTGCTAAACAAATTGTAGCTGCACGAGCAGAAAAGCCATTTTTATCTAAAGAAGATTTAAGTAAGAGAGGAAAGGTTTCTTCATCAGTTATTGAATTTTTAAATGAAAATCATGTTTTAGATTCTTTACCAGATGAAAATCAACTAAGTCTTTTTTAATTTATTTTTAGAGGTTATTAAATGAATAAACTTTTAACTGTAGTTATACCATGCTTTAATGAAGAAGAAATTTTAACAACTACTTTTAAAAAATTAGATATAATTTTAAGTAATTTAATTAAACAGAATAAAGTAAATTCGAATAGCAAATTATTATTTGTGGATGATGGTAGTAAGGATAGTACTTGGAATTTAATTAAAAATGAAGAAGAAGTAAATTCGCATATTTGTGGTTTAAAGTTGAGTCGTAATTATGGTCATCAAAATGCTTTAATTGCTGGCATGAGTAAAGCAATTCAGTATTCTGACATGATTATTACTATTGATGCAGATTTACAAGATGATGAAACAGTTATTTATGATATGGTAGATAAATATTTGTCTGGTGTGGATATAGTTTATGGTGTTAGAGATGATCGCCAGACTGATACACAGTTTAAGCGTAATACTGCCAATATATTTTATAGGTTGATGAATAAAATAGGCATAGAATTAATTCCTAATTCTGCTGATTTTAGATTAATGAGTAAAAGAGCCGTAAATGAATTATTGAAATTTAAAGAAAGAAATTTATTTTTACGTGGTTTAGTACCCTTAGTAGGTTTTTCTACAGACAAAGTATTTTATTCTCGTAAAAAGAGAATGGCTGGTAATTCTAAATATACATTAGGTAAAATGCTTAAATTAGCTTGGAATGGGATAACATCTTTTTCTATAGCTCCAATTAAGTTGATACTGTTTTTAGGAATTTTTATAGTTTTGTTTAGTATTATTATGATAGTTTATACACTTATTCAACATTTACGTGGACATATTGTTGCTGGGTGGAGTTCGATAATAATATCTATATGGTTGATTGGTGGAATTCAATTAATTTGTATCAGTATAATAGGTGAATATATAGGTAAAATATTTAATGAAGTTAAAGAACGTCCGAGATTTATAATTGATATTGATGATTATTCAAATCGTTTTTGAAATAAAAAGAGCAGGTTTTGAACCTGCTCTTTTTATTTATTCATCTTTTAAACGATGTTCCCCAGTTAATTTTTGAATTTCGGTTATATCTTTTGATGCTTCTAAACATCCTAAATAATTATCATTTTCGTCTCTAACTGCGTAGTAACAAATTAAAATTTTTCGGTCATGATGGTTAATCCAAAATTGGGCTTTATTTGATTTACCACTTTCAAAGTCAGATAATATTTTTTCTACTTTATGAATACTTTTAGGTGGATGACAATTAATAACTTTCCTTCCTAATACAGCTGTTGTTCTAGCAAAGATTCTTTTACCAGAATCAGAAAACCATTTTACTACACCATTTTTATCAACAAATGTCATATCTTCAGGAATCGTATTTAGAATAGCTCGTAATTGATATTCGCTAAAACTACCAGTTTTAGTATTAATAATTCTGTTTTCGTCACTGTCATCATTATTAGATTTAGCTGATTTATTCATATTTAAGTCTATATTAAAATCAATTCGATTCATCATTTCTGAATCATCTAGATTATCATTAACATTTTCGTTGGCAGAATTATTTTTTAATTTTAAATAATCAGGGATTTCTTGCTTAGCATTGATATATTTATCAAGATTTTTAACGGTATTTTTATTTATATTATGTTTACTTTGTTCTTTTTTCATTTGTTCGTGTAAATCATTAATATCTTGAGGATGAATAAGTCCAGCATTAATTTGATCTTGATCAATGTTTTGATTGTCAGCCATTTTTTTAGCTGCATCATTTAATTCTTCAGCAATTTGAGAATTTCTTTTATTGTTGATCTCTTCAATATCTTCTTTACTTGGTTTCCAAGGAATGGGTTGAGTAATTAATGTATAACCGATGTCGTCGCTTTCATTGGCAATGGTTTGCCAATCTTGTACAGTAAATATTTCTTCCACCATTGGAAATAAAATATTATCTTCTTTAAATATCATTTCATCAGTTTCTTGATTAGTTTTCTCAATGATTTTTTCGATGTCGTATTTATTGGGCAGTGGATTTGTATTAATCATTTTAATAGATTTATTAATTAAATTTCTTATTTCATCGTCAACTCCCCACATAACTTTAGTTGGCGCAGTAACACCATATTTATCCATTAATGGGAAAAATAAGTTTTCTTTTCTTTGATAATGAAGATCTATTTTTTTAAGATCATTTAAAGATTGCTTAATCTTATTTAAATATTTTTGTGCTTTTTGTCTTAATTTTGGATTATTGTTATCATCTTCATTTGAGGATTGTTGCCAACGTTTTAAATTAGGCATTAAATCGTTAGCAAGAAGTGAATGAATGACGGTATTTTCTAGTTTCATAACATAAACAGGGTGACCAGGATGATCTTCTGCATGAACCTTTTCTCCTTGTTTGATTGCTCCTTTGAATACAGAAGCATGGACATTACATAGACGTTGAATGGCCATGGGATCCAGTCCATTAGAAATAAGTGCTCTTTCAGCAGATGTGATTTCAGAAACATCTACATCAGAAAATGTCTCATCAAAAATTTTTTTAGCTTTTTCAAAATCACCATCTTCATGTAACATTGATAAAATTTCGATTATCTTTTTTTGTCGATCGTAACTATTATTATTCATTTTTAATTCCTCAAATATTATTTTATTGTGAAACCATTTTTGATTAATTCATCTTTAATAGTATCCAATTCAATATGATGCATTTGAGCACCTTTAGGAATAGTAACAAAGCGTCCCGCAGTCTTTCTTAAATTGGGATTCTTTATATCAATTAATCCTACTTGGCAAAGGATATCAATTACTTCAGGGAATTTTTCTGTTATTTCGTAAACTGTTTTATTTAAATCAATAATTTTTTCTGACATAAACAACCTCTACTTAAATTCTATTAATATTTTATCAAATGTTTAAATATTTTTTACATGTTTATTAAAAATAATTATAATAGCTTGGTTAAATTTTGATTTTAATAGCATATATTATTAATTTTGTTAATATAATTAATTTATAAAAAATATATAAATTGATTGTTATTAGGTAAGTTGTTATAATTAACCTAAATTTACTTCAATAAAGAAGTGAGTCTTTGACTCACTTTTTTTATTGAATTTTGGAGGATTAATTTGAGCGAACTTACTGATAAAGTTGCAAAGCTAATAGCACCAATTATTAGTGACTTTAAGGATATAAATTTATTTGATATTGATTTTAATAAAGAAGGTTCTGATTGGTATTTACATGTATATGTAGATAAAAATGGAGGAATTTCAGTTGATGATTGTGCATTAATTAGTGATCAAATTAGTACTAAACTAGATGGATATCCTGATTTAATAGAAACAGCTTATTACTTGGATGTGTCTTCTCCTGGAGCAGAACGCGTTTTAAAGACGGAAAATTCTTTAAATCAATCAATTAATAAGTATGTGCATGTTTCTTTGTATCAAAAAATTAATGGTAAAAAAGAATTTGAAGGTTATTTAACTCAGGTCAATAAAAATGACTTAGTTATTGAATATTTGGATAAAGGACGTCAAAAAAAACTGTCATTTAATAGGCCAGATATTGCACAAATTAGATTAGCAATAGATTTTAGTAAATTAGGTTAGGAGAATTAGTGATTAATGAGTAAAGAATTATTAAATGCGTTAGATGTTTTAGAAAAAGAAAGAGGAATAAAAAAAGAGGTTATCATTGAGGCATTGAAATCAGCTCTTGTTTCGGCATATAAGCGTAATTATAATCAAGCCCAAAATGTGGAAGTTGATTTTAATGAAAAGCGAGGCTTAATGAAAGTTTATGCTGTTAAAAAAGTTGTTGATGATGTTACTGATGATCGTTTAGAGATAAGTTTACAAGATGCATTAAAAATTAATAAAGCTTATGAACTTGGTGATGAAGTTAAATTTGAAGTTACACCTAAAAATTTTGGCAGAATTTCAGCACAAACCGCTAAACAAGTAATTATGCAAAGAGTTCGTGAAGCAGAACGTCAGTTAATTTATGATGAATTTCATGAATATGAAGGAGAAATGGTTACTGGTGAAGTTGAACGTCAAGATCGTAGATATGTTTATGTATTATTAGGTAATGGTAATAAAACAGTCGAAGCTGTAATGGATCATAATTCTCAAATAGCTAAAGAAAATTATAAAATTCATGATCGCATTAAAGTTTATGTAACTAAGGTGGAAAATAACGCTAAAGGACCACAGATTTTTGTTAGCCGAACGCATCCAGAATTATTAAAACGTTTATTTGAGGAAGAAGTACCAGAAATTTATGATGGGACAGTTGAGATCGTATCTGTTGCTCGTGAAGCTGGAGATCGTGCTAAAGTAGCAGTTCGTTCTAATGACCCTAATTTAGATCCGGTTGGAACATGTGTTGGACCACATGGACAAAGAGTTCAAGCAATTGTTGATGAATTAGCTGGAGAAAATATGGATATTGTTGAGTGGGTGGATGATGAAGCACAATTTATAGCAAATGCCTTAAATCCAGCAGAAGTAATTGATGTTGTTTTTGATGTTGATAATGAAAATGAATGTACAGTGGTAGTACCAGATAATCAATTATCATTAGCAATTGGTACTAAAGGACAAAATGCTCGTTTAGCTGCAAGGTTAACTAATTGTAAAATTGATATTAAATCTGCAAGCGAAGCTGCCGAAATTTTTGATGAGGATTATGCTGAAGAAATGGCAGATAATTAGGAAGTGAGATAATGCCTAAAAAGATTTCTATGCGTAAGGATATTGTTTCTGGTCAACTTTATCCACAAAAAGATTTAATTAGAATTGTTAAGAATAAAGATAACGATGTTTTTATAGATAAAGAAGGGCGACAAAATGGCAGAGGAGCTTATATTAGCATAGATAAGAAAACAGCTCAGCAAGTTAAAAAACGTCATTTATTAGATAAAGCTTTTAAAATAAAAATTAGTGACAATTTTTATGACGAATTAATTGAATATGTTGACCATAAATTAGCGCGAATGGAACTATTTGGTAATAAAGTTGATGAATAATAGACAACAAATTTTAAATTTATTAGGAATTGCACAAAGAGCTGGTAAAATAGTAAGTGGTGAACAAAGTATTTTTTTAAATTCAAAAAAAATATATTTGTTATTTGTTGCTAATGATATTAGTAAGAATAGCTATACTAAGATTAAAAAAATAAATGAACCAATCATTGATCAGTTTAATTCTTTTGAATTAAGCAATGCTATTGGAAAAACTAGAAAATTAATTGGTTTAACAGATAAAGGTTTAGCAAACAAAATAATTAGTTTAATTAAATAATTGTTGTGAGGTGGATATATGGCGAAAAGAGTTTATGAATTAGCAAAAGAATTAAATGTTTCTAGTAAAGAATTAATGGATTTAGCTAAAAAAAATAATATAGTGTTTAATAGTCATATGGCTTCTATTACTGATGAACAAGAAAAAGTATTAAGAAACAATTTTATGAAAAAAAATAATAATCAGAATAAAGTTAAAGATCAATCAGGTGATACCAAGAAAATAGTAAAAAAGAAAGTTGTTCATCATTTTATTAAAAATAAGAAAAATAACGATCATCGAAGAACTAATTTTAATCGCCATAACGACTTACATGGTGAGGGTAGGATTTTAAATCTAGATAATCCACGTAAAAATAATCGTCCACAACGTAAACAAGTTACTAAGAATATTGATGACTTAAATCATAAAAAAACGCAAAGTAATAATATTAATTTACAACATGAAAATTCTAAGGGTGAGCGTAAAAAGGAGCCAATTGTAGACAAGAAGAAATTTAACAATTCTAATAAAAAATTTAAACATGATGATAGTAAAAATTCTACATTGATGACATCTATGCCAAAGCCTGATTTAAATAAGTCTTCTAAATCTAGTGAAGAAAAAAAATCAGATAAAAATAAGAATCAATCTCGTGATCGTAAAAAAGAATATACAAATAATCATGAAGAAACGCCATATAAACGTCAAAAAAAGATTAAGTTTAATAAAAAACAACAAAAGATAAAGCAAAAACAAGAAGCTAAAGAAGCAGCAGCTAAACCAGTTCGTAAAGAAAAGCCATTGCCAGATGTATTAGTTTATGAAGAAGGAATGAATGCACAAGAACTTGGAAAACTATTACATCGAGAACCTACCGAAATTATTAAAAAATTGTTCATGTTAGGTGTTGCTGTTAATCAAAATCAAAGTTTAGATAAAGATACAATCGAAATTTTGGCAGCAGATTATGGTATTGATGCTAAAGAAAAAGAACATGAGGATATTGCTGATATTGATAAATTCTTTGAACAAAATGAAGAAGATGATAATGGTAATTTAGTATCTCGTCCTCCTGTTGTAACTATAATGGGGCATGTTGATCATGGTAAAACCACATTATTGGATCAGTTAAGGAATTCTCATATTACAGCTGGAGAAGCTGGAGGCATTACCCAAAAAATAGGTGCTTATCAAGTGAATGTTAAGGGTAAAAAAATTACGTTTATTGATACACCTGGTCATGCTGCATTTACCGCTATGCGTGCTCGTGGAGCTAATATTACTGATATTACTATATTAGTAGTTGCAGCAGATGATGGAGTTATGCCTCAAACTTTAGAAGCAATTCATCATGCTCAAGCAGCTAAAACACCAATTATTGTAGCAATTAATAAAATCGATAAACCAGGAGCCAATCCTGATCATGTTATTGAACAATTGGCTGAACATAATCTTGTTCCAGAAGATTGGGGCGGAGATACTATTTTTGTTAATATTTCTGCTAAAAAAAATAAGAATTTAGATGAATTATTAGATATGGTTCTTTTACAAGCTGAAATGATGGAATTAAAAGCTAACCCAGATAAAAGAGCTATTGGATCTGTTGTTGAAGCTAGATTAGATAAAGGTAGAGGACCTGTTGCTACGGTATTAGTACAAGGTGGTACTTTACATATAGGTGATCCAATTGTAATTGGTAATACATATGGTAAGATCAGAACAATGAATGATGATCACCATCGCTCAGTAAAAAAAGCCACTCCATCAATGCCAGTGGAAATTACTGGTATGAATGATGTTCCTGCAGCTGGTGATAAATTTGTTGTATTTGAAGATGAAAAATCAGCTCGATTAGCTGGAGAAGAAAGAGCTAAACGTGCTTTATTAGCTGAACGTTCTAGAACTTCTCATGTAACAGTTGACAATTTATTTGATACTATGAAACAAGCTGACATGAAAGAAGTTCCAGTAATTATTAAAGCTGATGTTCAAGGATCAGTAGAAGCATTAGCAAATTCATTTAATAAAATTCAGGTGGATGGTGTTAGAGTTAATATTGTTCATCAAGCTGTTGGTGCAATTAATGAAAGTGATGTTACTTTAGCTGAAGCTTCTAATGCAATCATAGTTGGTTTTAATGTAAGACCAACTGCACAAGCTAAATCTCAAGCTGAAAGTAGTGGCGTAGATATTCGACTACATAATGTTATTTATAATGCCATTGATGAAATTGAATCAGCAATGAAAGGAATGTTAGAACCAGTATATAAAGAAGAAGTTACTGGACAGGTAGAAGTTCTAGAGTTATATAAAGTATCTAAAGTAGGTACTGTTGTTGGAGGAATGGTAACTGAAGGTTACATTACTAATGATGCTGGTGTTAGATTGATTCGCGATGGTGTTGTTGTATATGAAGGTAAACTAGGTTCTTTGCAACGTTATAAAGATGCTGTTAAAGAAGTTAAAGCAGGATTGAATTTAGGATTAACAATTGCTAATTATAATGACATAAAAGTAGGCGACATGATTGAAGCATTTGTAATGAAGGAAGTACCAGTAGAATAATATTATGCCAAATAAACAATATAGAGTAGAAAAAGTTGAACAAGAAATTCAACGAATAGTAACTGAATATATTATTAAGAAATTGAGAGATAAACGTTTAACTGTTGCTACAATTACTGGAGTTAAATTAACTGGTGATTTACAAAACGCAACTGTTTATTATAGTTTATTGTCTGATAAGGCTTCTGATCATAAAAAAGCAGCGTTAGCTTTCGAAAAAGCTAAGGGTTTAATTAGAAGTGAAGTTGGTAAAAAATTATCGACTTACAAAACGCCAACTATTGATTTTGAAGAAGATAAGTCTATTCAATATGGAAATCATATTGATGAATTAATAAATGAATTACATAAAAGTGAAAATGAATGATATAAATGGAATTTTAGTGGTTAATAAACCAGCGGGTTTTACTAGTCATGATGTTGTAGCTAAATTACGTAATTTGTTACATATAAAAAAGATAGGCCACACAGGCACTTTAGATCCTAATGTAACTGGAGTGTTACCTGTATGTATAGGGAGCGCTACTAAAGCAGCTCCTTTTTTAGTAGATAAAAGTAAAACTTATCAAGGCCAATTGATTTTGGGATTGGCTACTGATACAGAAGATTTAGATGGAAAAGTTTTAAATGAAATTCATTTAAAAGAATCTTATAGTGATAAAACTATTATTAAAAATATGCAAAAATTAGTAGGTGATATTAAACAAATACCACCCATGTATTCTGCAGTAAAGGTTAATGGTAAAAAGCTATATGAATATGCTAGAAATGGTGAAAATGTTGAACGACCTATTAGACAGATACATGTAAATAGTTTTGAATTTATTAAATCATCTTTTAACAAAAGTATCGGCCAACAAATAATTGAATTTAAAGTAGATTGTAGTAAAGGAACCTATGTAAGAACTTTAGTAACTCAATTAGGAGAACTTTTAAATGTTCCTGCTGTAATGAAATCTTTGGTAAGGATTAGAAGTGGTCAATTTACTTTAAATAAATCTTTAACTTTAGAAAACATAGAAGAAAAGATAAGATCTAAAAAAATAATGGATTATATATTTTCGTTGGACCAAATATTTACTTACTATCCAAAGGTAAATTTATCCATGAGACAATGGGAAAAAGTTAAAAATGGTGGTTTTT
>JADIMP010000067.1 GCA_017694665.1 Candidatus Gallilactobacillus intestinavium
TTCCAATCTTACTGACTGGTCGCATGATTCAAGGAATCGGGACCGGAACGATCTTACCATTAATGTTTACCGTTGCGATGAATATCTTTCCGCCGCAAAAGATGGGAACCGCAATGGGCGTCTGTTCATTAGTAATTATGTTTGCTCCGGCAGTCGGCCCAACTTTAACCGGCTTTATCCTTGCAAAATTATCATGGAACTGGGTTTTCTGGTTATTTGTTCCCGTTTTATTGGTTGCCCTTTTCTTTGATCTGAAATTTTTACCAAATATCAGTAAGCTAACCCGGCCAAAAGTCGATTTCGCTTCAGTAATTCTTTCAATTTTCGGCTTCGGATTACTCGTGATGGGCTTCAGCTTTGCTGCCCGTTTGGGATGGACATCGCCGATAGTGCTCGGATGCTTAGTTGGCGGAATCTTGATTGTAGCCGTTTATGCTTACCGTCAATTACACCATGAAAATCCAATTTTGAATTTGAAAGTCTTTAAGCATGTGGCCTTCACTAAGGGAACGCTGCTTGTCATGATCGATTTCGGAATTATTTTGTCAGCCATGTATCTACTGCCGCAATACATCCAGCGCGGAATGCTGATTCCCGTTGCGTTGACCGGAATCATTATGCTCCCCGGCGGAATCGCAACCGCAATGGCAACCAGCATGCTTCAAATGGGAATCACTGCTTCTCACGGTGCAGGCAGTGCCGTGGCCTTTACACACGGGGTTCACAATGGAATCATCTTTACAATTGTGCTTGCTGTAATTGGATTATTAATTGCGTTATCGATTAACAATAAGAATGAATTGCGACATTAAAATTTGATTGAATATAAAAATAAACGGAATTCTTATAATTGAATTTTAATTATAAGAATTCCAATTTTAGTTTCTAAAATATCAATCTTTTTTCATATTTATAGTTAAAATTGACAATTATTATTAATTTTATATAATGTTTTTATAAAATTATAAGGATGTGAAAAGATGAAAACTATTCGATATCAGGGTTATACTTACTGGCTACTAATGATTTTGGGAGCTCTTTTTGGAAATATAATTGATGAAGCACATTGGAATCTTCTCTTTCCAGTAATACTAATCATTGCATTTGCAATCTTTGGAGATATGATCAGTCAAATAATTATGTGGTCAAAATTACACCAGGCACCAAATTTAAAAACTATAAAGCATTACCGAAATCTGCTATTAATCTTTGCAATAGTCTGGATGATTATCCTCCTTCTCCCAACAATTGCTGAGAGTTTTCTTCACGAATTGTATGTTATTTCAATCGTAGAACTTTTATTACTCGTATTATTGCTTGTAAATAAAATTAGATGGATGGCCTTCCAATTAAAAAATTGGACAACCTTACATAATAGCAAGAATTAACTGTTCAGATGTAAATTAAGGAGAATCATAAGAATGAAATCTAAAATAAGTAAGTTAATAATTGAAAAATTAGGCCCAACATTAGAAATTGTAATTGGAACAATTTTTACGTTAAATTTTCTAATTACATTAACGCCACTCGGACACTCAGAAGGACTTGCATATCGGTTATGTATGTATTTTGGATATACAGATCCAATTGTAATCTTAACAAGCAGTATTTATTTAATCACTTTAGTATCAGCTGTATTTGGAGTTTGTGCAATAATTTCAGGAATCATTTCACTATTTTCAGATGGAAATCAAATAACTAGAATCCTAAAAGTTATAGTCGCTACATTACAGATAATTGTTGCAATTATGGCAATTGTTTCACTTTTAACCTACTTTAACAGCGTTCAATACCCATTAATAAACCATGTTCATATGGAAACAATTAGAACCTGGTCAATTTTTTCTCAAGTAAGGATCTGGATAGATTGGATAGCAGTTCTAGTATATCTTGCCGCGATTATCAGCAATATTATACTTATTATTCGCCGTCGGAAAAATAAAAAAGAGGCATAATTAATAAAATAACAATGTAAATTTACAAAAATAGTATTGATGAAATTACCATCAATACTATTTTTTATAATTAAGCTTTCCTCAATCCCACTTTCGTCCCTTATTATACTCAAGTTTCGCCTTCATCACGTCCATTGGATCAACATTCAACCGGTCGCACATGTAAAATAGATAAATTAACGTATCCGCAATTTCACCCTTTAAATGCGTTTTTTCATCTTCACTTAGCTCATCGCTTGTCTTTTTCCATTGAAAAATCTCTAAAATTTCCGCAGCTTCAATATTTACTGACTTTGCTAGATTTGGTAAGGAATGCGCCTCATCCCATCCGCGTGAGTTTCTAAAATCGATAAGTTCCTGCATTAATTTTTGATGATTCATGATAAATTGCCTCTTTCCGTTTTCACTCTTCTTTATTATACCGTATAAGAAAACAGCCTTTTCCTCACCGGAAAAGGTTGCTTTTAAACTATCCGTCAAATAAATAAAATTTTAAATTCAACAATAGCCCATATAATTTTTAAATCTCATCAAACGTACTTAATTTTCCACGTTTCTTTATCATCATAAAAATTTT
>JADIMP010000068.1 GCA_017694665.1 Candidatus Gallilactobacillus intestinavium
AGCATATGGTGTTCACATAATGAATAAAAATCAATATTTCCCACCATAATTAAATTATTATCCACGTTTTCTTTAAATACTTTATAATTTTTAAATTCTCTATTAGTAGAAGAACATAATTCTAAAATAGATTTACTTACTCGCTTTGGAGTTTCTGTAAGACCAGTACGCTCAGGGTCTTCTCCAATAGCTACCAAAATTTCTGAAATTGCTTTAGCAATTTTTTCTTCTTTACTAGTCATAAATTAATTAATCCTTCGAATTTTTTGATCTTCTTTTATCTTGCTTAAACGAGATAAAAGCAAATTAGAAATTTTATCATCATTACTAATTTCTAAAAGAGGTTTTATTACAAATAATCTATTTCTAAATTCTTTATGCGGAATTATAAGACTATCAGTCTTCATTTCAATATCATCATAAAAAATAATATCAATATCTAATGTCCTGGGACCCCAATGAGTAAACCTATAACGATGTTCGCTTTTTTCTATATCATGGATAAAGTTTAACAAGCTAAATGGATCTCTTTTAGTATTTAAAACTATACCAGCGTTAATAAAATTATCTTGAATTACATTACCAACAGGACTAGTTTCATAAAAATGAGATACTTTACATTCATAAGTAAATTTATCTCCTCTTAAACAAGCGATTCCATAAAGTAAATGCTTATATTTATTACCTAAATTTGATCCTATACTTAAATAAGCTACTGACATAAATTCTTTCCTGAAACTTCAATTTCTACATCATCAAATATTCCATTTATTGGGACAGAATATTTTCTTACTTTTAAAGTAATTAAACGGGCCTTCTTAAATTCATTTAATAAATTACTTAATAAATTATTAGCTAAACTTTCTATTAAATTAAAACTATTATTTTTAACAAATTCTTTTACAACATTAAAAACATTTACATAACTGATAGTAGTATTCAAATCATCATTTTTTACAACGTCTTCAATAGGAAAATCAATACTAACATCAACCTCTATTTTTTGTCCCAATTTTTTTTCTTCATCAAAAACACCATTATATGTATAAAATGTCATATTATTAATATTAATTTTTCCGATAAAAACACCTTCTTAATATATTGACATATAAATATAATCAAGTTTTAAATAAAATTATGTTAAAAACAATTATACTTATCATATTAAATACTATATTATTTTTTTTAATTACATTATATTTAATAACAAAATTACATTTTATTAAAGCAATACAATTAATTATAATTATTTTCGATTTTATTTTTACATCAATAGTAAACGCATATATATTTATATATTTCCTAAAGAGGAAGAAAAAATAATGAAATCATTTAATATAAAAATATTTATTAAAAAATTAATCGAATTTATCTTATTCTACTTATTAGTAGGATTATTACCAAATATTCTTATACTTTTAGGTAGACACGCATCATATAAAAACTATTCTGGTTTTTTAGCAACAGCGATATATATTGCCATTTTTCTAATATCTATTGTAATTGCAAAAAAAAGATTTACCTTTTATTCAAAAGAAAAAATAATTCACGATTTTCATTTTAATGACATAATATTGTGTTTTAGCATTTTCATATGTATTTTGTTTATTAACGCTATATTTATGTCTCTAAATTATTTAATATTTCATCAAGTAGGAACAGCAAATAATCAAATTATCATTAATCATTTACTCAAAATAAATCCAGTCATAAAATACTCATTGTGTATATCTATGCCTTTTTTAACACCAATTTTAGAAGAATTGGTATTTAGAGGAATATTAACTAATATGTTTTTTAATCCTAAAAACATATGGGCTAAAGTTATTTTATCTGGTATTATTTTTTCTAGTGGACATATCTCTACCAACATAATTAGTTTTTTATTATACTTTACTTTAGGAGTTATTTTAGCTTTAACATATTTAAAAACTGATAAACAGTTTGACTCTATTATGGTTCATTTCTTTGTTAATTTTACAGCTACACTTAGCTTCTTATTTCATTAAATAATATAATAATAAGCCTCTGTGGCGAAATTGGCATACGCGCAACGTTCAGGTCGTTGTTTACTTTTTGTAAATACTGGTTCGAATCCAGCCAGAGGCATTAAACGAGGCATTATTTGAAACTTATTACACTTAAAAGCGTTTTACCAACAATTAAAAAACAATTTAAAAAAAATCCTAATAACTTTGAAATAACTATATCTACTTGGAAACAAGATCGTTTGATCAAAATAAATAAAAATGAAAGTGTTTTTAATGTTCAAGTCGATGGTTATGAACACATAAATTCAAATGATTTAAGTGAAAAAGAATGTCTATCGATAATTAAAAAATCAATTAAAACAGAATTTCCAAGAAGCCATAAAATACACATATCAATTAAGGATTCACTTTAATATAAAAAACGATAGGTTTATTGACCTATCGTTTCGTTTTTTAATGTAAATATTTATCAACATTTGTCTTAGTTACCAAATGAATCGGAGAATGAATAACTTTTCTAACATGTTTACCAGAATAATAGTTATATGCAGCTTCAACAGCTAATTTTCCTTCAACAATCGGTTCTTGAGCTATTATTCCAGTAATTTTTCCTTGTTTAACAGCTTTTAATCCTTGAGGTTCTCCATCAATCGATACGACAACTAAATTAGGATTACTAATAGATTTTATAGCTCCAAGAGCCATTTCATCATTTTGACTAAATAC
>JADIMP010000069.1 GCA_017694665.1 Candidatus Gallilactobacillus intestinavium
GTAGTATTTGCTGAAAAATAGATTACCCTTGAAAAATTAAATATTTTTATTATAACCTGATTGAACGGATATAGAAGAGGATGTGATAAGGCACATCCTCTTTTTTGAAAGCTGAATATTTGAATTTATCATTCAAAGTGAACTATACTGAAAGCGGTTGATGAAGGAGCTTTCATTCTAGTAGGTGAGTGAAAGAAATCAACTAGTTCTTCGCTCTGGAAACGGAGCGAAGTTTTTTTATTAATTTGATTGGATAATATTTTGATAGTTAGCTCAACGCGTGATATCCTGAAGATGGATGGTGACTATTTATGTAAATAATTAAGGAAACGATTATATGGTTACTTTATATACCTCCCCAAGTTGCACGTCTTGTCGCAAAGCGCGTGCTTGGTTAAAAGAACATCAAATTCCATTTGAAGAACGGAATATTTTTGCTAAACCATTAAAGATTGATGAAATTAAGCAAATTTTACAAATGACTGAAGATGGAACTGAGGAAATCATTTCAAAACGTTCTAAAGCATATCAAGAATTAACAGTGGATATTGATAGTCTGTCACTTGGACAGCTGTTAGAGTTATTGCAAGCTACCCCAGGCCTGTTTCGGCGTCCAATTATTCTCGATGATAAGCGCCTTGAAGTCGGATACTATGAAGATGAAATTCGGCAATTCTTACCGCGTCAGGTTCGAATTTTAGAATTAGAAAATGCCAAAAAAGTGGTCGGAGCTAAATAAGATAAGGTTTAAGTTAATCATTAAAATTACAGTCTGAAGTAATCGGAGATGCCAAAGATTATTTCAGGCTGTATTTTTATATTAATGTTATCCTTAGTATAAGGCAATTGATGATTATTGAACTGATGGATGACGATCAAGGAGGGAATTTAATGTATAAATCAAGTAATTCTTTACGAAATATAACATTTGCGGCAATTTTTGCAGCGATTGATTATATCCTTGCGATGTTTCAAATTCATATTCCGTCACCAATTGGGCGTCCATTTATTGATTTAGGATATACTTTTGTTGTAATTGGAACTCTTTTTCTTGGGTATAAATATGGGTTAATTTCAGGAATTATTGGCTTAGTGCTTTTTGATTTGTTAAACGGATATGCTGCGCATACATATTTGACAGTCATGGAGGTTGTAATTATTGCTTCAGTTGGATGGCTGATGTTTAAAACAATGCATTTCTCTCCTAAAATTTCCAAAATTATTTTGATTGGAATTGCGACTGGTTTGTCAAAAATTATAGCAGGCTTTTTGCGTTACGTGATTGAGGGATTAATCATTGGAATGCAGGGGAAAAAGTTAATTGCAATGGCTGCATTATCAATGCCAGCAAGTATCGTTACTGGAATTGCAATGTTTGTCACGGTTCCGTTGTTTTTTAATTTTTTAAATAAAGTGATGAAAATTGTTATTCCAACTAACTAGGATGTTTCGTAAATAATTTTGGAAGTAAGTTGGGGGTTGGAAATTGAAAAAGCAGGAAATTCTTCAGTTAAAGAATTTCTTGCTTTTTAGATTTCCGTTATTTTATTAATAATTGTTGTTGAAGCCAAGTTTTCTTTTTAATTAAATGATTGTCATTTGATGGAGGAGTAAACCAACGGAAGAATTTTTAAATTGTTACGTCTTTAGTTCGGTAAGTGTTAATTGCGGTGATCGTTTTTAAATCCGCAAAGAAAAAAAAGACTGGTATGCGTGATAATGTTAAATTCTTTAACAAGCGCTTTTCCTTGCTGATCAACAAGAACATACATTAATTAACGTTCAAATTTCTGAGCAAGATAATTTTTAGTATGTTGGGAAAGCTGATTAAACGGGACAGTTTTCACTAATTTTCCAGTATAAATTTCTCGTTTTTTATTGGTTCGATCACAAGTTATAAGTGTAAGTGTAGCTTGTTTTGTTGGAGATAGTGCCGAATAATCTTGGGGAGACGTAACTTTTTTAGCAATAATTTGGTAAGTGTAATTTGTATTAAAATCAGTAACGTTAACTTGATTGCCAACGTCAACGTTATGATAAATAGGACTAAATAACGCCGTTTTGCTATACCTAACATTATGGGCTGCGATGATATAGTTCCCCTTGCCCATTTTTTCATTGGGATACACACAAAGAAAAAATGGTGTCTTCAGCAACGGGGGTATTTAATTTGATTTTTTCATTGTAAATCGCGCCGATTACATGAATTTCAGGATGATCAATGCGCGTTTTAATAACGCTAAACAGATTGATCAATTTAACATCATCCCAATTATAGGGGACATTATATGATTTTTGTTGCTCAACTTTAGGATGGAAACTCGTAATCATATAATTAGTAATTGGAATACAGAAAATGAGAAGTATCCCCGCAGTTGCTAAAATCGCTGCCAAGATATTTCTTGAGATACGTTTCATAATCAGACCTCTTTTTTATAGGGTAAGGGTTTAAGAAATAAAATAATCAAAAGAATAACTAGCTTTTTCCAATTGAGGATTTATTGTATACTGAACTCGTTACTTTTAATTATTAATTATTTATACGGAAATCCTTAAAACAATTTTGATAGTGATTTTTAATTCGATGACTGATAAGACTCTACCTTAATTAGACAAAAACAGAAGGATTATTTAAGGATGAAAATAGGATATGCAAGAGTATCAACTATTGGTCAAAATTTAACAAGGCAAATTACGCGCCTAAAACAGGAAAAACTTGATCTGATTTATCAAGAAAAAATGTCAGGAAAAGATATGGAACGTCCGCAGTTAAAAAAATTATTAAAAGAATTGACCGATGGGGATGAAGTATATGTAGTTAGTTTGGATAGGTTAGGCAGAAATAATAATGATATTATACGAATTATTAATCAAATTACAATAAAAGGAGCATTTTTAAATGTACTAGATTTACCTTCTTTCGAAGGAGTTAAGGATCATAATTTAAAAAGATTATTAACTAATTTAATTTTAGAAATTAAAAAATATGATGCTGAGCAGGAACGGAAAATGATTCGTGAACGTCAGCATCAAGGAATTGAACAGGCAAAATTAGTTGGTAAATATAAAGGAAAAAAGATTCAATATTGTGCGAATGCCGCTAAGAAAGAAAATCGTGAAGTTTATTTCAAAGTGATTGAAATGTTTAATAAAAAGATTTCAAAAGTAAAAATTGCTAACACTCTAGGAATTTCGCGGCAGACGGTTTATAATATCTTACGGAGAAACCAACAATAATTTTTTAGATAAGGAAGGTCCCATAAATGATAGTCAATGGAATTATTTGAGAGTGATTTGGGAGGATGGCTGTCATTTGGATAAGATTAATTAAATTAGTATGTCTAATTAAGGTAGACTTTTAATAGACGAAAGATATTCTATCATATTTTGAATTTTAAAGTTAAGTAAATACTTAATAAACGGAAAATAAATTGGATTCGTATAGGCCCAAAATAATGATTTCAAGTAATAAAGTAGATGTCGATTTTTTGTAAATGATATATAATTACGGATGCAGAACAGGTGCATCAATTCGTTATACTCTTATCAATCCCTATTTTTCAGACCGGATTTTTTCTGGTCTGTTTTTTTTGTACTTTTTAGTTATTTAATTGATTGGGAGAAGGATTATCTTAAATGAAGACTGGTTAAGTAATTCAAGATATTATTAATAAATCTTAAATGGATCATAGGATTCATGGCTTGATTTTCTGAAAGCGTTGTCTTGATTGAAACTTGACTATATAATGTAGGTAAACATTAATGGAGGAAAAGCAATGAAAAAATATAATTGGGCAATCGTTGGAACTGGTTGGGCAGCCAGTGATATGGCGGATGCATTAAATAAAGAAAATGGCGAAATTTACGCAGTGGTCAATCCGCA
>JADIMP010000070.1 GCA_017694665.1 Candidatus Gallilactobacillus intestinavium
ATTCTAAGATAGCAAAAATGGGTGACAATGTGCTTACAATAAAAGATGGGCAAGTAGACAAACTTACGCATAATATTTCACCATGTCCTATAGATAGAATTGTGTGGTGATTTAAATTGTTTAAGTTATTATTTTTGAAAAACATAAGAGATTTTAGAAAAAATTTTGGTGAATTTTTATCTATTTTTATTTTAGCTTTTATTAGTTTATTTGTTTTTTCAGGATTGCTGTCAGTATCTAACGGAATTAATAATTCTTATGAACAGTGGGCTAATAAATCAAATTTAGCTACTCAATTTGTAAAAGTAAGAAACCACGATCATCTTAATTCTTTAAAAGTTAATAAAAAAATTGTTAATATAGATGGACAATTTCAAACTAATTGCACGTTAAATTCTAATAAAAATAAATTACTGCAGTTAAATATAATTCAAAAAAATGATGTATCAAAATTTTTTGTGAAAAAAGGTGCTTCTTTTAACAAGAATGCATACGGTGTTTGGTTAGATTATAATTTTGCTAAAAAAAATAAGTTATCTGTTGGTGACAAAGTTCAATTAAACATAGGAAATAAAAATATATCATGCCCAATTGTTGGATTAATAGAAAGTCCAAATTATATAGGGTATACAAGTCCAAGTAATAATATAGTTGCTAATCATAGTCGTTATGGATATGTATTTTCAAATTATAAGACAATGCCTATATTTAAAAATGAAATTAATAGTTTATTAATTAGAAGTACAATGAATGCTTCAAAAAATGATATTGATTCTTATATAAGAAATAAATTAGGTACTAATGTAATTTACTTAAATACGAGAAAATCTAATACAAATATTGTGAAAATAATTGATAAAGTAGCAACAATTAAAAAATTAGCTTTAATGTTTTGTTCTATATTATTTTTTCTAGTAATTGTTACCACTACAACAACGGTTGAAAGATTAGTAAATAGTCAGAAAACAATAATAGGATCGTTGAAAGCATTAGGTTTAAGCAATTTCAAAATAAAATTACATTATGTAATTTATGGAGCATTTCCGACATTTATAGGAAGTATTTTAGGTTTATATTTAGGACCTATTACTATTGGTAAGGATATTTTGAACAAACAAAAAGCGTTATATAATATGCCTAATTGGCATATTTTATTTAGTCGATATTCTTGGCTTGCTTTAATAATCATAGTTTTGGTTGGAATTTTGTCATCATTTTATGCGGTAAATAAATTATTATCATCTGATAGTATAGCTAGCATTATGCAGAATCAATCTGTGGAACATAATTTAATATTTCAACCACATTTTAAATTTAGTTGGAGCACAAACTGGGTTTTAAGAGATAAACTAAGATCTTTAGGTAAAGAATTAATAGGAGTCGTTGGTATTAGTGGATCCATTATGTTATTGATGGCAAGTATAGGTGAATTTAATTCATTTAAATATACTAATAATCAAACTTTTGGTACAGTTTTTTCTTATAAAAATGAAATTAAAACTATTCCTTTATCTAAAAATGATAATGAAAAAATTTTGAATGAATTAGATAACGATTATCAAGAATTGCAACAAGCAAATTCTGAAATCCAAAATTCCAATAAATCAATTTCTACTACTATGAACATAATAGACAACGGAATATACATTAATTTACCTTTGTCTAAAAATAAGAACATAAATATAAATAAAAAAGGTGTGTATATTACTCATTATTTAGCTAAGAAATATGGTTTAAAAGTTGGCTCGAATATTAAAATAATGAGCCAATATCAATCAAAACCTATTTACTTACCTATATTAGGTATAACTAAAATTAGTGGGCCACAAGGAATTTATTTAAGTAAAAATATATGGACTAGTTTGGGAAATAAATTTACACCAAATGTTATTTTTACAAATAGAAATATAAGTAAAAAAATTATTAACATGCCGAGTGTTGTTGAAACTACTTCTTTATCACAAAATTTATATCAAGCTAATAAAGTTATAGATACATTTAGCAGCATAATGATGTTATTAATTATTTTTGCGATTTTGTTGAGTTGGTTTATTTTATTTAATCTTAATATGTTGAATTTTATAGAACGAAAACATGAATATTCTACTATGAAGGTTATGGGATTTTATCAAAAAGAGATTCAAAATATTATTTTAAAAGATAGTATTATCACCTATATATTTGGTGTGATAATTGGAGTTCCATTAGGACTAATCTTTTTGAAATATTATATAACTGTAGCAAATTCTGATACTACTGAATTTTTTGCACACATAGGTATAATGGGAATTATAGTTTCATGCGTCATTGTTTTGATAAATGTTATATTAATTTCTATGGTTATTGGAAAGCGTGTTAAAAAAATTAATATGGCTAGTGCCTTTAAAAGCGTTAACTAAATGAAAAAGACAGGTTGTTAAAACCTGTCTTTTTTAATGATTAAATAAATTATTTGTTATTCTTGTTTTCTGTTTTTAGAGTACTTTCAGTAAATAAATCTACAACAAATGGGACTAGGGTTGCAATGACCATTCCAACGATACCAACAGCCCAAAAATTGTAAGTTAATGACAATAATTGACTACCAATATAACCAATTACTTCTCCCCAAATAAAACCCCAAATAATATTAGTAAAAAATTTCATAATTGTTTACCTCTTTAATTTACGTGTTCAGTTTATCACTAATTAAAAGTAAGTTAAAGTTGTGTCATAATGGTTGTAAAATATTTTTGATAAATAATTTTTAAGAAAGGATTGCAAATGGAATTAGTCCCATTATCAGTGATTAGTAATTACAGTTTATTAGATAGTCCATTGACTATTGAACAGTTGGTTACTACAGCTAAACAACGCGGTTATCATGCAATAGCTTTAACTGATATTAATGTTATGTATGGTGCGGTTGAATTTTATAATTTGGCTAAGCAAAATGATTTGCAGCCTATTATCGGTTTAACATTAGAACTAAATCCTTTCGATGACACTAAAAAAACTTATCCTTTGATTTTATTGGCTCAAGATCAGCAAGGATATCAAGATTTAATGAAAATTTCTTCATTAAAGATGGTTGATCGTCATCAAGAACCATTCATATTAAATAAAATTAGCAAATATTTAAACCATCTTTTTGTTATCAATGGTTTAAATAGTCAGATTATGCAGTATTTACAAATTGGTGATGTCACAACTGCTCAAAAATTGCTACATGAACAATTACAAATAATAAACAGTAAAATATTATGTTTAGCAATTAATAATCAACAAAGTGAAGCAATTCAAACAACGATTAAAAATTTTGCTAGGCAAAATTGTTTACGCCTAGTAGCCATAAATCCAATTCGTTATGCTGATTCTTCAGATCAATTTGAAATAGATGTTTTGCATGCTATTAAAAATAATAAACAGATTAGTAATGTTGGTTTAGCTAGTAATCAAGTGGGTTCTGATTATATTCGTGATGCTCAAGAATTAGTTGACCATTATCAACACTTAGGATTATCTCAAGCAGTTGAAAATACAGAATGGATTCAAAAACAAATTCATTTGGAATTAACATTTCAAACGCCACAATTACCGCATTTTCCAAATCAATTAAATTTGAGTTCTCAAGATTACTTAGCACAATTATGTCATAAAGGATTAGAAAAACGATTAAATAACTTTGCTGACTCAGATGCAATTTCACAATATAAAAAACGTTTAGATTATGAATTAAAAGTCATTCATGAATTAGGTTTTGATGATTATTTCTTAATTGTTTGGGATGTAATTAATTATGCTCATCAACAGGATATTATGACGGGTCCAGGTAGAGGTTCGGCAGCAGGATCATTAGTAGCCTATGTTTTGTATATTACTCAAGTTGATCCAATAAAATATAATTTATTGTTTGAACGATTTTTAAATCCACAAAGAGCCCAAATGCCTGATATTGATTTGGATATTCCTGATGATCGACGTGATGAAATAATTCAATATGTGCAACAAAAATATGGTAAACAAAAGGTTGGCCAAATTATTACTTTTGGAACTTTTGGTGCTAAACAAGTAATTCGTGATATTGGTCGAGTATTTGGCTTATCTACATATCAATTGTCAGAATGGAGTCATGCAATTCCTAATTCTCTTAAAATTACTTTAAAAAAATCGTATGAAGAATCTGCTAGATTAAGAGAATTAGTTACTTCCTCAGATTTAAATCGGTTAATTTTTAATACTGCGCTTAAACTAGAAGGCATTCCTCGTCATACTTCAACACATGCTGCAGGAATTGTTTTGAGTGAACATAATTTAACTAATTTTGTTCCTGTACAGTTAGGTACTGATAATTTATTAGTAACTCAATTTACTAAAAACGAAGTTGAAAAAGTTGGATTATTAAAAATTGATTTTTTAGGGTTACGTAATTTGACTATTTTATCTGATACTGTTCATTTAGTATGTCAAAGTGATCCGACATTCAATATTAATCAAATCAGTTTAAATGATGAACAAACTTTATCTTTATTTCAACGAGCTGATACTAATGGAGTTTTTCAGTTTGAATCTAATGGAATAAAAAATGTTTTGCGTCAGTTAAAGCCAGAAAATTTTGAATTAATTATTGCAGTGGATGCTTTATATCGTCCCGGGCCAATGGAAAATATTAGTCATTTT
>JADIMP010000071.1 GCA_017694665.1 Candidatus Gallilactobacillus intestinavium
CATTTGATCTCATTAATTTAATAAATAAATCTGTATTTAATTGCTCATAAATATCATGTGATTGATTTTGAACCTTTTGATCAAATTTTTTTACTTCTTCTCTCGCTTGTTTTGCTGAATCCATTAATAAATATGTCCGCATTGTCGCTGCAACCGCATGATCAACCCATGAAAATGTTAACTTATCCTTATTTTCATTCATTCCTTGTGTTTGGAACTTCGTATACATCTTCATTAAATTAAGTGCAATGTTTACTTGCATGTCTACATTTTTCAACATTTTTTCTTTAGATACACTTTGTTCCGCAATACCAAACCGATACATATAAATTACGTAATCGTAAACTTTCAAAGTTTGTGCAAGATATAATGACCACATATTATATTCTTGATCAACGTAAAAACTATTTTCCGTAATTTTTACATTATTATCCTTTAACAATTGAGTTTTAACCGTGATCATATGCATTTCAATCCGTGGAATATCAAATTTATCATTCATATTGTAAAGTTTTTCTTTATCAAACTTTTTTAAATTCTCAATTACTTCCTCATAATTATCCGGAAATACCCGTGCATACTTTGTCAAAATCAAATCTGCAGTTTCACTTTTTAATTGTTCAATGAATTTCACAAATTTTTCTGTATTAACCCAATCATCACCATCTAACACTTTAAAATACTTTCCAGTTGCCAATTCAATTCCTTTATTAATTGTTGATCCATGACCGCCATTTTCTTTTTTCACATATTTAAAAGTATCTGGTGCGATTTTTTCATATTTCACCGCTACTTCTTCTGTGTTATCTTTTGATCCATCATCAATTATTAAAACTTCAATATCATCTAAAACTCTCTGATCATTCAAAGAACTGAGTGTTTTTTCTAGCGTTTTTTCTACATTATACGCTGCAATTGAAACCGTAAGTATCTTCATCTATAACCTGCTCTCTATAGTACCTTATATTTTTTGTCTCTTGTAAATAAACATATCTGTATTTGCCAATAATAACAGTGCTAAAAAGTTAAATGAACATTGAAACATATAGGATTCATAAACGTTATCCAATACTATTAGTAATAGTACAATTACTAATGCAAATTTTCTTTCTTTATTAAATCTAAATGCAAAATAAACAATACTTCCCACTGTAATTAAAAAAATTACTAATCCATAAATTAATAACGCTTGTAAGTAAAAACTGTCTATAAAAAAATAATTTGTATGTAATAAACCGTGATTCATTAAATATCCAGTTTGTCCCCCATAACCACGCATATAAATATATTGACCAAATGCCTTAATTGGATAGGTCATAGCAGCAACATATCCTAAGTACAATCTATTTGAAAATACCTTACTATTAATCATCTGATAAAATTGAGATGATGTATTAAAATGATATGCCAAATGTATTGAGAAAAAAATAATAAATAATGATACTGTTGGAATAACAATATTAGATTTTCTTAAGAAATGACAAATTGGCTTATAAAATATTGCAATAATTCCCGCTAGACATATCAAAATCATCGCAGTCTTTGCATAAGCGACCTTTTTCACAATAAATGCAATTACAAATATCAATATCTTCTGAAAAGCATTTAATTCAAAATTTTTATATAATAGATATGCAAAAACCATGTACATTATTGTTGCACCTAACTTTGTTGGATATGTCATTCCTAAGGATTGTCGCGTAACACTAACTCCACTAACGTTATACGTATAAACATAATTAGGAATCTTCCCCAACAAAGCAAGTACAATTGTAAAAACTAACAGTATAGATACTAATTTAAAAATAAACTCTACTATTTTTCTTCCATCAATATCTTTTGATGCGAAAATAGCAATAATTAAATATACAAAGCTTCCATCGCTTGTATGTTTATAATTAATAATTGCAATAATTTCTAAAGTAAAAAACAATAAAATGTTTATAAAATTATTTTTTTGAAACAAGAAATACTTGATGAGAAACAAAATTATAACAACTACCATAATAATTTGATAGAATGGGGACAATATAGTAGTTAATGTAGTATTTCTAAAAAATTGCACCGATACTATTAAAATTAATCCAGTAAAATAAATTAAATTAATAATATCATTTTTCCTTTTACCATTCAAAATCCTATCCTCCCATCTCAAATTTATTATTACATCGATAAAACTTTTAACAGATTTAAAAATATATTTTATAAAAAAAGGGCTATGACTAAATTGCCGTAACCCACAAACCTACACATTAGAAGAAGAAAAATCTCCTTTTCTTCTTTATTGGTGAATAATCGTGTGCCACAACACGTTCACCATTAATCAAATCTTCAGCGTTTTTTTCAAATTGAATAGCTTTATCTTCTCCAAAATCATCTGCAATTTGATTTAATGCCTCATGTAACACAAATTTTCTTCCTTTTAATGTGTGAGCATCCGAAGCAACAATTTGAACTAAATTATGCTTTACCATTTGCTTTGATATTTCAGCGACTTTTTCACCAAATCCACCAATATAACTTGTTGCTGTAACCTGGGCCAAAGCTCCTTTTTCGATGAAATTATATAATAATTTAAGGTTGCTTTGAATTTCACTATTTCTTTCTGGATGAACGATTACCGGCGTTGTTCCTAATTTTTTCAAATTAAAAATCATCTGCTCTGCATACTCTGGAACGTTTCCATGCGGAAATTCAAGTAGCATATAATGTTTATTAGCATCAATTCCTAATAAGTCATCATATTTGGAAATTAAGTTTCCATTGATATGAACTTCTTGTCCCGGAAAAATTCGTAATGGAATCTGATGAGCAGTCAATTCACTCTGAAATTCATTAGTCGCTGTAATTACGTCATCTTTATGGTTCACATATTCGTTATCTAAATGATGTGGCGTACATAAGATATGCGTCACCCCATCATCAACCGCTTGCTTTGCTAACATCAATGAACTTTCCAAATCAGGCGATCCATCATCAATTTCCGGTAGAATATGACAATGCAAATCAACAATTTTTTCAAATTCCACAGCTCATCCACCTTATTTCTTAGTGTCTTGATTTTTTATGATGCTTTCGGTGACTATGACCTTTCGGTTCGTTTTCATCATTTCCATAACCGTAGCCATAGCCGTAACCATATCCATAGCCATAGCCGTAATAACCATTATGTTCGACTTTAACATCATTTAGTACAGTACCAATAACTTTGCCACCAACGTGGTTTAAAGCATCGACGGCATCATGAACAGCATTTTTATTTGCTATGTTTTGCCGCACAACTAAAATCGTTCCATCAACTCGTGCTGCAATCAATTGCGCATCAGTCACTGATAAAACTGGCGGAGCATCATAAATAACTAAGTCAAAATTATTTTCCAATGCATCTTGCAATGTCTCCATCCGCTTTGAACCGATCAATTCTGATGGGTTCGGTGGGACAGGACCACTTGGCATTACATACAGATTATCTACCGTTGTTCCATAAAGAACATCATTGATATTAAAATTCCG
>JADIMP010000072.1 GCA_017694665.1 Candidatus Gallilactobacillus intestinavium
ACAACAAGCTAACATTAAAGTGCCACAAAACGTTGTTAATGCTATGAAGCAAGCAGCTGCTAAGAACAAAGCTAACAAGGCTAACAACGGTGTAGCAGCACGTTTGGCCAACGGCCAAATCCGCACTTACGGTTACAACCACTATGTTGCTAACGTAAATGCTAGAACATTACCTAAGACAGGTGAAAACAATTCAATCGTTTCTTTATTAAAAGCATTATTTTAATTAAGAAATGATTAATTAAAAAGATGTTATCAACTTTGATAACATCTTTTCTATATGTAAAACTTATCTAATTATTTTTACTCATTAAGTTAAACAAAATAAAACCAATAAATAAGAAAAGCGTTACTTTTTAATAGCAACGCTTTTTCTTTTTGACTTTTTATATAATTTATTATTCGGAGTAAAATTATATAAAATTTTATTTTTAAAAATATTAAAAATCTCAAATGGGAACAAAAGAGAAGAACTAAATAATTTAATTATTTTAATAAATATATTCTAGTTTACATAATATATATTATACAAAGTAGACTTAATTAATTTAGTCAATATAATTTATACATGAATGATGAATGTATTTTATTTCATTAACAATGCAATTAATTTAATATCTTTTTATTTTTATATTTTATTAAATAAGATATAAAAAATGACTAACATATTGTTAGCCATGTAAATTTAATAGGAATTTAAAATTTTCTTTCAAATTTTTTATACATTTTAATTCCATTCATAAATTTTTGTTCATCTTCAACTTGAATTAAAACATATTTTTTATTATTGTCATCATCTTTTAAAATAACTGGATGATCGCCAGAAACATCTTTTAATAAATCTTTATAGTTAGTTAAATCTGAAGTTGGTCTAATATCTTGATCCATAAGATTAATATCCTCATAATTAATTGTATGAATATATTATATCACTATGTGATTTATTGAACAAAGTTATTTATCTTCTTCACTACGCATTTTTCTAGCTACTGAATAACGATTCTTTTGCATTTCATTTAAAACAATATGCACATGTTCTGCTGGAGCTCCCGTATTTTTTACTATAGCATCTGTAACATCTCTAACTAAGTTTTTAAGTTGTTGATCGCTTCTTCCAGCAATCAAATCAATATGAACTAATGGCAATTTACTTCCCTCTTTCTTATCTTAAATTTATTATTACAAACGGTATTATATATTATTCATTGTAAAGCTCAACAAATAATATTGACAAAAATTATATTTAATATGATAAAATTAAAGTGTTATTAATCTAACAAAATCTTAACTTTTAAGAGGTAAAAATAATGAAGAAAAAAGTATTAAGTTATGTAGCTTTAAGTTCTGCATTACTAACTGTTGCTCCTTTAGCAGCTGGTGTTGTTGCTCATGCTGCACCTACATCATCTACTAGTTCAGCAACTACAACTTCAACTTCTACTAACACTAATAGTAGTAGTTCAAATACTTCATCTGCTACTTCAAATAGTGCATCAAATAGTTCTGCATCTTCTGTTAGTTCAAGTTCTTCAACTGCTTCTTCAAATAGCAGTTCTAACAATTCTAGTAGTTCAAGTAGTTCTACTAGCAGCAATAAAGATCAAACTAATTTAACTAGTCAAGAAGTATCAAAAGCTATTAAAGCAGATGATGCTAAAGTTTCTGACTTAAATTCTGAAGATCAAGCAGGATTAATTAACGCAGTTAACACAAATACTACTGTTGTATCAAATGTTTTAGGCAAAGATTTTTCTATGGCTAAAAATCCTGATCGTCCTGACCTTTATCCATACATTTTAATGTATAAGGGTGAACCATTTACTGGTTACGATGCTCAAGACAATGTTTTCTGGTATGAAGGTGTTCCATTCTCATTAGCTGCTTTACAAAAAGCTGGTATTAAAGTACCACAAAACATTATTAATGAAATGAAAGCTGCAGAAGCTAATAAAAATACTGCCATTAATTTGAATAGCAATGCTATTCGTACATATGGTTACAATCATTTCATTTCCAAGAAGAATGCAACTTTACCTAAGACAGGTGAAAACAGTTCTATTATGTCATTATTAAAATCATTATTTTAATAATGTTTTTGGAAATAAGATCTAAAAAAGGAACCGTCTTTTCATGAGACGGTTCCTTTTTAATTTAATAATTAATTAATCTTCCATTATCGTTCCAATTACCATACATTTTACCTATTCTAGTATTTTTCATGAATTTATTTAATCTAGCATGAAATAATTTTGGTTGTTTTCTTTTAGATTGAATATTATCTAATTTAATACGTAAATATAAGTCAGGAAAACTATGAATATGTTTTACAACTTGTGGATCAGACTTAATTATCTTAATAATTTTTTTGTCAACTTTAAATGATTTTTGATTTGCATTAAAAAAGGTTTTTTTACCTGCTTTAGTCATTAATCCCAATTTTTCTAAACGTCGATAACGTTCTTTATCTAATTCAGACCACGCACGTTTATTTCTAGGAATTAAACACTGAATTAACTGAGTATTAGAGATAGGTTTAGCAGTTTCATTAATCCAACCAAAGCATAATGCTTCTTCAATAGCATCCAAATAATTAATTGTGTTAAATAAGGACTTTTGTTCATTAACTCGCGTGGTTATTATCCAACAATATTTAGCTTTGTCATAATTATCTTTAAGCCATTGTCGTAACTGTTGGCGATTGGAAATTTGTAAAATATAATCAACATCATTGTTAGTCATTTTAAGTCTATTCCTATAATTGAATAATTTTTTGCTTATTATCAAATAATGTTTGATATCCAACATATAACGAAGAAAAACAAGATAAATAAATAGCTGCACAGATAATAATCATAATAGCTATTTGATACATAATTGCCGTCATCGGTAAAGTTCCAGATAAAATTTGGCCTGTTAACATTCCTGGTAGATAAACAATTCCCATTCCTACCATATTATTAATAGTTGGTAAAATGGCAGTTGATAATGCCTGCTTTACAAAAGGTAATAAAATTTTTCGTGGATGTGCTCCTAAAAACATTAATGCTTCAATTTTAATATTTTGTCCTTTTAAACTATCTCGAAAAGTCTTAATTCCAACAGAAATACCATTCATTATATTTCCGATAATCATTCCCGCCAAAGGAATTGTGTATTGCGGATTAAGAATATTTTCACCAATAATACCACTTACAAAAATTAGTAATAAACTAAAACTAGTAATAGTAATAGATAAGGCAATTATTTGTTTGAATTTTTTATTTAATGTTTTATTTTTTAACAAAACTTGATAAATAGCAAATGCTGTCATACATATAATATAAATTGATGT
>JADIMP010000073.1 GCA_017694665.1 Candidatus Gallilactobacillus intestinavium
GAATATTGATTTGATCATGATCGGTGCTACCGGATTAAATGCCGTTGAGCGGATCTTAATCGGTTCCGTTACAGAATATGTAACGCGGACAGCTCAATGCGATGTCCTGGTTGTTCGGACTGATCTTGAAAACAAACCAGCTTTAACAAAAGATTTAATTAAAGCTAATCGGCGTGAAGGATTATAATTGAAACCATACCTAAAAAGGAAGGTGTCTCAAGCGGACACCTTCCTTTTTAATTCCAATAAAAATTAAAATTTACTTTTTTCAAAGTCAACAACTGCACCTCTCAAATTTGCATCACCAGTAAAATGACATGCTTCAACATTCGGCATTAACGTTGCAATTGGGATTTCCTGACAAATTTCACTTAAACGTTGTTTAATCATTAAAATAAATTTTTTATTTTGTGAAATTGCACCACCAATAATGATCTTTTCGGGATCGATTGAATGCTGAATATTAAAAATTGCAGTTGCAATGTAATCAATCATCTCATCAACATACTTTTTAGCAAACTGATTCCCTGCCAACGCCTGTTCAAAAACGTCCTTTCCGGTCATTTTCTCGCCAGTTTTTTCATTATAACGTCGTGCAAGATTTACCGGTGATCCCATTTGACTTAACGTTGAATTATTCTTTACTAATTGAAAGCCAAATTCACCGCCATACAAATGACTTCCATAATAGATATTACGGTCAATCACGATCGTTCCGCCAACCCCTGTTCCAATTACAAGAAAGACCAGATTCTTACAATCTTTACCAGCACCAGCATTCAATTCCGCTAAAGCAGCACAGTTTGCATCATTTTCAATACTTACTGGTAATTCAAATAGGTCTTCAAACACTGGAACAATTTTAAAATTATGAATATATGGAACCGCACTTGCGCCTTCAATTACTCCTATTTTCTTATTGACCGCGCCAGGTGAACTAATTGCCACTCCTTGAAGATTATGAATTGTCTTAAATGAAGTAATATATCCTTTAAGAACTTTCATAAATTCCGTTAAATTCGATGGTGTTGGATACTTTTGGCGTTCAATTAAATGATGGTCTACCCAACACGCACACTTTATCGTAGTTCCACCAATATCGATTACTCCTAAATTCATATTATTTTTCTCCTCAGAAAATTCCTAATGTAATGATTTTCCCCTTCTCTACATCTAAAATATCATAACTAGATACGTCGGAAGCTAAAACTTCTTTTATTTTTCCGTTCAAGTCTAATTTTGCCACCGTTTTAGGAGATTTAAAAATTAATCTCCCTCCCTTACACAAATTTGAATTAGGATTGTATATTCTTAATTCATATCCCGTTTCATCTGTTGTTAATTTCCAACTACTTAATACGCACTCACTATCCTGTAAATCAACCTCATTTTTAAATGATTTTAACTTAACCGGATTACATGAAAAATATTCCAATGGTGTAACGTACCGATTTATCTCCTGACATTGATAATATAATTCATTCTGAGTAGTATGAACTAAATACTGCTGTTGTATTTTTCGAGGGTCAAATCTCTTATCTAATAAAATTTCACCATCAAATGTTAATTCCTTTTGCAACTGACTATCTGGAGTCGGCGTTTCGTGTCGTTCAAGTCCCGAAGCATCTCCCGGCCGTCGTTTCATATCAGGACGTCCCAAGAAGCCAACTGATCGGTATAATGTAATCGCCAGTTGATCAAAATTTTCGCCAATTACTTCATAAGATTTCATTCCATGAGTTAAGAAAGTTATACTACGTTGATCATTGTGTAGATTTGCAAAATGAAGCATTGGTCGTAAAGCAGTTGGCTCTTCATGATAACCAATTTCTTTCCAATTAGTTAAATGAGGGTCAACAACATCTCGTTGAATTACTCCAAATTGAGTATCAGCATACGAATATTCTGATGGCAAATCCGCATTAATAACTAATCGCAACCGATGATCCTTTACTGTATTTTTGACCTTCATCTTGAAGCCAATTTGCGGACTTTCTTTGTCGAGCGTTAGTTCAACAAAATACTTTAGTTTCTCATTTTTGACCCTATTTTTTCGGGCTTCTAAATCAGATGGAAGTTGCCAGCTTCCTCTAATTTGCATTTTACTGACTACTTTTCCAGCTGTACATTTCACCGCTACACCATTAAAATTCAAATTTAATTGCCAGTCATTGTAGGCAGGCGAATAATCATAATTATCGCCTTCATCGCCTTGGTCAATAAAGGTTAAAAAATTCGAATAACTTTTTCCTGACTTAATATCTTTCAACTGCAACTTTCCGTCAATCATTTCAATTTTTAATCGGTTATTTTGAATTTTCTGGACCTTTTTCATTTCAGAATGCTGTTGTTTTTCTTTAATTTGCATTCTTCTTAAACTTGTTCCTTTTAAGTCGATTCTAACTGCAATTTGAGTGACATAATACTTCTCATCTTCCATTTCTGTATGATTTCGCCTTAATAAAGCAGCATTTTCAACTCGTTGATTTAAAACATCATATTCGACTTTATTTCCATCTTCATCAATTAAATCAAAATAAGGAAAACTGGTACTTATTTCGACTTCATTTACCCGTTGAACACGAAGCGGTAACGGATTATAGAAATATAAATCAGCATGATTTGAATCACTGATGCTTAACTTCCGTAATAGGTAGTCACGCACCGCATTAGCAATCTGTAATGCAACAATTCCACGATGAAAAATATCATTGTTTGTTTTATCACTATTGCATCCTCCAGCTGAATCATGAGCTTGACCACGCGCAACTGTTTTCCATAGGTCTTTCACAATTCCAATTTGAGACGCAATTCCACGAAACTTTGCATAAGCCATTAGAGGCTCAACTTGATAAGTTAATATCCGCTCCAAGCGATCATATACCTGTTTCAAATCATAACGGGATGAATAAATTCCACGATGAATCTTTGAAACTGATGGATCAACATATTCTCCTTGGTAAGCTGGGACAATTCTGCCTTCACTTTTCAGCTCTCTAAAGAATTGAGGGTAACTGCTTTCTTTTAAATAAGCATTTTTAACATTTCGATTAGCATCTTCAATCTTATCCTTTAAATTAAAATCAACTGCTCGTTGATCGCCCCCAACCGGTAAGGCTAGGTTTTGGTGAAGTGAATCAGTTGCGATTTTATTAATTAATTGTTGATAATTTTGACAATTAATTAATTCTCCTCCAACGTAATATCCATTTTTGATATTTACCGTGTATACTTCCGAACCATCATTTGATCGCCATTTAAATTCACGTGCTTTATTCTCATATGGCAACCCGCGCCAAAAAACAGCATTATGAATTCCAAAGCCATTATAAATCTTAGGCATATCTTGACTTTGACCAAATGAATCAGGTAAATAACCAATTTTCATTGGTTCTCCCAATTCATTTGCCAAGTTCATTCCTAATTGCAAATTTCGAACTGCACTTTCGCCTGACGTCGTAAACTCATCAATTTGGGTATACCATGGTCCAAGAAGTAATCTTCCAGCCCGATTGTATTTCTTGATTGCATCCTTTTTATCAGGGTTAGTTTGTAAATAATCATCAACGATTGCCATTTGTCCATCTAACATATAATATTCCAGCTGATGACTCTTTAGTGCTTCCAGAACTTCATTCATATGATATGCAAACTGAACTCGAGCTTCTTGGCGAGAAAAATACCATTCATAATCCCAATGAGTGTGAGCAATTACATGTACTTTTTTCATTTTATTCCTCCTTGTGATTATGCTGCCAAGTTTTCTTTAGCCATTTGCCGTTCATGTTTTTGATTCAAAATTACAAATGGAGCATAAAGAAAGACATCCAAAATTACTAATACTAAAGTTAAAATTACAGGACTTAAATGGAAAGCTCCTAAAATCCAAGTACTTACAAAAATTGGTTCGTTTCCTGAATTCATTACAACTAGCGGAACAACCCAACCGATTTTTGTCGCAGTGTATGAAATAATCGCATTAATAACTGGGACACAGATCCACGGAATAAACATTATCGGATTTAGGACAATTGGTAATCCAAAAATTACCGGTTCATTAATTCCAAAGCACCCGGGCACAAGCGCTAGTTTTGCAACTTCACGTTCTTTTTCATGCTTCTTCGTTAAAATCAGCATTGCAATAATTAATCCAAAAGTTGCCCCTGA
>JADIMP010000074.1 GCA_017694665.1 Candidatus Gallilactobacillus intestinavium
AGACAGCAATTAAACACTAAGCTTCATGAAGCTGGCATTGATGAAAAGTTAAGAAGTCAATTTGTGGGAATGTGTTTGTTAGCACTTAAAAATGGGCTCACATATAGAAATTTAGAAAAAAAACTTAATGAGGATGGAATTGTATTAACTACTCAAGCTCAAGTATTAAATAATATTAACAAAATTCTTTCAGGATTAAATTCTATTAATAAAATTGGAAAATTATATATAATAACTAATAAAATTTTAAGTAATCAAGATGTATTAGCTCTTTCATATGAAGAATTAACAGATATTTTAACAAAATTTTTTATTAAGAGTTGCTTTTTTTGCTTAAATTCTAGTTGTGTCGCCGTTAGAGAGGCGGTGCAGGAATGGTAGAAATATATGATGATTCCGTGGTATCTGAATCAAAGACTGAGAATGTTTTCCGTGATTTTTATGGCCCAACCACTTTCATTGAAAAGTCAGCAATTCCTAAATCATATGGGTTCAAATCAAAGAATGGAACGTCCTATAGAGGATATCCTGATTTTTTCTTAGATTCCCCCGATTTTGCAATTATAGTTGAAGCTAAAGCACTGAAACATTCATTGGCAGAAGAACAGGTCAAATGGTATATGACAAATAATTCGATTTCTAAAAACATTATTGGAATTGCCATTTCTGGCCAAGATAGAAGTCAGATAAAGATAACATATTACTATCTTGATTCAAAACGTAATCCTTTACCTTTCAATGTACATGACAAATTTGTTTCACTTGAAAATTTAAGAAAGATCTTAAATAAGCATCTAGATGGTGATTCAATTTCATCAGATGAGTTATTGAAAACAATTAATTACATAAATGAAATATTCAATAAAAATAGTGTTAAGGACACAGAGCGAAGTCTGCTATTTTCTGGAATGATGATTGCACTCACAAATGATAATTTTAGAGCTACGTATAAAGATATTACAAAGCCTAGTGAAGAAGAACTTGCCAAAACTTCGCAAACTATTCCTGAATCTTTTTATCTGAGTGACAATATGGTAGAGGCTATTAATAAACAGCTGAGTAGCAAAATTAATAATCTATCTAAACAAATTCGCTGGCAAGATCAATTTGCATTCATTAGAAATGTTGAATTCAATTTAAATGATTACAAACAAATATTGAATAAAATTCACGATAAAATATTTGTTCCCTTTCAAAATGAAGAAAAACAAGACATTCTAGGGCGAGCATATAAGATATTTTTGTCTAGATCCGGGAAAATAGATAACAAAAACATCATTATTACACCTGATCATATCAAAGAGCTGATGGTTAAGTTGGCACGGCTTAATTTGAATGATGTGGTCTTAGATACTTGTACTGGGACTGGTGGATTTTTAATGGAGGCAATGGAAAAGTTAAATAACCTAGCTCAAGACGATGAGAAAGAACTAGAGGATATTCGTGAACATAAATTAATCGGATTTGAAAACGATTCTACATTATTCGCACTGGCTTGTTCCAACATGTTCTTACACGGAGACGGGCGCTCAAACATGTTATACCGTAGTAGCCTGCTAGAGTTCAATTCTAAAAAACAAAAATTTGTAAACAATAAAGATCAGAAGGTTTTTGAATATATCCGAAAGCAAAAGCCAACTAAGTGCATTATTAATCCACCGTACGAAAATAACTATCCAATTAAGTTTGTTAAACAGGCAATTGACTATCTAGAACCGAATGGTAAGTTAATTGTTATTATGCCAAGTCCGACATTAACACAAAATCAACATATTGCGCAGCATAGAAAGAAAGTTCAAGAAAGCGAAAGAAATTATGGTTTAACGGGAGAAATCTTAAAATCAGCTCGGTTAGATTATGTTATTAAAATGCCACTTAATCTCTTCACTGAACAGAACCGAACTGTTAATACTGCAATCTTTGGATTCACTAAAACACCTCATGAACATGAGGATGAAGTCTTGTTCTGCAATTTGAAAGACGATGGGTTAGTTTCAATTCAGCATAAAGGACGTGTAGATCGGGATAATCGGTGGAATGATATCGAAAATGAATTATTAGATATTATTCGTAATCGCAAGGAAGTTGAAAATATCAGTGAAATGAGAAAAATTTGGAAAAATGGAAAATTAAATTGTTCCGGATTTTCTAAATCCGTTGAATTGAACGATAATTTAGTTCCTTTGAAAGAACTATTTAGCATGAAAAAGGGATCTTTAGCGTCATCAAAGGCTATATCAGATGGAAAATATGACTTTGTTACTGCATCTGATACTTGGAAAAAAAGCGATTATGCCGATCAAAAGGGACCGGCGTTGGTCTATGCTGTCTCTGCTGGTGGATCACTTGGAAAGTGTCAGTATGTAGAGGGAGACTTTGTGGCTAGTAACTTGTGTTTAGTACTTAAAGAAAAGAATCATGACAAGTATCCGGTAAACCTTAAGTTCTATAAGTGGTACCTTTCAAGTATTAGAGACCAAATTTTTGATGATTTAGCTAATGGTACTTCTAAATTAACTATTAACAAGAATTCGCTTGAAAGTTACTACGTTGAATATTTCCCAATTGAGAAACAAGATGCTTTTGTGAAAAAATACGTTTCAAAATACGAAAAGTTGTTATCTGATGTAAACAATCTAAAAGATGAATTAACAAATGAGATCAACTCAATGATTTAGAATTAGTAATGAATAAGAGATCACATCTGTATAGACTTGCAACGTTATAGCATTGTTAAATATGGTTAACTAGTCCTAATAATGTCATAATATCGTTAAAACATTAGTGGCAATTATAACGGCGGCCAAATAAAAAAGTTAAAGCCTGACATTAAATTAGGTAATTTTTTCGAAGTTAAGTGCTTATATTCAACCGGTGACCTGCCTTTTAATTGCACTTGATTTGCTCGTTATTACAGTAATTGAATTATTGTTTAACCAACATTTCTTTATCTCTTAGTTTTTTATCACATTTTAGTGCAAACTTGTATATAGTTTCCATTTATTAAATTTGTTTTTTACAACATTCAATAAATATGTTGGTAAGTCTGATAAAAATCAAGCTTTTACTCCAGACCATATTTGTAGTTTCATGAGTGAAGTTGTGGATGTAAACAAGCATTCAATAGTTTTAGATCCTGTTGTAGAAACGGTGCTTTTTTAGTTCGTTCCATGGCTGATGAATTAAAGATTATGATAATGAAGAAGAAGTCAACCATGTTAAAGCAAAATAATTATATGGAATAGAATATGAATAAGGAGCATATGGACTTTCTTCTACAAATATGCATTCATGGAGATGGTAATTTAAACGTTATTAATGCATCAATGTTTGATAGAGCAAAATGGATAGAAAAGGCGAAAATTAAACTGTATTGATGAATACTCCATACAATGTAAGCAAAAAATAATGTAATCCTGAATATGTAAAAGATTATAAAAGAAGTAATGGGAAATTTCCTAAAACAGACTATCTAAAGGTTGGCGTTATGTAAAATGGATTACTGATCATGTTGATAAACATACAAAAATGGCCGTATTATTGCCAATGCAAGCTGCTATTGGTAGTAGCAAAGAAATTAAAATCTTTAAAACACGAAAAACCTATTACTAAAAATAAAAGTGCACTAGATCCTAGCATTAAAAAATGGAAACATTTTCTTTTTAGCGATTTAGATATAACTATCTACAAAAGCAATGCTCATGTGAAAATTGATAGCAATATATCAAATATGTCAAATCCTAACAGTATACCGTTTGTTAGTAGAATACAATACAATAATGCAGTTGATGAATGGGTAATTCCCGAAAAAATGATCGAATTGAAAAAGGAAATGCGATTACTATCGGAGATACTACTGCTACAATTAATTATCAAGAAAAACCATTTATTACGGGTGATCACATTCTTGTTATTCGGGCAGACTGGATAAATAAATATACTGCTTTATTTATTAAGACAATTTTAGATCAAGAAAGATATCGGTATTCTTATGGTAGAGCTTTTACTAAAGATCTTGTTAAAAATACAGAATTAATTTTACCAGTAAATGATTTTGACGAACCAGACTATGATTTTATGGAAAATTATATAAAATATTTTCCTAACGGTGATTTAATTTGATATATTTTTCAGTAATATAAATAAAATGAAAACAAAAGCCTAGCTAATTGAATAGTTAGGTTTTTGTTTTTGAATTTTGTGTAATTTGTATATATTTCCTTTTGAAATATTTATTAATTATTATGTAAAATAACAGTTAATGTATTATGGAGTTTTGATAAATTAAATGGAAAAGATTATTTCATTAGAAAATAAACATGCTAAATTATGGAAAAAATTAAAAAATAAAAAAGATCGTTTAAAATATAAGTTATATTTATTAGAAGGATGGCATTTAGTTGAAGAGGCCATTAATGACTACAATGTAAAAATTAATTGCATTTTTGGAACAGATATAGGACTTAAAAATCATCAAGAGGAATTACCTAACGATGTACAGATAATTGAGATTAATCAAAAAATTGCTGATAGTGTAAGTGATGTAATTACTAATCAAGGAATATTTGCTGAAGTTACCTTAAATTATGATAATGAATTGCCTGATAACTTAGAAGGACCGTGGTTATTATTAGATAATATTCAAGATCCTGGAAATATTGGTACTATGGTTAGAACAGCTGATGCAGCAGGATTCGAAGGAGTAATTTTTGGAAATGGAACAGTTGATCAGTATAATCCTAAAGTTGTTAGATCAATGCAAGGAAGTCAGTTCCATTTAAAAATAATTAAAAATGATTTACATGATTCTATTAAAGTTCTACATAAATATGGATATGAAGTTTATGGGAGTAAATTAGATCCTAAAGCTACAAATTATCAAAGTATATCCAAAAAATCTCAATTTGGTTTAATTATGGGTAATGAAGGTAATGGAATGCAAAATAGTTTGGGAGAACAAACTGATGCTAATTTATATATACCTATTTTAGGAAGAGCTGAATCATTAAATGTGGCTGTTGCAGCAGGTATTTTAATGTTTCAATTAATGAAGGACAGTGACAAAATTAATTGATTATTGTAAAATTAACAACGATATATTTTAATAAATACAATGACGAAAGACACGGCTAATTTTTAAATTAACAGGGAGCTTAATCTTGACTGAGAGTTAGGCAAATTAAATTAGTTTTCACTTTCAGAGTAGATTAAAGCTTTAATAACAAAAGTTTTCCGGAGCTACCGTTATCAGCACAATTAAGAGGTATTTAATTACAATTAGGGTGGTACCGCGATTATTTCGTCCCTTTCTTATCATAATTATTAATTGATGAGAAGGGGTTTTTGTTTGTTGAGGAGAATTTATGGACTTATTAGAACAATTAAAAAAACTAGAAAAACAAATTGAAAAAGAGATTAATGAAGCACAAGATGTCCAGAGATTAAACGAAATTAGAATAACTTATTTGGGTAAAAAAGGTGAAATAACTCATATTTTAAGAGGATTAAAAGATGTCTCTTTAGAAGAAAGACCTAAAATTGGATCTTATGCTAATCAAGTACGAGATAAAGTAAGTAATTTAATTAGTGATAAGACTAATACTATAAAAAAGAGTGATTTAAATAAAAAATTGTTAAAGGAAACTATTGATGTCACTTTACCGGGAAGACCATTTCATAATGGACATTTACATGTTATTCAAAAAATTATCGATGAAATTGAAGAAATATTCTTAGGATTAGGATATGACATTGTAGATGGTTATGAAGTTGAAGATGAAAAACACAATTTCACATTATTAAATATTCCTAAAGATCATCCAGCACGAGATATGCAAGATACTTTTTATTTAGAAAATGGATATTTATTAAGGACACAAACTAGTGCTAATCAATCTAGAGATTTAGAAAATCATGATTTTAATAAAGGTCCACTTAAGATGTTAACTCCTGGTAAAGTTTATCGTCGTGATACAGATGATGCTACACACAGTCATCAATTTCATCAGATAGAAGGATTAGTTGTTGATCATAATATAACTATGTCTGATTTAAAGGGAACGTTAACAATTGTGACACATGCTTTATTTGGAAATGATTTAAGTGTTCGTTTTAGGCCAAGTTATTTTCCATTTACTGAGCCGTCTATTGAAGTAGATGTAACTTGTTTTAATTGTCACGGAAAAGGGTGCTCAATTTGCAAAAACACTGGGTGGATCGAAACTTTGGGAGCTGGTATGGTTCATCCAAATGTATTAGAAATGTCAGGTATTGATAGTAATATTTATCAAGGATTTGCATTTGGATTAGGTCCAGATCGTTTTGCAATGTTGAAGTATGGTATTAACGATATTCGTACTTTGTATACTAACGATATACGATTCTTAAATCAGTTTAATTAATAATTTAAAGAGAGGTAATTATGAAAGTTTCAACAGAATGGTTACAAGAATATTTTCCTAATGAAACTTTGGATGCAAATGAAGTAGCTAATGCATTGGAATTAGGAGCTGTAGAAGTAAGTTCTGTAAAATCTTATAAAGAAGGATTAAGTAAATTAGTAGTAGGTGAAGTCATTAAAGTTGATAGACATCCTGATGCTGATCATTTGCATATTTGTCAAGTTAATGTGGGTACAGAAGTTTTACAAATTGTTTGTGGTGCTCCTAATGTAGTTGAAGGTGTAAAAGTAATTGTTGCATTACCTGGAGCTTGGGTTGGAAATCATACTAAAATTAAAAAGAGTAAAATGCGTGGTGTTGCTTCTAATGGTATGTTATGTGGTATTTCTGAATTAGGATTACCAGAAAAAATTGTTCCAGATAAAAATGCAGATGGACTTTATATTCTTCCTCAAAATAGTGAACC
>JADIMP010000009.1 GCA_017694665.1 Candidatus Gallilactobacillus intestinavium
CATTAATATTTTTTTATAATCCATGTAAAATATCTTCCTTTCTTTAAAATATTTACAAAAACTATTATAACAATGTTTACAAAGAAAAAGTAGTACCAAAAAGTTAGGCACTACTTCATTTTTTTAATTTCATTTTTAATGTTTTTAATCTTGGCTTCAGCAACTTTGATTTCGTGATCATTGAACTACCCGTGGCTAAAGCCACAGGAATCACGTCATGTGATTACATTACGTGTAAAGCTTGTAGTACACGTTTCAAACCTAGTCATAGTAACTGGAAGTACCAGTACTACTTAAATATCTAGCATTCACTCATTATCGTACCCGTTTTGCACGCTCAGGGTAATACGCATAATTTCGTGCTATTAGTTTGATAGGATTGTTCCGTTTCCTAAAAACTTCGTTTTTTTAAATGATTTCTACTAAATTGCTTGCTTTTAACTTAGGATAATCTCTCAACTTAACATGCTTTTCAGGATGTAATCCCCATTCTTTAATATTCAAAGCTGCATTGTAATCCCGGTCAATTTCTTTTCCTGTATAAGATGAAATATAGATTCTTTTACCATCTTGATTAGTTTCATGTAATTCATGCTTTGATTCATATTTAGTTCCATATTCAACTTGACTTGTTTTATATGGATCAACTTTGATTAATGTTTTATTCTGCCTATTTACCAACGATTCAACAATTTGTGACAACTCATAAGGCTTGATTAATGCTAAACGTTTATTCTTACGTTCATTTTGAACTTTACTTATTGAATAACTTCGCTTTCGCATTTCAAAAGCATCGATCTTTTCGATGATGATCGTATCGTAGTCATCGACTAATTCATGCGCTAATTTACGATATGTTTCGGTTAATAAATGAGCTCTTTTAGCACTTGATTTAGCTTGTTTACGTTGATATTTATACCATAAAGCCGTTTTACCGTGACGATTGTATTCCGTATCTCTTAAAGATTTATATTTATCTTTTTCAAATTCTAGAATACTTGCTTTTTCAACTACATTCTTCGGAATAAAAATTCCTTTGTTTTCAGATGTTCTAAAAACTTCGTTTTTAAACATATTCCAATCTGCACCAATGACTTTGCCTTGGGGCAATCGTTGTTTTTCATGCGTAAACGTGATTTGTAATCTAAACGTTCCGTCAGGCACTCGTTTAATTTTTGTTAACGCAATGTCATCAAAGCTGATATTCTTCAAATTTTCAAACACCATGATGTCGCCAAAGTCGGCTACATGTAAATGATGTGGACTAACTAATCGTGTTTTACCGTTTGGCAATTTTTGTGATGTGATTGTTCTAAAAGAACGCCCATTACGTAGAAAGTTCATTGAACCCTTACGATACCATGAACGATGTTTAGGGTTTTTATGTTTTCCATTTTTGTCTTTAGTAATATTCATTCTGAAGTTGTATTTTTCAACAGACGTCATTTTACTTGCCTTCGCTAGTCGTTTCCGATACTGAGAAAAGTTAGTAAAAACCGTCTTTAGAAATTCATCAGCTGCATGTGAAGATAATCCAAGTTGTTTGCTGTTCCAACGTTTTAATCCATATTTTTCTTGAATGAACATTGCCTTGATTTGATTATTTAAGAAAGAAACTGATCTTCCATGTGGCAATGGGCGTCCTACGTGTTTATAACCGTAGGTTTTATACAGATACTTCAAAGCAAACTGATACAATGCGTTTTGAACTTGAATTGCTTTCTGATGCAGTTTGATTTGCTCGTAACTTAAAGAAATGTGATATTGCCTTGTATATCCAAATTTATTACTCTTCTTTTTAACCATTGATGTAGCCTCCCTTCACTATTTTATGATATGATTATAGTATCATAGAAAGGGTGGCATGTAAATGATTATTCACGAAGAAGGATATGTTTATAACTTCAATTATCACTTAGTTTTTGTTACTAAATATCGTCAAAAAATATTTGATACTAAGGAAAAAGCTGAAACGATGAAATCCATTTTAAGACGTCAAGCTGAAATTTCAGATGTAACCGTTAATGAACTAGAAGTAATGCCAGACCACGTACACATGTTGATCTCATTCAAGCCTAAATATGCAGCTTCTAATATCGTAAAGAACATTAAAGGTGCATCTGCCCGTATTTGGTTTAAAAAGTATCCTGAAACCAAAGCATTGCTTTGGGGCGGACATCTTTGGTCACCAAGTTACTACATGGGTACTTTAGGCGAAATGAGCAAGGAAGTCGTTGAAAATTATATTGCTTCACAATACACGGAAGCCATGAAACGTCAGCTTAAAGGCTATTATGGTAAAAATAAATAGTTTCATCTTATCGGGCTTGACCCCTGAATGAATTCAGAGGTTTGCGCCCGTTTTTTTCATCAATCATCACCTCCCAACAAATAGCTTAGCAATACAACAATTACATCGTCCTCAGTATCTAAAATTGATTGGTCAGCATTAATGATTTCAAATCGTTCAGGATTATTTTTAATCAATTGGCGATAACCT
>JADIMP010000075.1 GCA_017694665.1 Candidatus Gallilactobacillus intestinavium
GTTTACGATTTGCCTAAAAATATGGCCGAAAATGCTAATGGATTAGGACAGATTTTAGCTTGGTTAATAACAGGCGTTGGCATGTGGTTTATTACTAATATGTTTATGCAATTGTCTCAATTAAAACCAGAATTGACGACAGGATTATATAAATATGGTGAACAAGGTTTCGGTAAATTTACAGGTTTTTTTATTGCATGGGGATATTGGATTTGTGAATGCTTTACTAATTGTGCTTATGCAATTTTATTAATGAGTACGTTAAACTTTTTCTTTCCTGGTAAATTTACTGGTGGAAATAATTGGTTATCAATTGTAATAGCTAGTATTTTTTTATGGTTAATGTCGTTCATTATCATTTCAGGAATTCGTAATGCTAATAGTGTGGAAATTATTGCTACAATTGGAACTTTTGTTGCAGTTATCATTTTTATTATAAGTATGGTGGTGCATTTTCACTGGAGTATTTTCACACAAAATGTTTCTCTCATAAATATTTCAAATACTTCACAACATTACGGTAGTTTATTTAATCAAATTAGTAAGAGTTTAATGGTTACGTTATGGGTGTTTGGTGGTATTGAAGGTGCAGTTGTTTTATCTGATCGGGCTAAATCACAAAACGATGTGCGAAAAGCTACCTTTGTTGGATTTATAATTTGTTTATTAATTTATACATGCATTTCCTTAGTTCCATTAGGAATTTTTTCTGCTCATCATGTAAGTCAGTTAGCATCACCATCAATGGCCAGCTTATTAAGTTTAGTTTGGCATAGTGAATGGGGAAAAATTATTATTTCAGCAGCTTTATTAATTACAGTATTTTCTGGATGGTTAACTTGGACATTGATTTTAGCGGAAATGCCATATGCTGCCGCTAAAGATGATGCTTTTCCTAAAATTTTTGCTAAGGAAAACAAACGTAAAATTCCGGTTATTTCTTTAATTGGTGCAACTATTGTTATTCAAATTATTTTAATTTTTGCACATTTTTCGCAGAATGCGTTTGAAACTATGTACACTTGTGTAGGAACTTTAACAGTTCCACCATATTTAATTTGTGCTTTATATTTAATAAAGTTATCTTTTATACCTTCAAATAAGATAAATGTAAAAGCTTGTCTTGTTGGATTTATTGCCGCAATTTATACGATCATTATGGGATATTCGGCTGGGATCAATTATTTAACAATAGCTTTTATTGTTTATTTAATTGGACTACCAGTCTATATGTGGAATCAATTTGAAAAGCAAGTGCGTCCTTGGTTCACTAAAAATGAATTAATATTTGTTGTTGTAATTATTTTGATAGCTTTAGTAGGAATTTATTCAATCACGTCGGTAATATAAAAAGGAGGAGATATTGTTATCTCCTCCTTTTTTCAATATTTTTAATTATTGATTAATCCATTTAATCCATATAGATTTAGTTGAATTAACTGATTTTTAAAATGTTCAGGAATATTTTCAATTTTTTCACCATTAAAATGAAAATTTAACATGGATAATAAATTTAAAACTAAAAAGCTAGAAGCTAATTTAGCATTATCCGTATTGATATTAGGATAAGCTTCTTGGATAATTGGAATCAATCCATTGATAATTTTGCGTTCTACTTTATGTAGAAATACATTATATTCATCAAAAAACAAGATATTTTGAATTAATTGATTACGTTGAGCTAATAAAGTTAATATGGCATCTAGCATTTGCTCCGGATGATGAAAAATTTCTCGAAAATTTTGTTTACGAATTGTAGTTAAAATTTGTTCTGAAGCGTATTGAATATAATAGTCTGCTAAATCACCAATTGAACTGTAGTAAGTATAAAAAGTTTTACGACTGATATTAGCTTCTTTAGCTAAAAGCGTTACAGTAATATCATTATAATCTTTAGTACTAATCAATTTCATAAATGCATCCCAAATAGCTTTTTTAGTTTTTATTATTCGTAGATCCGTATTCATACCACATATTTCCTTTTTATTATTTAAGAAACATTATACTAAAAATCGTTTCTTAAGTAACACTTTATTAATCTTTGATGTTTTTCTTTAGTTATAAATTATTAAACTAGTAAATTGTAATCTAAATGAGGAGGGAGAATGAGAATAGTATGTTAAAAAAAGAATGGGCTTATTTGAAGAAACATAAATTTACGGCTGTTGTTTTATGTGCGTTAATTTTAATTCCTTCTATTTATGCTGTTACATTCTTAAATTCATTATGGCATCCATATCAACAAACAGAGCATTTGCCAGTTGCTGTAGTTAACAAAGATCAAACGGTAAACTATCAAAATCAAAAGATTGATATGGGTCATCAATTAACTAAAGAGTTAAAAGATTCAGATAAATTAAATTTTCATGAAGTTAAATCAGAACATGAAGCAAAACAAGATTTGCGCAACTGCAAATATTATATGGTTTTAACTATTCCTAAAGACTTTTCACAGAATTTAACAACTGCATTTACTAATCAACCAAAGAAAATGAAGTTAAGGTATGATACTAATCCTGGACAAAACTTTATTGCTGATAAAATGATTGATTCAGCGATGAAGACTATTGAAGCCAATGTGTCCAGTAAAGTTTCACACTTGTATGTACAAACAATTATTGGCCAAGTAAATCAACAAGTTAATCAATCTAAGAATAATTTACAGGCAATGATGGCTGCTAATCCACAAATTATGATGTTATTAGCAGAAAATGCGCCAGGCCTTTTGCAACAAGTTCAAAGTATGTTGCCGCAACCAATTAATTTAAATAATCATAATTTTGATCAAATGGCAAAACCTATTAAGGTAGAACATCATCATTATGGAAAAGCACCAAATAATGGTACTGGAATGACTCCTTATATGTTTGCTGTATCGTTATTTATTGGAGCAATTGCTTTGAATGTATTATTTGATCTATATACTCCGCGTTCTAAACCAACATCTATTTTTGCTTGGTATGGTAGTAAATTATCAATTAAAGTAGTTTATGCCGTCTTTTCAACATTAATTATGTTAGGCCTAACTGTTGCTGTAGATGGTTTACATCCAATGCATCCTTTTGAAACTTGGTTGGTATTATTAATCACAGCATTATGTTTTGTAGCTATTGTGACTGCTTTAACATTAGCATTAGGTCGAGTTGGTGAGTTTATTTCGATTTGCTTATTAGTTTTGCAATTAAGTGGGTCGGCTGGGACTTATCCAATTGAATTATCGAGTCCATTTTTCAAAGCTATTAATCCTTATTTACCAATGACGTATGCTATTCGTGCTTTACGACATACAATTATGATGGGTGGTAGTTTTACTGGCGATATCATTATTTTATTGATTATTATGTTAGTATTTACTAGTTTCACATTCTTATATATGAAGTATCGTGTTGCTTCCTTTAAGGATGTAGATATCACAGATAGTTTTGCTGTAATGCAAACGCGTTCTAAATATATGGGACGTTAATTGTTATTTAATTAAAGCTGCTGAGAGATTATCTCAGCAGCTTTTTTAATCGGTGGTATAATTATTTTTGTTGACATTTTGGAGGATATAATTTATGCAAGAAGTTAGTCGAACGACTGCTAAAATGATGATTAAAAAACGTGTACAAACGGTAAAAAGTTTTCATATTACTTTAACTACGTGGAAGCGTGACCGCCGTATTGAAATCATTAAAAATAATGGTAGTTGTGAATATCGCGAAAATGGTTACGAAAAATTAAATAAAAAGAATTTAAATAATACGAAGGTTATGGCTTTATTAGATAAACAAATGCAAGTAGAATTTCCAAGAAGCCATAAATTATTTATTAACGTTAAATAAATTTAAGGAGTTGTAATTAATGGATCAAGTCCGTTCTAATAAAAAAGAACAGAGAACTAATTTTAAATTATTATGGATTATCTCTATTTTTATGATCATTGTTTATAATTCCTTTCATTATGGAATTACTGCTAATTACACATTTACTAATTGGAAATTAAATGTTGATATTAAGGTGATTAGTGATTTATTTGCCATTTTCGGTAAATTAGGTGTGGCAATTATTGTTTTGATTACTAGTTATTTTTTATGTAATCGAGATTTTAATAAAGATAAGTCGTTAGATCGGGTCAGTCGATTATTTAAGTTATTATGGTTTTTTTCTTGGTTATTTCTAATAGTTAATTGGTTGTTTCGTATTGTCCCGTTTAATGCATCAGTTTTATTAAAAATGATATTTCCATTTTTATATAGTGAATATTGGTTTATAAGTAGCTATATTTTCTTAGTTTTATTGTCACCAATTTTAAATTTAGTTATTTATCGATTAAATAAGCGACAATTACGGGCAGTCATGTTATTTCTTTTACTATTTGATGCCATTATTCCATTAATTTTACGTGGTGCTAATAGTACTTTAGTAAATAATCATTTATTTAGTTTTATAACGTTATATTTTGTTGCAGCTTATATTCGCAATTTTTTTGATTCTGATCAACAAGCCATAAGATATGGTAAAAGTTTATTGGGATATGGAATTGGAATAAATATTTTAGTTACTTTGGTTGTTAATTTAATTGCTATTCATACCCATAATTTATTTTTGTTTAATTTGGCTAGTTTAATAACAATTTATTCATATAAACAATTTTTTAGTATTATTACAATAATAACTGCAGTAGGCATGTTTTTAATATTTAAACAGGCTCGTATAAAATCTAATAAATTTATTAATTTTTTATCTGCAACTGCTTTAGGTGTATATCTAATGAGTGCTAATCCTGTGATGATTAAATTAATGTGGGGTACTAATGGTTGGTTTAGATTGGCTGATATTTTGCATCAATCCATTGGGTTAGCTTTTGGGCACATTTTATTAAATGTTTTAATTTTTTGCCCACTTATTTTTATGCTTTGTTCAATATTAGATTATTTCCGACAAAAACTGTTTATATTAATTACTAAAGTAAGATCCAACAAACAAAACAGTAAAATCATTTAATTTTCAAGTCGACTTTATTAAAGTCGACTTTTATAATATGAAGGGAAATTATGCAAATAGAAAAAATTTCAAAAAAACATCATATGAAAATGCCGTGGCATAGTTTAGCTAAAAATAATGTAAAAATTATTGACGCTAATTTATCTGAAAAGGCCAGTGTTATTGGAAGAATTGGAATTATTTTATTGGCTTCTGGTACGGGAGCTTGGCGAGTTCGTTATTCAATGAATAGTGTGGCTAGAGTATTAGGGATTACATGTTCTGCAGATATTGGTCTAACTTCAATTGAATTAACTTGTGTTGAAGCAGGTGATAGTTATACACAAGCTTTGTCTGTTTCTAATTCTGGATTAAATACTGACAAACTAGGTGAAATTGAAAATTTTGTTAATTTATTTCAGGCTGAAGGAATAAATATGACTACAGAAGAGATTCATACTGTTTTGGATCATATTCAAAATAAAGTAGGCAATTATTCTGAAATTATTCATGGATTAGCTGCTGCTTTGGCATGTTGTGCATTTACTTTTTTGTTAGGTGGTGGTCCTATTGAAATGTTTTGTGCTTTTATTGGAAGTGGTTGTGGTAATTGGATTCGTAATTTGATGACGAAAAAACAAATAACTTTATTTGCTAAAATTGCTGTGAGTGTAGCAACAGCTTGCTTAACTTATGCGCTTAGCTTTTATTTATTAAGATATATTTTTCAAATTTCGGCTAATCATGAAGCAGGCTATATAGGAGCAATGTTATTCATTGTGCCAGGAGTCCCCTTTGTAACTAGTGGTTTAGATATTGCTAAAATGGATATGCGTTCAGGAATTGAGCGGTTGGCACAGGCTATTGTCATTGTCAGCGTGTCAACTTTAGTAGGTTGGATTTGTGCACTGTTAGTTCATTTAAAGCCTGAAAGCTTCAACAAACTATCAATTTCGTTGGCATTTCTAGTAATATTTAGATTGATTGCAAGTTTTTGTGGTGTATTTGGTTTTTCTTTAATGTTTAACAGCAAAATAAATATTGCGACAGCTGCAGGAATTATTGGAGCTATTGCTAATACGTGTCGTTTGGAATTAGTTGATTTACTACATTATTATCCGGCTTTGGCAGCGTTTATAGGTGCTTTTATTGCTGGTATTTTGGCTGCTATTTTTCAAAGAAAATTACATTGTCCGATAATTGCGATAACTGTGCCTTCCATTGTAATAATGGTTCCAGGACTATATATGTATCACGCAGTTTATGAATTAGGCATTAATTCACTAGTTAATTCTGCATTTTGGTTTACTCAAGCAGCATTAATTGTTATTTTCTTACCGTTAGGATTAATTGCAGCTAGAATTTTAACAGATGATAAATGGCGTTATGCCGGATAAAAAAGCGTTGTTAATTAAATAACAACGCTTTTTTATTTAATGTCTTGCTGCATGATAATTATGATTACCACGGATTTTGTGAAAATGTCGTTTAATCTTCGTAGTCTTAGTACTAATTAATTTAAAGTTCTTCATTTTATAATTAAAAGGGCGATTTTGTGATTTTATTTTAGTCCATGTTTCCATGGCTTCAATCATTGAATTTAAAACTGCCAATTGTTTAGGGTCATCATCTTTTAATGCTTGAACATAAATATCAGATTGTAAGCGATTGGTTAAATTCATATGGTATTGTAACAATTCGTTAGTTAATTCTTGATTACGATATTGATTAAATAAATCTTGGATAATTTCCATTGCTTCATGAACTGATTTAGGTTGTAAAAATCTTTCTGTCATCGTTACATTCCTTAATTTAATATCTAATAATAAATTATATGTCAAACTTTTTTAAATAAAACTAGATTTAAATAATAATCTTTATTCGGTAGAATAAAAGTATCAAATAATTATGGAGGTAAATGTTTTATGAGAAAAGTTGGTATTATCGGATTGGGGCATGTTGGTGTTACTGTTGCTTATACGTTATTAACTAAAGGGATTGTTGATGAATTAGTTTTAATCGATCAAAATGAAAATAAAGTTATGGCTGAATATTATGATTTCATTGACACAATTGGTCGATTAGACACAGATACAAAAATTAAAGTGCAAGATTACAATGAACTTAAAGACGCAGATATATTAGTAACAGCCTTTGGTGATATTAAAGCTAGTGTAGAACAAGGTGATCGTTTTGCAGAATTACCAATTAATACTAAAAATGCTAAGGAAATTGGCCCTAAAATTAAGGCTAGTGGTTTTAATGGAATTATCATTAATATTGCTAATCCATGTGATGTAGTAGCCGATTTGTTAAGACAAACTGCAGGTCTTTCAAGTAAACAAGTTTTTGGAACTGGAACATTTTTAGATACAGCAAGAATGCAAAGAGCAGTAGGACAAGCTATTGGTCAATCTCCACGTAGTGTTTCAGGTTATGTATTAGGAGAACATGGTGATTCACAATTTACTGCATGGTCAACTGTGATTGTTGATGGCCAGTCTATTGATAATTTGGTGGAAGAATATCATTTAGATTTACCAAAGTTAGACGAACAAGCTAAATCAGGAGCATGGAAAGTTGCAAATGGTAAAGGTTATACTTCGTATGCTATTTCAACTTGTGCAGTAAAGATGATTCAAGCAGTGTTTAGTGATGCTCATTTATTTATGCCAGCTTCAGTTTATGTTGATCGTTTTGGTGGGTATGTAGGTTATCCAGCAGTAATTGGAGCTAACGGAGTAGAAAAAGTAGTATCATTACCGTTAACCAAAGATGAAGATGAAAAACTGACGAAGTCAGCAACGATGATTAAAGAAAAAACTGAAAATGCAATTGACGAAATTTAATGATACATGTAAAAGTTAAGCTTATAAAGGCTTAACTTTTTATTTTTATAAAATGTATAATTTTAAAAAAACTATAGGAAATTGATAACATGCTGAAGAAATATAATAAAATTTTCTTATTAATTGGATCGTTATTGGCAATCTTAAGCTTAAGTTGTGTTTTATTTATAATTCACACAGATTATCATTACAATGATTGCTTTGTGAAAAATAAAACAGTAACTTTATTTGTTCATGGATATGGCAGCAGTTTGCGAGCAGAACAATATATGGTTCATGGTGCTGAAAAAGCTGGAATCACTGATAATGTGTTAAGAGCTTATGTGAATAGAATAGGAAATGTTAAATTGATTGGTAAAATTGATAAAGACGATTATAACTCTATTGTTGAAGTTAATTTTGCGGATAATAAACATACTAATCCTTTTGATAATGCAGTGTGGATTAAAAATGTTATTACTAAATTGCAACAAAAAGATCAAGTTGAAAAAATTAATTTGGTGGGACATTCTATGGGAAATACTGATATTGCATGTTATTTATTGGAATTTGGTAATGATAAAGAATTGCCACAAATACAAAAACAAGTTGTTTTAGCTGGTGGATTTAATGGTGTTTTACAACAAAAAAATAGTAACGTTCCACTTAATAAATTTGGAAAGCCAACCAAAGAAACAGATATTTTTAAAATTCTTTTACCATTACGTCATCTATATCCACGTAATTTGAAAGTGTTAAATGTTTATGGTAATTTAAATAATCGTGATTCAGACACGACTATTGGTAACAATTCTTCTAAATCTTTAAGATATTTAATTAATAATCGGGTGAAATCATATCAAGAAAAAGAAATCACTGGAAATTTAGCTGAGCATAGTGATTTACATCATAATCCTCAAGTTAATAAATTACTCATTGATTTTTTGTGGAAAAAATAAGGAATTAATAACATGAATGAAAGCAATGCTATGAATGAATTATTTGAAAAAGAATCGATTCCTAAAGCTTATTTTAAATTAGCTTTACCAGTTGTAATAAGCATGGTTGTTAATATGGTATATAACCTTATTGACACTTTTTTTATTGCTAAAACTCAAAATCCTGATATGGTAGCAGCTGTTACAGTTTGTACACCGTTATTTTCTTTTATGATTGCAATGGGAGATATTTTTGGATTAGGTGGTAGTTCAGCAGTATCACGTTTTTTGGGAAAAAGGCAAAATGATACTGCTAAACGTATAAGTAGTTTTTGTTTATACGCATCTATTGTTTTTAGTTTTTTAGTTACTTTTGTTTTATTAATATTTGAGCATCCTATTTTGAAAATGTTAGGTGCTACCCAGGCTACGTATACTTATGCTAGTGGTTTTTATCGAATAATGTCAGTTGGAGCTGTATTTATCATTGCTTCTTTAGTTCCAACTAATTTATTACGAACTGAAGGATTAGCTAAAGAATCTATGATTGGTTCTGTTGGCGGTACATTCATGACAATTATTTTAGATCCAATTTTTATTTTTGGTTGTCATATGGGCCCTGCAGGAGCATCTTTAGCAACAGTATTAGGATATTTAATAACTGATTTGATCTATATTTATATGGTATTAACGCGTTGTAAAGTTATTACTTTATCTATAAAATTCAGTTTTAATATGCAAAAAGAATGGATTAAAAATGTTATTTTAATTGGTATTCCAGCTTCTGTAACGAATTTAATGCAAAGTTTTGGTTTGGCATTATTAAATCGATATTTAGTTCCTTATGGAACAGATCAATTGGCTGCATTAGGAATTGTTACGAAAGTATATATGATTATTACATTGATCATGGTTGGTTTTGCATTTGGCGCTCAGCCGTTAATTGGTTACAATTATGGGGCGCAAAATATGCAAAGATTTAAAAAAATTATTGATTTTGATATTTTAGTTGAAGTAGTATATGCAGTCACTTTTGCCGTTATTTTAATGTTAATTGCACCATTTGCTTTGAGGTTGTTTATGAATGATCCGCAAATTATTTATTCAGGAACATATATGTTACGTGCTTTATTAAGTAGTACGCCATTTTTTGGTACAGTATTAGTATTTACAACCGTTTTTCAATCAGCTAATAAAGCATTGGATGCTTTGATTATGTCAATAACCAGACAAGGAATCATTTTATTAATCGTGATTGTTATTCTATCTAACTTATTTCATTATCATGGTGTAATTTGGTCACAACCAGTATCTGATGTGTTAACTTGTTTGTTAGGCTTTATGATCTATAAAACAACTTTTAAGAATAAAAAATCCAGTAAATAAATACTGGATTTTTTATTATGATTTTATAAATTTATTTTGTTAACTACTAATTGTCCTTGAACAAAAACGGCTTGAATATCATTTTGTTCGGTTTGATAAATCAATCTTTCTAAGTAATCATTAGCTGATTTTAACATAGCAGAAGTATGTAATTTAACGACTTGTAAATCGGCTAAATATCCAGGTTTAATTTGTCCGGTTGGCAGTTTAAGAGCTTTAGCACCTCCGGCAGTTGCTAAATAAAAAGCTTCATTCATTGTTATTTGTGAATTAGGTACACCACGTTTTGCTGCACATATTTCATTATTAACGCCATCATTTAATAAACGTGAACTCATGACTGCTTGCTGTAAATTACGGTATAAACTAGGTGAATAACCGCCAGAAATATCGGTTCCTAAACCAACTTGATTACCATTATTTAATAATTTTTTAACTGGTAATACTGCATTGCCAAAATAAATGTTGGAAATAGGGCAGTGAGCAATGCTACTGTGTTTATCTTTTAAGATGTTATAATCGCTACTTTTTAGTTGAGTAGCGTGAGCTAAAATAGTGCGGTCATTTAATAAGTTAGCCGCTTGTAAAATATGAGTATCAGGTTGGTTGTAAGTAGATAATGCGTAATCGTTTTCCCAATTACTTTCACTTAAATGAGTTTGAATTGGTAAATTATTTTTACTGGCTAGATCACCTAAAACTTTAAGACATTCAATAGTACAACTTGGAATAAATCGTGGAGTTATTACTGGTGTTATTTTAATTGCATTATTTGAATTTAATTCATCAGTAAATTCAATAAATTGTTTAGTTTGGTTAATAGCTGTAGAGATATTTTCATCACGATAATATTGTGGGCATTGATCAGGATTGTCCATAACCACTTTACCAATAAAGGCTCTTAATCCTTGTTGTATACATTGTTTAGCTAGAATTTGATTAGGTTCATTATTAACTGTTCCAAACATAACGGCAGTAGTGGTCCCGTAGCTTAATAATGTATGAACTAAATCCTGGTAAGTATTTTTAGCTAAATCCAAATCAGAAAAACTAGCTTCTAATGGAAATGTATAATCGTTAAGCCATTGTTGAAGAGGACGATCTAAAGCTGTTCCAATTTGAGGCCATTGTGCAGCATGAATATGTAGATCGATAAATCCTGGTAAAATAAATTGATCGTTGTTTAAGGTTATTAAAAGATCTTTATTTTTAGCTTGCTGTTTAATTAGTGAATAATCTTTATCGTTTGGTTGTAATATACGGTCTATTTTTCCGCTATGATCAATAACAATTAAGGCATTTTGAATAAAGTTGATTTTTTGATAATCATTTGGATTAATTGTAAAATAAGATCCTTGAATAACTAAATTAAACATAATTTGTTTTCCTTAACGAACTATTTTGTATAAATATGTAAATAATATTCGTGAGTAATTTTAACATAAAAATTTACAAATATACTTATTTTTTATATTGAAATTTATTTAATTTGTTTTAGAATAATTAACTAGTATTAAATAAAGAGAAAGGATGCTTCGGCATCTTTTTTTGTGCAGTTGATTAAAAGAAAGTGGTGATCTTTTGGCAAATTCAATAAACGAATGGAAGCATAATTTACATGTCGTTTATTACAAGGATTCTTTTCAGGATATGTAGCCAATACTTCGGCATTAATTGCTTCTAGTGTACCCAAAGAACATAGTGGCAAAGCTTTAAGTACATTAGCGACAGGAACCACTTCTGGCATGCTGCTTGGCTCGTTAATTGGTGGATTTATTGCGGATATCTTTGGTTATCGTATTTCCTTTATGCTTACTGGATTAGGTTATTTAATTGTCCTATTATCTACAATATTTTTGGTTCATGAACACAATTTCACACCAGTTTCTAAAGATGAAAGTTTATCAGCACGGCAATTATTTAGTAAATTAAAATACCCACAAGTAGTTATTGGAATGATCATTACTACATTAATTATTCAAGCAGGTAATAATTCAATTTCACCAATTATTAGTCTATATGTGGAACAATTATTACATGGGCATGGTAGAGTAGCATTAATGAGTGGAATTGTGTCTGCTTTACCAGGGATCGCAACGATTATTGCTGCTCCACGTTTTGGTGCGCTAGGTGATCGTATTGGAACACATAAAATCTTATTAGCTGGTTTAATTTTTGCTATTTTAGTTTATATACCACAAGCTTATGTATTTAATATTTGGCAATTGCAGGATTAAGGTTTTAGTAGGTATTTCAGATGCAGCCTTAATTCCACAAGTGCAAACATTATTAGCTAAATATTCACCACAAAAATATTCAGGTAGTATTTTTAGTTATAATCAAGCTTTACAATTTTTAGGAAATATTGTAGGACCTATGTTAGGGTCAGTAGTTTCAGGAATGTTTGGATATAGTAGTGTTTTCTTATCTACTTCAGGATTGATTGCAATCAATTACTTTTGGGTTCGTCATAGTACTAAAGTTATTCGTGAAGGGCGAGCTTAATTTAATTCCATAAATTAAAAAGAAAAGGGAAGGGAGGATATTATGAAAAATACAAAACTGTTTTGGTCATTGATAGGGATTATTGCTTGTTCTTGTTGGGGAATTTCAGGTGTTTTTGCAAAAGAGTTATTTAAGGCTAGTCATGGACAAGTTAGTTCATTGGTTTTAACACAGAGTAGATTAATTGTAAGCGGCATTATTGTATTAATAATTGCCCAATTAACTAAAAAACAACCTATAAGAATGGTTAAAAAATGGTCTAATTTTTGGCTAGTATTTTTATATGGATTATTAGGTCTAATGGCTAATCAATTATTTTATTTTTTAACGATTCAATATGGTAATGCTGCCATTGCAACAATTTTACAGTTTTTAAATCCATTTTTTATTATGATTTATATGGCGATTTTTGCTCATGAACATTTGCGTCGAATTGAAATTATTAATGCGATAATTGCTTTTTTTGGAGTAATTATGATTGTAACAAATGGGCATTTTGATCATTTAACTTTAAGTTTTCCAGTATTATTTTTTGGTATTTTATCTGCTTTAGGTGCTATGGCATGTTCCTTACTACCACGACCATTACTAACTAAACGTTTTAGTTCTATAGAAATTACTGGTTGGGGATTATTATTAGGTGGTATTGCATTATGTTTATTACACCCACAAGTTCCACATATTCATCTAAATTATGCAGTGATTTTCTGGTTTGTTTTAATCGTAATTGTGGGAACCATTATTCCATTTATTGCTTATACTGAAGCACTGAAGCATGTTTCGCCGACAATTTTAGGATTGCTAGATGCTTGTGAGCCATTAATGGCAACCATTGGATCAATGGTATTAATGAATTTACATCTTACTACGGCAATGTCTTTTGGATCATTAATTATTATCATTGCGGTAGTTGGTTTAAGTTATCAACCTAAAAGCAAACGTTTATCAAGCAATGCTAAATAATTATTTTAAGTATTAATTAATGAGGTTATTAATTTGAAAACACAAGTTTTAATGTTTCATCATGATTTTCAACATTCTAAGGTCAATAAAATCTTATTTGAACAAGCTCAATTATTAAAAAATGTTAAGGCTAGAAACATATATGCAGAATATACAAATTTTAAAATAAATGTCGAGCAAGAACATAGATATTTAGATCGAAGTGATCGTATAGTTTTGCAGTTTCCAATGACTTGGTATAGTTGTCCGGCATTATTAAAGCAATGGGAAGATTCAGTATTTACAGCAGGATACGCTTTTGGTAATGTACATAAATTGAAAAATAAAGAACTATTAATTGCTGTTACTGTAGGTGCTCATGAAGAGAATTATTTACATCAAAATAATCACTATACAGTTAAAGACTTATTACAACCGTTTCAAGCCTTAGCTCAATATTTACAAATGCGTTATTTACAACCATTTATTGTTTGTGGTGCAAGTCATTTAACAGATAAACAATTGCAAGACAAACAATTTGAATATAAACGTGTCTTATTAAATAATGAGATAAAAGAAGAACCAATTATCTTTAGTTAAAGAAATTAAATAGTAGATGATAATTAATTAGTTAATAAATTGTTATCATTATCGTTTAATTCAATGCTTTAATATTTATAAATTATGGTAGGTATTTATTAATGAAAAATGTAACTAGATCAGTGAAGCTTAGCTTTGATGAAAAAACATATAATATAATTTGTAAACAAGCTAAATTAGATGGTAAAACTGCGAGTGAATTTATGCAAAGTGCTATTTTAGAGAAACTAGAAGATTTATTAGATTATCAGGATGCTGTTAAAGCAATGCATGAATTTGACGGTAAAACTGTGTCACGCGAGGAAATAATGAAAGAATTAGGCCGTAATTAATTTGATCTTTCAACAATTATGTTGAAAGATCTTTTTTAATTATTGAGCACTAATTGTCTTATTTATAATGTGCTGATTTATAATAAAAAATGTGTAAAAAATCACAAGTTAGGATTAATCTTATGACAAAGAAAAAATGAGTCCATTATCAATTTTTTTATTAGGTGCTGACAGTATGATTGGCTCAGCAGCGTTTCTTTTACCAGGTAACTTGTATGCTAAAGCTGGGAATATGATTGTTTTAATTCTGATTTTATCTGGATTATCAGCACTGATTTTGGCTTTATGTTATGCCGGTATGGCTAGTCGAACAACAGGGAATGGTGTTGGATGGTTGTATGCATATAATGAATTTGTCCGGTTTGCTGGGTTTGAAGTAGGATTATTTACTTGGATTCAAGGAATTTTAACTATTGCTACCGAAATTGCTGCATTTTTAACAGCACTTAAGATATTTTTCCCTCAATTAAATAATTTATCAATTTATCGTTTGAGTGGAATTATGGTTATTATTTCAATATCGATTATTGGTGTTTTGGGTCAGAAAGTTTCTGACATTGCTAATGATACAGCTACAATAATTAAATTAGGAATTTTAATCTTATTTATTGTAGTTGGTGTTTGGTTTATTCATGGTAGTAATTACGTATCTTCAAATCATTATTCGTTAATGGATTATAACAGTGCTTACAGTAATGTATTTTATATGTATACAGGATTTGCGTTTTTACCAGTAGCAGCTGCGAGATGACTAATCCTGAGAAAAATTTACCTAAAGAAATGTTAGCAGTTATTATATCGGTTGTTACAGTTTATGTTTTGGGATTTTTAGTAGTGATTAGAATGTTAAGACCAAAAATAGCGCATGATTCTGCTCCTTTGGCAATAGCTTTTGCTAATCATTTTGGATTATTAGGTAAATTGATCATTATTTTTGGAACGGTTGGATCTATTTTAGGTGTGGCTATATCACTATCGTATAGTACACCATTCATTGTTTCTTCATTGGCTAATGAACATGAATTATTACCACATTTTTTAGGTATTAAAAGTAAAAAAGGATCACCATGGGTTGCAATTATATTAACAGCACTTTTATGTATTTTATTGTTTTTAAGTAGTAATTATTTATTTTTAGTACCATGTTCAGTGATTGTTTCATTGGTACAATATTTCATGACATCATTGAGTATGTTAAAAGTTCAATGGAAAAAGAAGGGTAGATCAAAAGTAAAAGAACATGGATTTCAGTTAAAAGGTGGGATCATAATTCCATCAATTGCTTTAATTGTATGTATATATATTTTAATTAATTTAGAGAAGAAAGTAATAATTTTTGGTAGTATCTTACTAGGATGTGGAATTGTAATATACATAATTGATTTTCTTTTTAAAAAAATTAGAAATTAAAAAAGCTCAAACAAAAATTGTTTGAGCTTTTTATATGGACTTAATTTAATAGTTGCTTAGCACATTCAATAGCTTTACTACCATACATATATGCAGGACCACCACCCATTAAAAGTGCAATTTGTACTGTTTCAACAATTTCATCCATAGTAGCACCTTTTTGAATCGCAGCATTTGTATGTGTAACAATACATCCTTCACAACGAGCAGTAATACCTAAAGCAACACCCATAAGTTCTTTAACTTTAGCGGATAAAGCGCCATCTTGTGAAACGACTTGATGTAAATTACCAAAAGCTTGAGCACCATCGGGAACTTCTTTATTAAAGCCAGCAGTTAATTCTTTCCATTGTTTTAGTTCATCTTTGTAGTTAATCATAATTAATCCTCCTTATGTGATTATTTTAACAAAAAAGTTTTGTGTTTTAAACAAATAAAAAGGAAAAGTATATTTGTTTTTTATAAGCTTTTGTGAAATAATGAACATGAAAATAAAAATAAGAAGATGATAAATTTGGCAAATGAAATTATTGTTGTTGGAGGGGTAGCTGGTGGAGCATCAATAGCTGCTAGAGTTAGAAGACTAGATGAAAATGCTGATATTAAAATGTTTGAAAAAGGACCCAATATTTCTTTTTCTAATTGTTCTTTGCCTTATTATTTAGGGAATGTTATTGAAGATGTAAATGATTTGTATGTAATTAGTAGTGAAAAATTTCATAATCAAAACAATGTAAATGTTTTTACAAATTGTGAAGTAATTGATGTTGATCATAAAAATCATGAAATATTGGTTAAAGACCTTCTTCAAAAGAAAATTAAAAAATACAAATATGATTATTTATTTTTATCACCTGGAGCTTATCCAATAATTCCTGAAAATATTGTTGGTGTCAATAAATCTAAAGTTTTTACTATTCGTAATGTTGAAGATGTTAAACAGATAACTTCTTATTGTAATAAAAAACAAGTTCATAATATAGCTGTTATCGGAGGAGGATATATTGGTTTAGAAACTGCTGAAAATTTAAAATTAGCAGGTTACAAAGTTTCATTAATTGAAGAACAAAATCAAGTATTAAGTAATAATATAGATTATGATTTTGCTCAAATAGTTCAAAAAGAATTATTAGATAATGATGTGAATGTAATATTGAATGATCGTTTACAAAAAATAACCGATGAAGAAATAATTTTATCATCAGGTAAACAAATACAAAATGATTTAGTTGTTATGGCTGTTGGAATTAAGCCTAATACACAATTAGCTCGTAAAATAGGGATCAATTTAAATAAGAATGGCGCTATTAAAGTTGATGCTAACTATGAAACTAATTTAAAAGATATTTATGCGGTAGGAGATGCTATAGAAGTAGTTAACGGTATAACACAAGAACCAATGCAATTATCGTTAGCTTGGCCAGCTCAAATTGAGGCAAGAAGAGCTGTTGATCATATTTATCATAAAAATATTTATGATCATAACTTTATAGGAGCCTCAGTAATACATCTTTTTCAACAAAATATTGCTACAGTTGGTTTAACTGAATGTCAATTAAAGAACCGACAAATTGATTATGAAACGATTACAGTAGTAGTTCCATATCGATTAAAAATCATGCCTCATAGTAATCCAGTAGATTTAAAAATTCTTTTTTCTGTTCCAGAAGGCAAAATTTTAGGAGCTCAAGCAATCGGTGTTGATGCCGTAGATCGTTATATTGATGTAATCAGTACGTTAATTAAGCAAAATTGTAATATTTATGATGCTGCTAATGCAGAACTTTGTTATTCTCCTTGGGTTAGTTGTGCTAAAAACGGAATCAATATGGCTGGGTTAGCAGGTAGTAATTTATTAAATCACGAATATCAAAAAGTATCACCATTATATTTACGTAAAATTTTACAACAAGAAGCGTTAATTATTGATTGTCGCGAAGAAGATGAGTTTAAAACTAAAGGTCATGTTATTAATGCTGTAAATATTCCTTTAAGTGAATTTAGGAAACGTCTTGAAGAAATTCCTAAAAATAAAAATATTTATATTTATTGTGCTAGTGGACATCGCAGTTATTTTATGACTAAAGCATTAATGAATTTAGGCTATACACAAGTGTTTAATTTAGGATCCTTTATAGAAATTTGTCAGTTGGAATATTTTCAAGATCAAATTACACATCGTAAACCAATTGTAACTAAATATTGTTTTGATTTACATTAATGAAGCAAAAGGGGAAGGAATAAGCAATGCATTTTTTAATTTACATTTTAACTGTTTTTTTTGCCACAATGTGTGGATCGTCGGCTGGAGTAGGTGGCGGAGTTGTTATTAAACCCATGTTTGATTTATTGACACATGATCCCACCTTTCTAATTAATTTTTATTCATCGTCAGCTATCTTTACGATGGCAGTAATTTCAGTAATTAAACAACATCGTAATGGGTTTCAATTTAAATTTAAAATGTTATCCATAATTGGTTTAGGTTCAATTATAGGAGGATTCATTGGACAAAAAATATTAAGATTTTCAGCAATTTATATGATTCCTAAAGATTTGAGAATTTTACAATCAATTTGTTTGACAATTTTTTTAGCAGTTGTCTTAACATACTCGCTAATTAAAAATAAATTACCACATTTTAAAGTTAAAAATTTATTAGTTACTTTTATTATAGGACTACTTTTAGGAACAATGTCTGTCTTTTTAGGAATTGGTGGTGGGCCTTTGAATGTTGCAATTATGATGATTTTATTCTCATACGATATGAAAAGTGCTGCTGTATATTCTGTAGGAATTATTGTATTTTCTCAAGGAACAAAACTTTTAATGACAGCGTTTAATGTTGTAAAGGGTTCTGCTTTATTACATATTGATCCAGTTGTTTTCATATTAGTGATTGTTTCTGCTATTTTAGGAGCTTTTACAGGTACCTTTTTAAATAAACGATTAAGCAATAAATATTTAAGTTTAATTTATAATTCAGTTTTGATTGTTTTAATTTTTGTAACTTTACACAATACATTAGTTTTACTTTAAAAAAGGAGATTAATTATGAAAACGTTATTTCATGTTGACGAAAGGCAAAAATGGCCATTAGTAATTAGAAATGTTAATAATTTTTTGAAGGCTGATGCAAAAACTAAAATTGAAATCGTTGCTAATAGTGATGCTGTATTAGATCTATTAGCTGAACAGAATCAACGCCAAGTTGATTTAGATGCTATTCAAAAACTTATTCAACGTAATATTAAGATTTGTGCATGTAGTAATTCATTAAATCGATGTTGTCCGAATACAAAATTAATTTCTGGAGTTGAACCTGTAACTGCTGGAGTTTTAGAGATTACAAAAAAACAGTCTGAAGGATATGCTTACATTAAACCTTAAAGATAATAAAGGCCTTACTGATCTTATCAGTAAGGCCTTTATTATTCTGTTATTAAAATTAACATTATGATAAACTCTAATTATTAGAAAATGATTAGAAAAGGAAACATTATGCCAAATAAACAGCCACAATTAAAGCGATCAATGTCGCCAGCACAAATTGAAATGATTTCATTAGGTGGAGCTATTGGAGTTGGATTATTTATGGGATCCAATTCTACTATTAAATGGACTGGTCCATCTGTAGTATTAGGTTATGCTCTAGTTGGGGTTGTTTTATATTTTGTTATGCGAGCTTTAGGAGAGATGTTATACATTAATCCAGGAAGTGGTTCATTTACTGATTTTGCTACTGAATATGTACATCCTTTAGCCGGATATTTAACTAAATGGGCTAATGTTTTTCAATACATTGTGGTAGGAATTAGTGAAGTCGTTGCCGCAACAGAATATCTAAATTATTGGTGGCCTAAATTACCTACTTGGGTTTCCGGGTTAGTTGTTATCTTCTTTTTAACTTTGGCAAACATTGTTTCAGCAAAGACGTATGGAACATTAGAATTTTATTTTTCGATGATTAAAGTGGTTACAATCATTTTAATGATTATTTTAGGATTCTTAATCATTTTATTTGGTTTTGGTAATGGCGGGCATCCAACAGGTTTTAGTAATTTATGGACACATCATGGTTTCTTTACTGGTGGAATTAAGGGCTTTTTCTTTGCGATGTCAATCATTGTTGGTTCTTATCAAGGAATTGAGTTATTAGGTATTTCGGCTGGTGAAGCTAAAGATCCTAAGCATGCTGTGATTAAATCAGTTAAATCAGTCATTTGGCGAATTTTAATTTTTTATGTGGGTGCTATTTTTGTAATTGTTACCATTTATCCATGGGATAAATTAGGTAGTCTTGGTTCACCATTTGTGGAGACGTTTGCTAAAATTGGGATTACAGCAGCTGCTGGAATCATTAATTTTGTAGTGTTAACTGCTTCTTTATCAGGAGCTAATTCAGGAATTTATAGTTCTAGTCGAATGTTATTTAAATTAGCTCATGAAAATGATGCGCCTAAGTTTTTTGGTAAATTATCAAAACGTTTAGTACCTAACCGAGCTATTTTAGGAATTTCTACAGGTATTTTAATTGGTTTTGTTTTAAATTTGGTATTAGTTGCAATTAATCATTCAATCAGTAATTTATTTGTAATTGTGTATAGTTCTAGTGTTTTACCTGGTATGGTACCATGGATTGTTATTTTGTTAGCTGAATTAAAATTCAGAAGACAGCATCCAGAATTATTAAAAGAACATCCATTTAAGCAACCGCTATATCCATTATCAAATTATGTGTCATTAATAGTTTTGTTAACGATTGTAGTCTTCATGTTTATTAATCCGGATACAAGAGTATCAGTAACTGTTGGTGCCATTGTATTAGTTTTCTTTTCATTGTTGTTTTATGTTAAAAATAAGCGAATTAAATAGTTATGAAAAAGGTTATTTTATATAATGGATTGTCCAATATTATGTTGGAATTAATCGTTTGGATGATCTATTTAAAAGCAATGGGGTGGTCGACTGCTCAAATTGCTTTATTAGAAAGTGCTTTTACTTTAGGACAAGTTGTTTTTGAATTTCCGACAGGAATCATTTCAGATAAAATTGGTCATAAGTTAGCGTTATTAATTGGTGAAGGTTTAAGTATCTTTTATCTAATGATGTTTTTCTTTGCTCAACAGCATGTATTAATTTATTGTGGATTAATTGCCTATGCATTAGGACTAGCTTTTATTTCTGGGACAGATGTTTCCTTATTATATGAAAGTATTCTGGAAAATGAGCGAAAAAGGTATTTAAAGTATTCTGGTTATTTCAATATGGTCAGTATTTTAGCTGTAGGTATTAGTAATTTTATCGGCGGATATTTAGCTAAAATATCGTGGCATTTATTATTTATTATTGCAATTATTATTCGAAGTTTAGCTTTCATAGTTGCATTGAATATTAATAAAGAAGATTTTCAAGGCGTTAGCAATGAAAATTTTTCTTTAAAGCAAATTTTTGAGGATTTCAAACAATTTTTAATAGCAAAACCATATTTTATCTATTTAATACTATTGATGTGTACTTCTTCAGCAGCTGTGACGATTAGTTATCAATATGGTCCGTTAATGTTAAAAAAGTTTAATTTATCAGTTTTAATGATTTAATTAATTTTTGGATTAGTAGCAATTGTTGCAGCTAGTGTTGTATCAATAACTTACAAATTAACAAAATTAATTCAAGAAAATCAGTTAGCTTTGCTGTTACAAACACTGTGTTTAGTTTGTTTTTTATCGTTTATAGTTAAAAATGTTGGTTTGACGGTTGGTGGTTTAATATTTATTAATATTGCATTTGAAATTTGGAATGTTATTTTTGAAACTAAAACGCAAAATTTAGCTTACGAAAATATTCGTGCAACGTCAGTATCAGCAATTAATTTATGTGAATCAATCATATTAACAATTGGTTCTTGGATTATTAGTTTATTAGGTCATTATATGATGTTAAATGTAATCGTCGGCTTTTTAGGTGGAGGATTATTTATAATTTCAATTGCATCAATAATTATTTTTAATAATATGTTAAAGAGTAGGGAAGGAGAAAATAAAAAGTGAAAATTTATTTTGCTGCATTAATTCGTGGAGGTTGAGATGATCAACATTTATATCAAGAATTAATTGAATTTTTAAACCAAGATAATTCTGTTTTAACTGAACATATTGGAAATCCTAATTTGACAAGTGATGGGCAAAAAACATTGTCTGATCATGAAATTCGAACCAGAGACATTAATTGGTTACAAGAAAGTGATGTTGTTGTAGCCGAAACTACACATCCTAGTTTAGGAGTTGGCTATGAACTAGCTTATGCAGAAAAAATTAATAAACCAGTAATTATTTTACATAGAAAAGCTGAAACTAAATTATCAGCAATGATTAATGGAACAGATTACTTTAAAAATGTTAATTATTATTCGTCTTTGGCTGAGGCAGAACGAATTTTGAAAACTAGGTTAAATG